>DATKZP010000069.1:0-7336 GCA_035527915.1 Methanoregula sp. | reverse complement strand
GTTGGATCGCGGTCGGTGATCACTTCCCAGTGCTCCTGGTAGGGGGGTGTTCGCTGCACGAGCACACCGCCATCGATGGTCCGGATCTCATCACCTCCGGATTTTTGCGGGAGAACAAGCACCCGCATGTTCTCCTTTTTTGCCATGATCGCACGAGATTCATCTGAAAATGACGGGGCGACAAGGACTTCAACAAACGTCTTTGTAATCTCTTCTGCCACGTTCTTATCGATCTTTCGGTTCAGGCAGACAACGGATCCATAGGCAGAAGCAGGATCAACTTCACGGGCTGATATATAAGTATCAAGCAGGTCTGTACCAATGGCAACCCCGCAGGGATTATTGTGCTTGACGATAACGGCAGCGGTTTCTTCAAACTCGCGGAGAAGTGCGACACCGGCGTTTACATCAAGATAATTATTATACGACATCTGCTTTCCCTGGATCGGCTCCGATCCCGCAATACCGGTAGTACCATAGACTCCAGCCTGCTGGTGCGGATTCTCTCCATATCTCAGTGTCCTGCCATGATTGAACTGCACCGTGAACGTTGAGGGAAACGGGGCATCGAGTACATAGAGGTAATTGCTGATCGCCGCATCGTAGGCAGCAGTCCGGGCAAATGCCTTTTTTGCAAGATCAAGCCGTTGTTCTGAAGAGATCTCACCGTTATGAATCGCCCTGATGACCGCCGGGTAATCCGCAGGGTCGACAACGACTGCTACCTGTTTGTAATTTTTTGCCCCTGCACGGATCATAGCCGGTCCGCCAACATCGATGAATTCGATCAATGCTTCAAGGCTCATCTGCTGCCCGGACATCTTCTCGAACGGGTACAGGTTTACTACCAGCAGATCGATCCGGTTGATCCCGTACTTTGCCATTACCGCATCATCAACCTGGCGTCTCCCCAGTAAACCCCCATGAACTTTTGGGTGCAGGGTCTTTACTCGTCCATCCATCATCTCAGGAAAGCCGGTATAACTGGAAACCTCGGTAAACAGTATACCGGCTTTTGCAAGTGCCTTTCCGGTCCCGCCCGAACTCATAATGCTGTATTTTTGTTGTAAAAGCTCCTGCGCGAGCTCGATGATACCGGTCTTGTCCCAGACAGAGAGCAGTGCCCACTTCATGGTCTAGTGTATGCAGAACAGGAAAGAAAAATGTATGCAGGTTATTAACTGCGTGACAAAATTACATTACCCGATCCTGGAATTAAAAAAACCTGTACCTTCTGTCATCTGGAGTACTGGTACCTGCAAATCGCTTAAATAAATCTCATAATAATGCTTGAATATCGAATTATACGAATAATTGCGCCCAATTATGAAAAACAGGTAATATTCAACGGTTCTCGTGGGGGGATGATGTAAAAATATATATAGAACCACAATACAATAGATATTGGAACATCGAATGGGATGTACTATGCACGACGTAGAACACAGTACTGAACAAAACGGAGTAGATGATTCCGGTACGGCAGAAAATCCCCTGCCGGAATCTCAGCTGCTTGTGGCTGAGCTCGAAGCGCAAAAGAAAGCTTTTGCCGAATTAAACGATCAGCTCCTCAGGCTTGCTGCAGACTATGAAAATTTTAAAAAACGTACATCTCGTGAAAGGGAGACTCTCATTTCGCTTGCAAATGAACGATTCGCCATTGATATTCTCGAAGTGGTGGACAACTTTGAACGGGCATTAAAAACGGATGATACCCACCTGCGTGAAGGTATCCTTCAGATCCGACAGCTCCTCAATGCCCAATTGCTGCGCAATGGTGTAACCCCCCTGGATGCACAAAAAAAACAATTCAATCCTGCAGAACATGAAGCCATCGCTCATGTCACGTCAGAAGAACCGGCGGGCACCGTGATCGATGAAGTCTCACGCGGGTATCGTATGCATGATAAAGTGATAAGATACGCAAAAGTTGCCGTATCCAAAGGAAATCAGAAAGATCAGGTGGTATAAAAAATGGCAAAAGAGAAGGTTTTAGGAATCGATCTGGGAACAACCTTTTCCTGTATGTCGATCATGGAGGCAGGAAAGCCGATTGTGATCCCAAACGCAGAAGGCGGGCGGACGACCGCATCAATCGTTGCATTCACCAAAGATGGAGAACGTCTTGTCGGCAGCCTGGCCAAACGCCAGGCGGTTACCAATCCCCAGCGGACTATCCAGTCAATCAAGCGTACGATGGGATCGACAGAAAAAATTAAAATCGATGATAAGAATTATTCACCCCAGGAAATATCGGCAATGATCCTTCAGAAGATGAAAGTCGATGCTGAGGCATACTTAGGGGAGAAGATTTCAAAAGCGGTTATCACTGTTCCGGCATACTTCAATGATTCACAACGGCAGGCAACCAAGGATGCCGGAAAGATCGCCGGTCTGGATGTCATGCGCATCATCAACGAACCCACTGCAAGTGCACTGGCATATGGCATTGATAAAGAGCAGGATTCCACCGTTCTGGTGTATGACCTTGGTGGCGGTACATTTGATGTTTCGATCCTGACCCTTGGTGACGGTGTCTTTGAAGTAAAATCAACTGCCGGTAATAACCACCTTGGCGGGGATGACTTCGACAAACGCGTCACGGACTACCTTATTGAGGAGTTTAAGAAAAAAGAGGGAGTTGACCTGCGCAATGATCCGTATGCCATGCAGAGACTGCGTGATGCATCAGAGAATGCAAAGATCGAGCTCTCACAGCGCCAGTCCACCAACATCAACCTGCCCTACATAACAACGGATACGAGTGGCCCCAAATTCCTCAACATCGATCTTACCCGTTCAAAACTCGAACAACTTATTGGGGATCTCGTCGAATCCACTGTCGGACCAGTGAAGCAGGCACTGAGCGATGCAAAGCTTGAGCCAAAGGACATCGATCACGTCCTCCTCGTAGGAGGTTCCATTCGTGTACCCCTTGTTCAGGATACCGTAAAAAAGATTCTTGGGAAAGATCCCGACAAGGGCATCAACCCCGATGAGTGCGTTGCTCTCGGTGCAGGAATCCAGGGTGCTGTGCTGACCGGTGAGACAAAAGATATTGTCCTGCTCGATGTCACCCCGCTCACGCTGGGCATAGAGACCCTTGGGGGTATCGCAACCAAACTGATCGAACGTAATACCACCATCCCCACACGGAAGAGCCAGATATTCTCGACAGCAGCTGATGGGCAGACCAGTGTCGAGATCCACGTGGTACAGGGTGAGCGGGCTCTTGCAAAAGATAACTTTACCCTTGGCAGGTTCCAGCTGACCGGCATCCCGCCGGCACCCCGCGGCATACCCCAGATTGAAGTCACGTTCGATATTGACTCAAATGGCATTATTCATGTATCGGCAAAGGATATGGGGTCAGGCAACCAGCAGGCAATTTCGATCAAGGGAGATAAGAAACTCTCCGATGAAGACATCAAGAAGATGATGGATGCAGCCAAACAGTTCGAGGATGACGATAAGAAAAAGCGCGATGAGATTGAGCTGCACAACCAGGCGGATACTGCCGTATTCACTGCTGAAAAGATGTTAAAAGAGAGCGGGGACAAGCTTGAAACAGCTGACAAGCTAAAAGTTGAGGAAGGCATTACTGCAGTAAAGAAAGCGCTGGCCGACGACAATCTTGATGAGATAAAGAAGACAATGGAAGCGCTGACTGAAAGTGTCTATGCAGCAACAACCAAAATCTACCAGAAAATGCAGGCAGAGCAGGCAGCAGAACAGCAGGCAGGAGCCGGTGCTGCACCGGAACCTGATAAAAATACCGATGATACTGTTGTCAATGCAGATTATAACGTAAAAGAAGAGTGAGCGCTAAAATGAGTGCGGATGACTACTACGATATCCTCGGAATACCCCGTAGTGCCGATGACAAGGAGATCAAGAAAGCATACCGCAACCTCGCCCGGAAATACCATCCCGATGTCTGCAAGGACAAGGGTGCAGAAGAGAAGTTCAAGGGGATCAACGAGGCATATAGTGTGCTTTCCGATGAGCAGAAGAAAGCACAATACGACAACATGGGCCATGAAACGTATACCAATGCGTCAAAAGGCTCGTACACCGGTGGAGGTGGGTTTGGGGGCGGAGGCTTCAATACCGACTTTTCCGGATTCGGGGATATCTTTGATTTCTTTGGCGGTGGTCAGCGACGGTCCGGTCCACAACCCGGTGCAGACCTCCTCATGCGCATCCAGATACGGCTTGAAGATGCAGTCTCGGGTGTTGACCGTGACATCGAAGTGATGCATACAGAACCGTGTTCAGCGTGCAACGGTTCCGGAAGTGAAACAAAACGGCTGAATACCTGTCCCCGCTGCGGGGGGAGCGGGCAGATGCGGCAGGCTGCTCATTCATCCTTTGGCCAGTTCGTCCGCATGATGACCTGTAATCAGTGTGGAGGAAAAGGAAAAATTCCTGAAAAAACCTGTAAAGTATGCAAGGGTTCAGGTCATTCCCGGGTAAAACGGAAAGTTTCCGTGCATATCCCTGCAGGAATCGACAACGGTATGCGGCTCCGCATGGAGGGGTATGGTGAGGCAGGTGATTACGGTGCACCCAATGGCGACCTGTTTATCGAGGTGTATGTCCAGTCCCATGAACGGTTTACCCGGGTCGGTGACAATCTTGAGACATCCATCGAGATCAGTCCTGCACAGGCAGCTCTTGGTACATCCATTGAGATCGAAACGATCGATAAAAGACACCTTGACCTGCGGGTGCCTTCCGGTGTACAGTATAACACAGCGCTGAAGATAGGCGGTGAAGGGGTAAAGCGCCGTGGAAAACCCGGAGACCTGCTGGTCAGGGTAAAAATTGTCACCCCCAGGTCCCTTAACAATGAACAGAAGGAACTCTACGCAAAACTTGCAGAACTTGAAGGCAAAAGCACGGGTTCAGGCGGATTCTTCTCCGGGATCATGGGAAAAAAGAAAGGTAAAAAGTGACCGGAATCTCATGTACCGGTTTTTTTTATATAAGAATGTTTTACCTTTGCTGCGCACTTTTTTTTAACCACCCGGGATCAATGAGATAAGGATGAGACTGCTTTTTGAGTTGTCCGGTGAAAATCCGACACTTCCCTTTGCCGAACTCGAATGTATTGGTAAAGTCCTCGATCAGCGTCTCCAGGTCGCAGTTGCTGATGTCCCTGACCCGGAATCTACCCGCCGCCTTGCCATGACGCAGGTTGTGGCAGAATATCTCGGCGAATGTGAACCCACGCTTCCTGCGTTCCAGAACCTGCTTAAAGATCTTGCCATAGAAACCCGGCAGTCATTTGCAGGACGGGCCAAAAAAGTTCATGGAGGGTGTCATGCAAGAAATCCCTGTTCGCAACGGGAGTTTGAGCGGTTGATCGGCACCATGATATCGGGCCCTGTCTCACTGGACAACCCGGTAACAGAATATCGTGCCATCCTGTCAGAGGACCGGTGTTATTTTGGCAAAGTGCTCTTTACTATCAATCGCGGTGCCTATGATCTCCGCAATCCCGGGAAACGGGATTTTTTCCACCCGGGCGTGATGATGCCAAGGATGGCACGGACACTCATCAATGTAACGTGTGCACAAGCGGGGGACACACTGCTCGATCCGTTCTGCGGAACGGGCGGTATCCTGATCGAAGCGGCGATGCTTGGCATGCGCACGCTGGGCAGTGATTTTGACCCGATGATGATCGGTGGCAGCCGGCAAAACGTGACCGGCTCAGATCTCATGCTGGCCGATGCAACGCACCTGCCGTTTGGCAACCAGTCCCTTGATACAGTTGTGACGGATTTTCCCTACGGGCAGTCTGTCTGCATTAAAAAAACTGATACCATGGATAATCTTTATGCTGATGCTTTGGATGAGATCCATCGTGTCCTTAAAACCGGACACAGGGCAGCAGTAGTCACGCATAAGGATATTTCTGATATTGCGTCAGGCCACATGAAGATCCTGCAGCACCATGAACAGCGGGTACACAAAAGCCTTACCCGTCGCGTTCTTGTTCTGGCTCACTGATCAGCCCATGGTCTTTTTTTTTAGAATTCTTTATGTTGTTCCTGACCAGATATATCCGGAAACCATGAAAATGCGGATCGTTACCAAAGCAGCACTACTGGCAATCATCTTACTGTCCTGTAGCTGCATTCCTGTCTCTGCCTATTCCAGCGATGCGATCGGGTGGTACGAACAGGGAAATGCGTTCATAAAAAATGAGAGTTATACCGAGGCTGTCCCGGCATATGACCATGCAATTTTACTCGAACCGTCCTATTTTGAGGCATGGAACGGGAAAGCGGATGCACTCAACCGGGCAGAACAGTTCACCGAGGCGCTCGCTGCATCAGACCAGGTAATTGCGATCAAAGCCGATTATGTCCGGGGCTGGATAAACCGGGGATATATCCTGTACAATCTCGGCAGGTATGATGAGGAACTCGCCGCTTATGAGACCGCGATTAGTCTTGATCCCAGCAGTCCCGATGCATGGTTCAATAAGGGATACTCACTTGCCGGCATGAAGAGATATGATGAAGCCATAGCAGCCTTCAATAAAGTGCAGGCGCTTGATCCCACGTTCCCGAATCTTGAAGCTAACCGGCGCATCGCTGAACAGAATCGTGATGCAAACATGCCGTTTTATATGAAATACGCAACCGCACTTGGTGTTACCGCGCTCTTTGTCATTGGTGCAATTGTGTGGTATGTTGCGGTGCGAAAAAAATATTAGATTATTGGCTGGGGGAAAAATTATCGATAGTTCCGGTTGGTAGTTACTGTTAACCGGGCAGATTTTTTAATAATCCCTGCTCTGTTGAAATCCTATTTTTCTGTCATTTACTTATTATCAGCGACAGCTTGGAGGGTGACCCCCTCTCTCCGCCAGTGGGGGAGGCACCCCAGTGAGAGCATCCCCCTGACCCCTTTTTTAAAAAAAAAAAGGATTTCAGCAACCTTCATAGGATCTATCGCACTATTTGGGGGATGCCCGAGCGGCTTTGATAGAAGACCGATATGCAAAGTGCCCCTAAGAGCGACTGCTCTTTTTTCTACAGGATTTCAACAAAGTCTGTTTTTTAAAAAAGCCGGTTTATGTTAACACCTTCAATTGATGGAAGTGAACATCCAGAACCGTAAAGAAGGTTGTGAATTTTTCCTCCCGGTAATCCGTGCGTGCAAGTGCCCCCACGGGTTACGAAATCCCCGCCGGATGATAATCAATCGCAATGGTTTGAGGTATCGCATCGCGCGAGAAAAATCACGCGATTTCCGGATAACCCACCCGTTATGTTTCCGGACCGGAGGGTATACCGTATGCCTTCGTGAAAAGTTTTCA
>DATKZP010000068.1:0-16124 GCA_035527915.1 Methanoregula sp. | reverse complement strand
TTGAATGATACCCAGCTATACTACATCTACTGGGATCGAGTAAAATAAGCCCTATCCGGGCTCAGATTCTCATCTCGATTCTCACCTACCCTGTGGAAAAACCCCGTAGAACCCTCTATTTCGGTTCGTGTGGAGAATACGCCCAATTATTGCCCTGTTAGCCAAAATACGGCAGGTTTGCGCCTCACCTATCGGCTTGTAAAGCCCCTTACATCGAGCTGTTTTTTGCCCCATAGTTTATCCCATCGGGCACCCACAAACCCTGCCAGAACACTGATATGAGGCTATTTTTTTCTCCGACGGAGAGCTGAAAAAAGAGGCAGTCCGGACTTCCTCCAAAAGAACACCAGACGAAGTGAGGTGTGAAATTGTTCTGAACATGGCACGTCATATGAACGAAATTTTCACCCTCATCAGGACTTAGTATCCGGAGACCTTGGCCGTGAAGATTGAGGGAATAAAGATCATGGTTAATGTTTGAATACGGGGGATACCATCAGAACCTGCACCAGGCCTTTTAATATTTACTCTTGTATCGTTTTTGAACTCCTGAAAAGAAATAGCGGATTTGGGAAATTCCGGTCTGATGACCATGTGCCTTTTATTTCCGTAAACGTTTCCTGGCAACCAGCAGCGCCATGAGGATACCGGCAACTACGGTCAGGGGAAGGAATCCGGGCGCCCCGATACCACCTGACGGGAACAGCACGACATTCACAGCCGTTGTCTGGTTAGTAGCTATCTGTACCGGAATGCTCTGGGTGATAAATCCCTCTTTTGACACGTTGAGCAGGTGACTGCCCTGGATAATATCAGGGAGCGTTGCCGGTGAAATGCCGGCGGTGAAACCGTCGAGCGTGAGCTGGGCGCCAACTGGCGTCGTGTTGACAAAAAGTGAGCCGGTCAGCGCGATAAGGGTCGCGTTGACCTCCGACACACTCCCGGCCCTGACGGTAACCGGCACTGACAGTGCCGCGTAACGGAAATGCGAGAGGGTTACATTATAGGTAGCGGGGCTCAGGTTGCTGACGGTCAGCGGGGTCATTCCCTTATACACATTGTTGACAACAACAGAAGTCCCGTCCGGGATCACATTGAAGACCATCGAGCCAGCCTGAGGCGGTTCGGAAGTCTGACCGGACCCCCCGCTGGTCCCTGCGGTGAGGGAAGGTACCGAAAGGCCGATGGTAATAGTGTGGTAATCGACCGTGGAGAGGTGGGAGCGGTCAGCCGGGCCGTCAGCGACCCAGACGGTATAGGTTCCGGCATCGAGCCTGCCACCCGCAGTACCGGTATTCCAGTCGTAGGTCCAATGGCCGTCAGCGTCAACATCTACCCGGGTTGCCCCGCCCTGGTCCGCGAGGCGGTTGATGTTATCAAGCGCTACGCCATTGGGCGGGAGGTTGGGGCCGGTCAGGAAGAGCCAGACGGTATCACCGGTATACGAATATCCCGACAGCTTCACGATATCTCCCGTGTAGGTCTGCATCGCTCCTGCTGCAATGGCCCCGGAAAAGAGAGCCAGCACAACGATAAGCACGACCGCCCCGCGGGCTGTGGTCCGAACAATTTTTTGCATTATTTCCTCGCAGTCATCCGGTATGTACCCGGGCCGGCCCGGCATCTCCGGGCAGAATCGGGATTATGGACAAGTACGAAAGATCTATAGTCCGATGATATAATCCTGCCGCTGTTGGGGGTTATGAACAAGGTGACCCAAGGGGGTGAACGTGGATCGAGATCCTCTTTTGAGCGGGGTTTGAATGATACCCAGCTATACTACATCTACTGGGATCGAGTAAAATAAGCCCTATCCGGGCTCAGATTCTCATCTCGATTCTCACCTGCCCTGTGGAAAAACCCCGTAGAACCCTCTATTTCGGTTCGTGTGGAGAATACGCCCAATTATTGCCCTGTTAGCCAAAATACTGCAGGTTTGCGCCTCACCTATCGGCTTGTAAAGCCCCTTACATCGAGCTGTTTTTTGCCCCATAGTTTATCCCATCGGGCACCCGAAAACCCTGCCAGAACACTGATATGAGGCTATTTTTTTCTCCGACGGAGAGCTGAAAAGCGGGGGTTTGACAAGGGACAGTAGGGATGGCGGGGATCAGAGTACCCAATTAGTCAACAAAGATTGCCCCCCTTGCTCACAGGAAAGGGTGCACCCCCACACCAATCAAAGTGTATAAACCCCGGCACGGAATATTTTAGTAATAACCTGACACACAGTTCCAGTAGAAATCCGAATTCTATCAAACATAATATGGTGACCCTCATGCAGCTGAAATCCTGTAAAAAAACCTACAATCTCGATACCCAGCGTGCTGCCCCCCTTGAAGAGACACTTAAGCGGATTGAACCCAAAGTGCCCGCAGTGGGTATAACACGAGTCGCGGATATCACCAACCTTGACCGGATCGGTATTCCGGTCTTCTCATGCATCCGCCCGACCGCGGAATCGGGAGCAATCACGGTATATAACGGCAAAGGGGCAACCGTTGAAGAATCACGCATCTCGGCGATCATGGAAGGGGTCGAACGGTATTCCTCGGAATTGCACGACCGGAGAGTTCACCTCGCACCCTACCAGGAGATGTTTGCACACGGACAGGTCCTTGATCCACAAGAACTGATCCTTCCCGAAGACGCAGAGGTGGATCGCCTCATGCCCTGGGTCGAAGGGTATGATATCGCAAACGATGTACCGATTATCGTTCCGGCTCACGCGGTTTTTCACCCGCTTCCTCAAAATTACCGTGGACTCTTCCGCACGAATAGCAATGGCCTTGCCTCGGGAAATACGGTTGAGGAGGCAGTCTTTCACGCCCTGTGCGAAGTGATCGAGCGGGACGCCTGGTCGCTTGTGGAAGCGTGCCGGGACACCGGCCCCTGCGTCGTGAATATGGAAGATGAAATCATCTTAGATATGCAGAAGAAATTTGCGGACGCACAGGTTGACGTGAGGGTGCGGGACATCACCAGCGACATCGGTATCCCGACCATGGCGGCAGTTGCCGATGACGTACTGCTCAAGGATCCGGTGCTGCTCACGATCGGGATCGGGACGCATACCAGCGCACGGATCGCCGTGCTGAGGGCGCTGACCGAAGTGGCACAGAGCCGGCTCACCCAGATCCATGGAGCACGCGAAGATACCACTATCGCCGAACTTCGTAAAAAGATGGGATACGAGCGGGCAAAGCGGATCAACGCATATTGGTTTAAAGAGAACGGTCTGGTAGACTATAACCAGATCGCTTCCTATGACAGCGATGATTTCCTCACCGACATCCGGTTTATGATCGAAGCGCTCAATACACAGGGACTCGACCGGGTCATCGTGGTTGACCTTACCCGCGAAGAGATCGGGATTCCTGTTGTGCGGGTGATTGTTCCGGGGCTTGAAGTCTTTGCGATGGACGCGGAACGCCGGGGAGAAAGAGTAGATAATGCAAAAGATCATCGTCTTTCTCGGGCCAAGTCTTGAACTAACAGCGGCAGAGAAGATCCTTCCCGCAGAATATCGTCCTCCCGCCAAGCGTGGTGACCTGCTTGCAGCAGTACACGATGGCGCGACAATTATCGGGTTGATCGACGGCGTGTTCCACCAGGAATCCGCAGTTGCCCACCGCGAGATCCTTGCAGCGGTTAAAAAGGGTGTCCGGGTCGTGGGTTCATCAAGTATGGGTGCACTCCGGGCAGCAGAGATGGATACGCTGGGGATGGTGGGCATCGGTGAGATCTACCGGATGTATACGTGCGGAGAACTGGAGTCGGATGATGAAGTCGCGCTGGTATTCGATCCCTCATCCGGTCTCGCACTCTCAGAACCGTTGATCAATATCCGGTTCACCCTGAAACGGGCGAGGAATGAGAGAATCATCGATACTGCTGCGCATGATGCACTTCTCATCTCTGCCCGCTCGGTATTCTACCCCCGGAGAACCTACCGGACGATTGTTTCTTCAGCCGGTGATACGATCGATGCACAAACCCGGGAGCAGTTTTTGTTGTGGGTTGAAACAGGGCAGTGCGACCAGAAGAGGGAAGATGCGGTTGCTGCACTGGAGTATATCAGGGAAATATCCCAGGAGGAACGGGAATAAATCACCGATATTTCATGAGCCGTTCCCAGCGCTGTTCATTTGAGCAATTTAAAAAAACGATGATTGAATAATTGTACCTAGGTTACTTTTCTCCAGACATAGGAAAACCGCTGGAAAGCAGTGATATGCCCAAAGATGCCAAACAGCAGGAGCAGCCAGCCAAGCCAGTTCAGCCCATAGAAACTGATGGGGAAGAACAGCCCGATGACACCGACCCCCATGATCAACACAAGACGATCGGCTCTCCCGAGCAGTCCGCCATAATATCGTCCAACCCCGACTGCCTGCGCCTGGGTGCCGAGGTACGATGCCATCAGGACACCGGTCAGTGCAAAGACGCCGATCTGCCACGGGACCAGTCCGCCGGCAAAGATACCACATATGATGAAAATATCGGCATACCGGTCCACCGCATGATCTAAAAAATCCCCACGAAGACTCTGGATCTTCATCTCGCGGGCAACAGCACCATCCATCGCATCACAGAATGCGTTGAGGGCAACCGCTACAATTCCCCAGAGTTCCATCCTGAAATAAAAGAGGACACCTGCAGCTCCCGACGCAATAAAGGCTGCAAGGGTGAGAAAATTCGGGGTCATCCTGCACTTTATTGCTATGGAAACAAGCGGGGCGAAATACACTTTTGCATGGGAGCGGTACTGATCGAGAGTCATACGTATACCTCAAGGAATGCTGACCAGTCTATCGTGCCAAACCCTGCCGGAATCTCTCCTTTCACGAACCGCTCGATCTGGTTCGCACAATAAAGAACATCATGAACCGTTGTGTCAAGTTCAAGGATCCGGGAAGGGTCATACTCCTCTACGGTCTCGATCAGGCAGACATCCAGCGCTTCGGCATCGACATTCTCACGGATTTTCTCCTCACGGTACTTTCGGAGAGAAAGACGGGTCTTCAATACATCCGGACGACAGCGGAGCACAACGATCCGGTCACAGGGAAGCAGGTGGGCGATGTGCCCCTCGACAAATCCATCCACGGGAACGAATTCCGCAGCCCAGCGATCTACATCGATAATCCGGGCGTCCCGTTCCTCGTCGTCACCGATTACATAGGGTTCGACCGTATCGGTGAGATGGATAACGGTATGTCCCCGGCGGGACAACTCATCCCCGACCATGGATTTTCCCGTGCCCGGTGTTCCGGTAATGCCGCACATCATAGCCGGTTTATCTCCCGGACAAACTGCTCATTCTCCCAGTCCTCACCAATACTGACCCTGATATAGTGATCGGGAAGACCGGCAAAACTCCGGCACGAGCGGACAATTACCCCTCTGCCTGCGAGTTTTTCAACGATCTCATCACTGGTATACGGTGAGATGTCCACCATAATGAAGTTGGCATCTGAAGGCAGAACAGGAAATTTCACTTCTTTGGAAAAACGCGTTCTCCAGCGTTTTACTTCCGAGACATACTGCTGTGCATGGTTGGGGTCTGATAGTGCACCGGCTGCTGCAGCGGCAGATACAGTATTCACCGCGAACGGGGTACCCGCACGCTGGTAATAGGGCACAAGCCACGCCGGAACGAATGCATACCCGATGCGAAGCCCGGCAAGCGAGTGAACCTTGGAAAACGTCCTGCCAAGGACCAGATTGTCATAGTTATGCATCAGCGGAAGATAATCACATGCCGAAAACTCGACATACGCATTATCAAGGAACAAAATCCCGCCAATACCTTCCAGGACCTCCCTGACCAGATCAACCGGTGTCGCATTGCCGGTGGGGTTGTTCGGGGAACAGAGCACCGTGATCTTGGCATTCCTGCCCGCCTCGATCAGGTTCTCTGCACTGACAGAGAAATCATTTTCCCGCGGTACAGTAATGACCTCTGCTCCCTGGGCTGTTGCTGCAAGTCCGTAGAATGAGAACGTCGGTGTCGCTACCGCTACCGGCTCACCAGGCTCCACCAATGTCCGGATGAGCGTCTCAATGATCCCATCCATACCGACACCCGTGACGAAGTGATAGTCGCCATAATATGCCCTGAGTGCATTGGTGAGCATCTCCGACTTTTCATCGGGATACCGGTTTACCTGCCGGAGTGCCTTTCTGGCAGCCGCTATGGCAGCAGGAGCAGGGGGGGCCGGGTTCTCATTGCTCGCGAGCCTCGCGATCCGGTCGATACCGTACTCATGGGCAATATCCTCGGCTTTCTTCGCAAATACATAGCCACCCTGTTTATAGCACGACCTGACCAAGTGCTCCATTAATCACCCTGACCACGCGATCAATCTCCGCATCGGTTATGACAAGCGGAGGAACCAGACGCAGGTTCCCGTCAGCTGCACAGTTGACAAGGACTCCCTGCTCAGCACACTTCTTCTGTATCTCCGGGCACCTGTCCCCAAGGCTGACGCCGATCATCAGCCCGCGGACACGGGGATTATAGGTTCCCAGTCCCTTCCGGAACCGCTCTCCCTTCCGGGTTACATCGGGCAGGATCTTTTCGATCACGCCGATTGTTGCGAGTGCGGCCGCACATGCAAGCGGTCCGCCGGCAAACGTACTCCCGTGCTCGCTCTTTTTGAACTCGATACCATCGCGGGCGAGAAGTGCACCCATGGGAAATCCGCTTGCGATACCTTTTGCAAGGGTGACAATATCAGGTTTTGCCTCCGTGTGCTGGATGGCAAGCCATTTTCCGGTCCGCCCCATACCGGTCTGCACTTCATCAGCGATCATGAGGGTGCCGGTTTTATCGCAAATCTCTCGGATCCCGGTCAGGAAGGTGTCGGGGGGGATAATAACTCCCGCTTCACCCTGGATCGGTTCGACAATCACACCGGCGGTATTATTATCCACCACCTTTTTTAGTGCTTCAAGATCGCCATATTCAACGAACGTACAGGGAATTCCCAGCGGTTCAAAGGGTTCACGGATCGCAGGTTTGTGCGTGACGGCAAGGGAACCTATGGTCCTTCCGTGGAACCCGTTGGTAAACGCAACAAATTTTTTCTTCCCTGTCCTGACACGGGCCAGCTTCAATGCCCCGTCTATCGCTTCTGCACCTGAGTTGGAGAAGAACGCTTTGTGCATCCCGGTAATTTCGACAAGTTTCTTTGCGAGGTCCCCCTGGTGGAGAATATAGTACAGGTTGGAGCAATGGATAAGCTCATGTGCCTGATCGCAGATTGCTTTCACTACCGCCGGGTGGCAGTGCCCGGTGCTGCAGACTGCAATCCCGGCAACGCAATCGATGTACTCCTTGCCTTCCGCATCCCAGACTCTGGAACCCTCACCTTTAACGAGAACCATGTCGCGCGAGAAAGCGGGCATAAAGTAGCGCTCATCGAGCGCTTTAAACTGGCTGGTTTTGTCCATTCCCATCACATGAATTTTTTTTAATTGTTCTTACCTTTGAAAGGCAACACTATTCATATTCAATGGTCGCCGGGGGTTTTGCCGAAATATCATATACCACCCGGGCAACACTCGGAATATCGGAGGAAATCCGGGACCCGATTCTCACCAGATCGTCAAACGGGATATCAAGCGGATCAGCCGTCATCCCATCCCGCGAGTTCACTGCACGGATCGCAATAATCCAGCCATGAATGCGGTTGTCCCCCTTGACGCCGGTTCCAAGACCGAGAAGTGCAGCGAAACACTGCCACGGGCGGTACTTTTCTATTAGCTCATCCTCGACAATCGCGTTTGCTTCCCGAACGACGGCAATCTTGTCCCTGGTGACTTCCCCCAGCACACGCACAGCAAGCCCGGGACCCGGAAACGGCATACGGTGCTGGATCTCTTTTGGCAGGCCGAGCGCTCCCGCCACTTCCCGTACCTCATCCTTGTAGAGATCACGGATCGGCTCGATCACTTTGGTAAACTCAATGTCGAGCGGCATACCCCCGACATTGTGATGGCTCTTGATACCGCCTTCACTCTCGATGCGGTCCGGGTAGATGGTTCCCTGCAGCAGGCATTTGGCGCCCTGCTTTCTTGCCTCACGCTCAAAGACCCGGATGAACCGTTCACCGATCGCCTTGCGTTTGGCTTCAGGATCGGTAATACCTTTAAGCGCCTCAAAAAACTCCTCTTCCGCATGAATGATCTGCAGGTGAATGTTACCAAAAATCGTCCTGATCCGTTCAGTCTCGCCTTTGCGCATGAGGCCGGTATCAATATAGATCGGCATGAGATTGTTTCCGATCGCCTGGGCTGCAAGGGCGGCGCAGACAGAGCTGTCGACCCCGCCTGACAGTGCCATGACAACTTTGTCATTGCCTGCGGCTGTTTTGATCTCCATTATAGACTTACTGATAAATTTCTCTGTATTGACCATACTATCATCCTGTTATTTCGTCCGCTTGTTTGCCCTGCACGCCTCAACAAACCCGAGATAGGGCGGTGACGGCCGGGTAGGGCGTGATTTAAATTCCGGATGGAACTGCGTGGCAAAGTAGAACGGGTGATCCGGAAGCTCAAGGCACTCCATCCGGTTTTTGTTGGTCGCCGAGAAGACGAGTCCTGCTTTTTCCAGATCCTTGATATACCGCGGGTTCACTTCATACCGGTGGCGGTGCCGCTCGGTTATCTGTCTTTCACCGTAGAGTTTGAAAGCGAGGGTCCCTTCCCGTATATCTACGGCATAATTGCCAAGCCGCATCGTCCCGCCGAGATCATTGAGACCTTCCTGCTCCGGGAGGAGTGCGATGACATGTGGTCCATCGTTAAACTCCTGGCTCGTGGCATCCGTGACACCTGCTTTATGGCGGGCATACTCGACTGTTGCCAGCTGGAACCCGAGGCAGAGACCGAGGAACGGGATGTTGTTCTCGCGGGCAAATTTGATCGCTTCGATCTTTCCTTCGATGCCCCGTTTGCCGAATCCTCCGGGAATCAGGATGCCATCATAATCCTTGAGATGGCCCCGCTCGTACCGTTCCGCGTCCAGCCACGCAATTTTGACTTCTGTTGAGAGAGCCCGCCCGGCATGCTTGAGCGATTCTTTGATACTGATGTATACATCCTCAATGCCGTACTTACTCACGATTGCCACGGTTACCCGGTTGGTGTACTCCTTGTTCACCAGCCGGTACCAGCTGGTGTCGACATCTTTTTTATCCAGACCGAGATGGACAGAGAGTACGTCTGCAATACCCTCCTTTTCCATCTCCATCGGCACAGCATACGTATCAGGGGCTGTTGCAGCAGATATGACGGCGCTTTGGGGGAGATCGCAGAACGCTGATATCTTGCGTTTTGTGCTCGCCCCGATAGGATTCTCGCTCCTGCCCACAATGATATCTGCATGCAGTCCCAGCTCCCGCAGGGCTTTCACCGAGTGCTGGGTGGGTTTTGTCTTCATATCCCCCATCGTGTCCTGGGGGATCAGGGTCACATGGATCAGGATATAATCACGGGCAGGCAGTTCACCCCGCATCTGGCGGATCGCTTCTAAGAACGGCATACTCTCGATATCGCCGACTGTCCCGCCGACTTCCACAAGGCAGATATCCGCCTTTGTGCCGTCAGGGAATTCTTCCTCTGCCGCCTGCCGGATGCAGGTCTTGATCTGGTCGGTGATATGGGGGATAATCTGTACGGTCTCCCCAAGGAAATCGCCCCTGCGCTCCTTATCGATGACCGTGCGGTATACCTTGCCGGTGGTGATATTATGAGCGGCGGTGAGCTCGATGTCAAGGAACCGTTCATAGTTGCCGAGGTCGAGATCAACCTCGCTTCCATCCTTGAGCACAAAGACTTCGCCATGCTGTGCCGGGTTCATCGTTCCTGCATCAATATTGAGGTAGGGATCGATCTTGACAGCCGTTACCCGGTAGCCACGGTTCTTCAGGATGCGCCCGACAGAAGCTGCAGTGATCCCTTTCCCTAATCCGCTCATCACGCCACCGGTAATAATAATGTACTTCAAGTGATCTCCCCGATTGATTTACATTTTGCTCACCATACCTATTAGTGTTATCTCATCGTGGTGAGAGGAGAAATTTCAGGCAGGTTCCGGCTGGATTTTTCCCCGCCACAATTGATTCACCACAGGATAATTACCATGGACAATTGCTGGTAAAAGTAACTTTAATTTGTATTAAAAATCAAATGTGATGGATATGAAAATCGGGCAATTTGTTCACATTCTGGCGATTCTTTTATTGGTTGTTGGTTTCGTCCAGCCGGTTGCAGCGGCAGAAAATGAAACAACAGATGCCGGGACTACCTATTACAACGCAGGTGTACAGTTACTGAATGCAAATGAGTATCAAAGAGCAATTGACCTTTTTGACCAGGCACTTGCATCAGATACAACCATGATCAGCCAGTCAGACGCGCTTCTGTATCTCTACCAGGGAAAATCGTATGCATTGATCCAGCTGGAAAAATACGATGAGGCAATCCAGACCCTTGACGAAGGACTGGCAGTCTATCCGAAGGATTCCATGTTATGGAACAATAAAGGATTCTCCCTTTTCAAACTCGATAATTACTCAGAAGCCCTCAAATCCTACGATATGGCAATCAGCATTGATCAGAACTACACAACAAGCCTGGTCAACAAGGGCGATACACTCTTCAAAATGGGACGGTTCAATGACGCTGTCGATGCCTACAGCAAGGCAAACGTAACGGATCCGGGTAATAAGCTTGCAATGGACGGGATAGAAAAGGCAAAACAGGCTGCAGCATCAGAAATTCCCCTCACCACCATCGCACTGGTTGTCATTCTTATCATCGTTGCCGGAGGAGGAGCAGTCTATTACCTGAAATTCCGGAAACCTGCAGAAGAAAAACCTGCAGAGAAGAGAACAAAAGGTAAGAAAAAATAATTCTTTTTTAGTTTTTATTGGTTGTCACGGCAAAAGCAGCAGAAGTCCTGGAAAGCATTGTCATCTCGTCATTGTCAGAAAATACTTCTCCTTCTGCAAATGCGACCCGCCGCCCTTTGCGGATTATGCGACCTTCTGCCTTAATCCAACCGTCCTGCATCCCTTTGATGAAACTGGTGGATTCAGAAATGGTTGCGATGCCTTCAGTCTCGGAGAGCAGCGGATAGAGAGCAAGCGCCATCGCCTCATCTGCAATTGCCGCAAGTATCCCGCCCTGTAACCACCCGACCCCGTTGTGCATATCAGGACGGACCTGCATTTTCAGTACCGCTTTTCCCGGCTCTACGCTGACCACATCGATCCCCATCAGGCAGAAAAAAGGATTTGCATATTTTCCGTCTTTTTTTATATTTTCCAGGTATGACATTGTCCTCTTGCATGATTTTGGAATAAAAGGGGATTAAGATGATCTTTTCCCCGCCTCGGCAATCTGTTTATAAAGTCCGCAAAACGACGTATGCTGTATGAAGGATTCGGAAATTAAAGAGATGCTCGCTGATTTGATCTGGCTTAACGCCCTCATTGCAACCGAACTCATCCAGGTGACCGAGAACACCTCGGTTATCCTCAGGAAATCCCCGCCACCGGAGAGCTGCATACAAGACCACAATGCACTCCGTGAAACTGCGCTTCTGATGGCAGATAAATACCGGCCCGGCACCATGCTGGCACACCACCTCGGCAAACACCAGTAATGTTATGGGGATTCCCGCTGAAAAGTACCGGCATGAACATCACGGGTGTAAGCATGAATACGATAAAGAAATTGTCCATCGCCTCCTGAATACAAAGTTTTGACCACCAGACAGCAATCGATACCCGACACTACCCATCATGACAACTGCTCCAGAGGAAAAATACAGCCTTGTTATCCCCGCTTATAATGAGGAAGACCGGATAACACCTCTCTTTGACGCCATCACCGGGTTTGACGGTGAACTCATCGTTGTATGTGACGGGACAGACGGTACTGCGGACGTAGTTGACAGGATCGCAACCCGCAGGCAGGATCTGACTATCCGCTGCCTCCGGTTTGACCACCGTCTGGGAAAAGGCGGGGGAGTGATAGCCGGCCTCATGGCAGCCCGGTCACTCCTTGTCGGATACTGCGATGCCGATGGCTCTACAAGTATCGAAGAGATGAAACGCCTTTTTTTTGTGCTTTCCAATGCTGATGGTGCAATTGGCTCCCGCTGGGTATCGGGATCAACACTCAAGGTGCGCCAGAGCCTCCTGCGACAACTTGAGAGCCGGGCATTCAACCTGCTCATCAGGATCCTGTTTGATCTGGCCTACCACGATACGCAGTGTGGGGCAAAGGTATTTAAAAAATCAGCAATTGATGCAGTATTGCCAAAGATGATTTCCCGGGGATTTGAATTCGATGTCGAACTACTCTGGAGACTCCGTAGTGCAGGTTGTCGGATTGTCGAAGTACCCATTGAGTGGCAGAACAAAGGGGACTCCCGGGTCCGGAAATGGGATATGATCAGGATGCTCGCAGGTCTTTTTACGGTGAGGTTTGGTTTTCGACGACCATGATCCCTGCATCGCGTGAAGAACAAAAAAAAGAGGCTTTCCGGCTCTTTGAGGACGGGCGGCACCAGCAATCGCTGGAGCTCTGCACTATCCTCCTTGAGAGCGGCAGGGACCCTGCTGTTGAAGTGCTCGCTGCCACTAACCTCTACTATACCGGTAAACTCGAAGATGCCGAAGTATTTTTCCGTGATCTTGCCCAAAAAATGCCGGATTCATCCTATGTCCACAGCTACTTAGCAAAAGTGCTCGAGGCACGAAAGGATGAGGGTGCAATTGCAGAATTTGCAACCGCCGTTCATCTCGATCCCACAAACCAGGACGCCCTCAGGAGCTATGCAGGATATCTCATCTCACAAAGGGACTACCGGGGAGCACTCCCGGTATTACGGCGCCTTGTACAGCTCGGGAAAAAACCCGGTGACGTACAAAATCTGATGCGGGTGCTGATTGAGATTGGTGAGCCGGAAGAAGCTCTCACTACGCATTCCGTGCTTGGAGAGGATGCTGCAAAAACCCACGAATATGTTGATGCACTTACAAAGACCGGCAATTTCCATGCAGCCGCCCAATCGGCATACAGGATGTACCGCGATACAAAAGATCCCGCCCTGCTCCGCAAATATCTTGATACTCTTTCGCGGTACGATGTTCCTGCATCACTCAATGCATATTCCTCCTGCATACAGGAGGATCCGGATGCGGAAATCCTGTTTGATTATATCCTGCTCTTACAATCCAAAGGGGATTATGGTACGGCACTTGCGGTCATTCCAAACCTTCTTGAACATGCACGTGATCCGGTATACCGGCTTTTGGAATGCGATCTCCTCGCAGCACTCGGCCAGGAGGAAAAAGCACTTACCTCCTATGAAACCCTGATCCGGGATGAACTGGTAACAAAAAATAACCTGGACACGCTTGGTCTGATTATCAGTAAGTACCGCCACTACCTGAAGGCGCATGTTCCTGAGGATAACGCCACCCGGCGATTCCTTGATATTGTATCAAAAGATGTGAATGTCGCAAGCCTCCTTGAAACCGCCCGTTTCTATGAGGACCGGGGAACTATGATCGAAGCACGGGCATGGTATTACCGGGCGTACCGGGCTGATTTTTTAGCCGGCGGCCTTGACTATGCAAAATTTTTATCAGCACATGGCGAGGAGCGGGAATGCGAAAAAGTAATGCTGTATATCCTGTCCAATGTGAAAAAAGGCGCTGATATCGGGCGTGTGGCAACGGTGATCCTGGATAAGCAGGGGAAGATGTTCCAGTTAAAACGCTTGATGGAGCAACTGATAAAAAAACTTGAAGCGCGGCGGGCGACATTAAGTTCGGAGGGGCTGGAACTGCTTGCCATCGCTTTTTTCATTGCCGCAACCAATGCTCAGGAAGAGATGGACTACGCAGGCTGCAAGTATTACTGTCTCTGCGGGATAGACGTGATGCCGGCGCATACCCGTGCCATCGGGCTCGAGGATTACCTCCAGCTGATCCGGGCATGCAAGGAGCGATCAATCGCCGATCGACCGATAATGAATGCACCGCAGACCAAAAAACGTTCGATTGCTATTCCCAAATCACAGGTCATCACCGATCAGCTCGGGCTTTCAGAACAGGAGCAAAAAGTCTTTGAATTCCTCCGGTCGCACCGGAAAGCCAGCGAGATGGACCTGCGCAAACTCCTGGGCACCCGCAGGGTGGTAGGTATGGTGAACCAGATCATCCAGAAGGCGACATCGCAGGGGTTGTCACTTATCAGCAAGAAAGGGGTTGGAGAGGATGGAGAGGTCTATGAATATACCGGAACCTGAACAGATGGACCGGCGCCGGCTTGAGAGCATCAATATCATCAATGCACTGAGACGGGGAACGGTTCCTGCAAGCGGTCTTGAACGTATCGCCGTTGGTCTTGATGTTGAAGAGGGAGTAATCGGAAAACAGCTGGATTACGTGGCGCAGGGTGGCGGCGACACAAAATTTATCCGGGGGGAGTACGGGAGCGGCAAGACATTCCTCGTTGCGCGGGCCCTTGAGATCGCACGCATCAAAGGTTTTGTCACCACTCATGTCGTCATATCCTCCTCATCGCCGCTTTATAAACTGAAAGGGATCTACCAGCAGATCTGTGCGAACCTCAGGACGAACGATGAGGAGCATGCAATCAAAACCATCATCGACAACTGGCTCTTTTCGATTGAAGAGCGCTTACTTTCAGTCAGCGGGAGCGAAGTTGAAGATACTGCTCTTGAAGCAGCGACCGAGCGGGAGATTGAAGCATCACTATCGGGTATCAGCGAAGTAAACTCCGCACTTGCTGCTGCATTACGCACCTATTACAAGGCGAACAATGCCGGTGAATTCCAGCTTGCCCAGTCAGCACTGGGGTGGATCTCCGCCGAACCCAATATCGGCAGGGACTTCAAACAGAAAGCAGGGATCCGGGGTGATATCGATGACACCATTGCCTTTATTTTCCTCCGCGGGCTCGTTGCCATCATCCACGGGGCAGGTTACCGGGGCATCGCCATTGCAGTAGACGAGATGGAAACTACGCAGGGACTCCAGCGCAACCAGCGGGAAAAAGGTTACCACACGCTCGTGCAGATTATTGATGCGCTTGACCGCGGAGATATGTCACGCTGCTACTTCCTCTTTACCGGAACTCCTGCGTTGTATGATGGTTCACGGGGCATACGCTCCGTTCCACCGCTCTTTGATCGGATCAGTGTAGTGCAGACTGATGCATACCGGAACCCGCGGCAGCCCCAGATTATCCTTACAAAGTTTGACACATCAAAACTCGAACTGGTTGCACTCAAGGTAGTGAATGTCTATGCACAGGCATATGCTGAGCCGGACCGGGAGCGGATCTCGCACCGGTTCATCCGTGCGATGATCAAAAAAATCACCACACGATTCGGAGGACGGGTGGATGTTATCCCGAGGATATTTTTAAAAGAATTTGTCGATGTTCTTGACAAGTGCGAACTCTATGAGGACTATAATCCTGCAGATGCCTATGATTTTGATACTGAACATCTGAAAGGAGAACTCAAAAAAGAAGAAGAGGCGGTGATGGTGGTCAGGTTCTGATCATCCCGGTATGACAAGGTTATACGTATTAAAAGTTCAAAGAACCGGTATGAGATGGGCGTGCCTTCTGATTATTACCGCAGCGTTGCTGGGGGTTGTTACTACTTCTGTCGGGGCCGCAACAATTCTTACCATCTCCGCATCACCTCAGCAGGCACATATCGGGGATGTTATCACGATCAACGGGACAGTCTCGGGCATTACGACAATCGCCGCTTATCTCTTTGTGACAGGCCCGGATCTTGACACACGGGGGGTAACACTGGAAAATCTCAATATCCCTGCAGGACGCGGATTATTCACTACAGCACCGGTACAACTCAATGATGGCAGCTGGACATATACCTGGGATACATCTGTTATTCTTGGAGAGATGACACCGGGAAAATACACCGTGTATGTCGTAAGTTCGCCTCTCGATCGTTTAAGGTATGTAAGAGAGGATGTGGCCACAGCCGATGTAGAGTTTCTCGCATCTGATAAACCCCTGACCCAAGTCCCGCT
>DATKZP010000067.1:0-4583 GCA_035527915.1 Methanoregula sp. | reverse complement strand
TTTGAGTATTTTTTCATAATCCCAATTGATTGCCTTTGGTAATATATCTCAAAGGGATACTTGTACTATAGATATGTTTTTAAGTAATGGAATGCAACTTCCTTCCAACAAAACATCTTGCAAATTCAAAATGTCCAAAATCACCCGGATGATTACCACAAACCAGGTTTCGATTTCCCGGACTTTCCATCCGGTATTGGGATCTGGAGATGGTCGTCTGGTGACTCATTCGGATGTAATGCGAAGGCATTCTGATCCAAAAAGCCAAATGCATCGCGGTTCCCAATGCAGATCCAAGAAACTCAGGTGAAAAAATGGCAATTGATTCTGGAGCAACAGCATGGATCCTCGCTTCAACGGCGCTTGTCATGATCATGACGCCGGGAGTCGGATTCTTTTACGGCGGACTGGTACGCAGGAAAAATTTCATATCGATGATTACCCTGTCGTTCGTCGCCTTCGCACTGGTAAGTGTCCAGTGGGTCTTATTCGGGTACTCACTCGCATTCGGTCCTGATATTGGCGGGTTTATCGGCAACCTGCAGTATCTGGGCCTGAACAACGTCGGTATGGACCCCGGTCCCTACAGCACTGCAATACCCGGACTGTTATACATGGTATTTCAGCTCGTTTTTGCTACGGTAACGATGGCAATTGTGACGTCGGGGTTCGCAGAACGCATTAAATTCAGTGCATACCTCATTTTTGCACTGATCTGGACAACGATAGTCTATGATCCGCTCGCCCACTGGGTATGGGGTGGCGGCTGGGCCGCCCAGTTTGGGGCACTTGACTTTGCCGGAGGGACCGTTGTACACATAAGTTCCGGGTTTGCCGCACTTGCGATTGCCCTTGTCATCGGCAAGCGTGTCGGTTTTGGCAAATATTCCATGGAACCAAACAACATCCCGCTGACAATCCTTGGTGCCGCACTGCTCTGGTTTGGCTGGTTCGGATTTAACGCGGGCAGCGCACTTGGGGCAAATGGTCTTGCAGCCCAGGCGTTTGTCACAACAAATACCGCAGCGGCAGCGGGTGCAATGGCATGGCTTTTAGTCAGCTGGATACACGGAAAACCGAGTTCGCTTGGATTTGTCAGCGGAGCAGTTGCAGGACTTGTTGCAATCACCCCGGGAGCAGGGTATGTGACACCCATTGCAGCCCTGGTAATTGGTGCAATTGGCGGAGTGCTCTGTTATGGCATGTTGCTCTTCCGTATGAGAAAAGGTCTTGACGAAAGTCTGGACGCGTGGGCAATTCACGGGATGGGTGGTCTCTGGGGAGCGCTTGCAACCGGTATCTTTGCTGTAGCTGCAGTGAACGGTGCTTCCGGCCTGCTTGAAGGCAACGTTCAGCAGTTAATAGCAAATGCAACCGGAGCTTTCGCTGCGATGATGTATGCATTTGTAGTAACCTACGTCCTTGCACTGATTATTGACAAAACCATCGGTCTGCGGGTCACTGAGGAAGAAGAATATGTCGGTCTTGACATCTCCCAGCATGGAGAGCGGTGTTAATCAGGAGGGATAATCATGAAGATGGTAAAAGCTATTATCAAACCTGAACGGTTCGAGTTTGTGAAAAAGGCGCTTGAAGAAAAAGGATTCATCAGTATGACTATTTCCGAGGTCAAAGGAAGAGGCGAACAGAAGGGAATTACTCTTGAGTACCGTGGCGGCCTGATGACCGTTGATCTCCTGCCAAAAATTCAGCTGGAGATTGTAGTCAGGGACTCTGATCTCAATACCATTGTTGCAACAATCACTGAATCGGCCCGCACGGGAAAAATCGGGGATGGTAAAATATTCATCATGCCGGTAGAGACCTCTGTCAGGATCCGCACGGGTGAGATGGAAACATAAAAATTACAAAAAACACCCTGGAACTTCAAATCATTTTTTTATGCTTTTAGCGATCTCCTTTGCATGGAATCCCGGATGAAAGGGAATGCACATAGCCGGTAAAGTCATAAAACGCAGAGACATATGCACGACCAGCTGAAATAGTATTCACCGGGTAATTCTTCCTGTTCATGACCTGCTGAAACCGTTGTTTTACATCAACCACATGGGTACGTGGAATAACACAGGATATTTCCTCAAAGTTTCCAATCTCAATTGCTCTCTCAACCATCAGAACGATCGGGTTCTCACCAGGCCCCCCGAATTTCAAACAGTTGTGTACCATCTTCCTGTTGGAGGAATGAAGCCGGCACACTGTCTCAAAATACCAGTCAACAGCACGGTTCTGCATATTTTTTCCGGAGCTGCGTTCACAGCATGTTTTTTCCAGTAGGTTTTTTAAGGTATTCTCCATTTCTTCCGGAACCCAGATCAGCGCATAGTTGGCATTACCTGTTTCCAGTGCCATCTTTGCGGCTTTCATCACAGGACTGTCCTGTGACCCATACGCAAACTTCATTATTCCTGCACCTCTTTTGTGTTCATCACATGACGAAAATCTCACGCATTTTAAAAAAATGGATTAAATATCGATTAAAACACGCAATTTCTGTTCAATATGCGAAGAAACAGGGAAAGTCCCGGTAATGAGAATATTCCGGTATCCTTTTTCACGGATTCCTCGATGTCTTCATCACTGATTCCATGTTTATGGTGATCCACCAGTTCATGGAAAAATATCTTACCACCACCGTGCACGATCCTGCAGAGGTAGTTGCACTCATCACTCGCCCTGATATAGTAATATGACGTGCCAATCAGGGATTTTCGATAATCCTGCAATTGTTCAAGGATGAGCGGATATTCAGGTTCCGATGCATCCGGCATGATATAGTGTGGAAGCGGAGCCGTACCGCTTATTTTCCTGACTTTTGACATTTCTCAAAAGACCCCCCATTTTTTTCCTTCCTTATCATGCGATTGTTCACATGACTAATGTACGAAGGAACTATCTTTCTATGTTATATATAGTTATTTTTTAGAATATTGTTTTTCGAAAACAAAACTCTAAAGCAGATTGTTATCTACTTTGGAAACGGAATTTTACTCTGCAATTATGATCCCGTGGCTGCATTCCAATTTCAAAAACTTTAAACCAACAGCAATGATCGCCCTCAATGCCACGCGGCACATGAACCAGGTTGAGCGCAAAAAACTTTTTTCTCCGGACATCGAACCGATGCGAACCGCTGAAGGCAGATGGTTTGAAGCAATTGTTTATGAAATGTTTTTAGAAATTGCAAAGAAATCAGACACAATCAGGTTCCTTGCGATGAAAGGGGCAGATGCACCAAAAAAACGCGATGAGGTTCGATTAGGGCAGAATGGTCTCTTTTACTCAAAGTATGGCGATATCACTGTGAGAGGCAACGGACAGGATCTTGCTGAGTTCGACATGCTGCTCGTCGATGCAGACAATCATGTCGCCTTTGCTGAGGTTGTCACATCTCCTGCAGACTTAAAAGAGTTTGAGCAGGAGATTGCTTTCAAGAAGAGATTACTCGGGTACCTGTACAACCAGAAAACTACACCTTTCCTGCTGGTGTCGTCGTTTGATCTCTCAAATTACTCGGTTGTAAAACGGCTTGCAAAGGACAGGACAAATGCGATTATCCACACCAGTTCCTGCGAACAGATAAAGTCCCTTGTCAAACACTATCGCCCGCGAATCCTGTATAACAAGCCGGAGAACCATGAAAAACTTATCCGCGCAACAGATATCCCGGTAAAAAACCCGTTTGATTATAAACGTTACCATGATGAAGTGCGTAACCGGATTTTTTCAGAGATCACCAGAAAAGATACAAAAAAATTTCCCGAAATTCCGAATCAGACCGGACAACTGGTGAAAAAAGTACTCTACGGGGCAATGTACCCGCAGGCAATCAAATCGCTCTGCGATACCTACGGGCTTACGGTCAAAGGAAAAAAACTGGATTTTGAAGATTTTTTCAAACAGTATTCAAAGGCGGTAATTGCAACTGACCTCCCGGGATACGAGCTGATTATCTACCTCAGGTACCACCAGAAAAAAGAATATCACAAGATGGTACAGGTTAAGGACGGGCATTTCAAGTTCGAACGCCCGACTCCGCCAAAAGTCGGTTTTTTTCTCTGGCTTGAAGCACTTCAGCCAACACTCGGTGTGAAGATCACCCTGGATCTTCTGGAGACATTCAGTATTACTGCGAATGCACGGAAATAATCCTGCGTTTTTTTACTTCTGACCTATGCAACGCAGGGGGTCATCTCCCAAAGTAAAAAATGAAAATTTTTCCGGCCTGATTTTAAAAAAAACAATGGGGAGGTATCCCCTTAGAAGATGTACCAATCCTTTTTTACTCAGTCGAGCAGGGCACCCATTGCCTCATCGTACCGTGCACCCATGACATAATCGATGCCGGATACTTCTGCTGCTTCCGGAGTGAGGGCCATCAGGTCATCGCGTGACATGGTCGAGAGCCGGAAGTTCCTGCTGCCTGCCATAATCTGCTGGAGACCGGTCCTGAACTTCTGGGTGTAGGTATAAATACCGACTGCACCCATTGGGATATCCTTCATGCGTGCGCCGTACTTCTCCTTGAGATCTTCATAACAGACAAAAATCTCTTCGATATTGTT
>DATKZP010000066.1:0-2563 GCA_035527915.1 Methanoregula sp. | reverse complement strand
AGAAAGGAAATTGGTGGTAACTTGTATATGATTTTCAAAAGAGGGAAAATGTATGACTGGTGAATCACGTCCGGCACACGAACGCCTTATCTTCTGCTGTTCGGGTGCATCAAACGTTGGTGTCCTTTCATTTCAGGCTGCAATCAGGTTGGCACAGGAAGGGTTTGGTGCATTCTCATGCATTGCCGGCATCGGGAGTAAGAATCTGCCGATGATCCGAGCCGCAAAATCGGCCGGGGAGCGGGTGCTCATCGATGGCTGCCCAATTGGCTGTGCACGGAAGATCATAGACGCAAACCTGATCCCCGTCGATCGTTATGTTATTGTAACTGAATTGGGGATTGACAAGACTCACGAGCTTGATATTGAGGATAGTGACGTTGAGACCATTGTAAAAGAAGTTAAACGCCCTCAGCCGCTGCAAGGGTGAAATCGTGAATTGTGTGTGAACAGATGGAGCATCCAATTCAAAGGATAATTTACAACAAAACGCAATAATAAGAATGGTATTCATGACAAAATCAGATCACGCTCTTGCCTCTTTCAGGAAAGGATTTACCTGCTCTTCTGCAGTTTTCTCCGCGTTTTCCGATGAGATGGGGCTGGACAGCGAGACGGCAACGAAGATCGCCTGCGGTTTTGGTGGAGGCATCTCAAAGACCGGCAATATCTGTGGCGCAGTTTCCGGGGCGATCATGGTGATCGGTCTGAAATACGGAAAGACGATTCAGGGTGATGATGCAGCAACTGAGAAAACCCGGGCGCTCGTCCGGGAATTCATGCAGGAATTTACAAAACGTCATGGTTCGGTCAACTGCACGGAACTGCTCGGCTATAACCTCAGCAACCCGGATGAGTATGAGAAAGCACGTGAAAATAACCTGTTTATGACAAAATGTCCGGAACTGGTAGGCGATGCAACTGCAATCCTTGAAAAAATCCTTTGATAAGGCAGACAGGTGAACTCCATGGAACAGCCAAAAAACAACTCTCATTTTTTAGACCGCTGCCTGAGGATCGACTAAGACATTTCTGTATCATACCGCATCAATCAGGAGAAAGATCAAACCACACACCAATGAGAAAATAAAAAAAAGGAAGTATTGCCAGATGGAGGCAGAATGACACTTGAATCGTGCGTAACAAAAGAGCCCAAAGGGCTGGGATTTTTCGAGAAATACCTGACCG
This sequence comes from Methanoregula sp., assembly GCA_035527915.1. Taxonomy (GTDB): domain Archaea; phylum Halobacteriota; class Methanomicrobia; order Methanomicrobiales; family Methanospirillaceae; genus Methanoregula. Next base: position 1,375 of record DATKZP010000066.1, on the reverse strand, counting down.
TGTGGGTACTCCTGTGCATCGGTCTGGGCATCCTTCTCGGGCGGTTTGCTCCGGAGGCGGCACAGTACCTCGACAGCCTGTCGATCTACATCGGAGAAGCACCGGTTGTCTCGATCCCGATTGCGGTCTGCCTTTTTTTTATGATGTACCCCATCATGGTGAAGATCGATTTTGCCGAGGTTCTCATGGCAGGTAAAAACATTAAACCCGTGAGCCTTACCCTCTTTGTAAACTGGGCTGTCAAGCCATTCACTATGTATGCAATCGCCCTTTTTTTCCTTGGGACACTTTTTCTGGGATTCATCGGGCCGGATGCAGTCGACCTTCTGAAGATGCCGTTCGGGCTTGACCTGCCGGTGGGTGCCACGTACGGGATCGGAACCGTTGTCCTTGAAGGGGGCGTTAAGATGCTCGAGGTCCCCCTGTGGCGGAGCTACCTTGCAGGATGCATCCTGCTCGGGATTGCGCCATGCACCGCCATGGTGCTTGTCTGGGGGCACCTGGCAAAGGGAAACGACGGCCATACTCTGGTCATGGTGGCAATAAACTCGCTTACCATGCTCTTTCTCTATGGACTGCTTGGCGGTTTCCTTCTCGGCGTGGGTAAGCTCCCCGTTCCATGGGGGGCGCTCGCGCTTTCTATCGGGATTTACGTCGCGCTCCCTCTCACCGCAGGCTACGTCTCGCGGAAGCTGATCGTCCGTGCCAAGGGAAAGGAATGGTTCGATACAACGTTCGTCCACTACCTCACGCCAGTCACCATCACCGCACTCCTGATCACGCTGGTCCTCCTCTTCATCTTCAAGGGAGAGGTTATCCTCACGCAACCGCTCACCATCCTCTGGATCGCGATCCCGCTCTTTATCCAGACGATCCTCATCTTTTCTATTGGATACATCCTTTCGAAGGGAATACACCTCAGCTACGAGGATGCAGCACCATCGGCGATGATAGGGGCATCGAACCACTTCGAGGTTGCAATCGCGACTGCTACTATCCTGTTCGGGCTTTCATCCGGGGCAGCACTTGCGACCGTTGTTGGGGTGCTGATTGAAGTACCCACGATGCTTCTGCTGGTTAAGATATGTCTGAGAACAAGAGGCTGGTTCGCGCCATGAATGCCGGTTGCATGAAGGGGGATATCCTCCTGCATGGGGGGGGGAATGAAACAGACAGGATTATTTATCTGCACTGCAAACGCCACCCGTTCGCAGATGGCGGAGGGATACCTCATGGCAAAGTATGGCGAGCGGTTTGAGGTCTTTTCCGCCGGCACAAAACAGGCACGGGTGAGCACCCGGGCAATCGCAGTTATGCAGGAGATTGGGATCGATATTTCGCACCACCGGAGCAAAATTCTTGAAGAGTTCAAAGA
>DATKZP010000065.1:0-17317 GCA_035527915.1 Methanoregula sp. | reverse complement strand
AAAAAAATTGTACACTCATTATCATTAAGGAATATAAACGGAGTATCGTCAGAAGCAATGTACTTATGAGGTTTCCCCCCTGACGGGGTCGCACGGCCGCCTCGGCGGGACCTCGCCGGGCAGGAAGATTAGTACAGAGCGCTTTTAGTTCCTGGATGGTTGAGATGGCGCCGTTTGATCCATTCCATCACTTAAAAACTCTTAACAGACTCAACCGCACCCGGGCGTCGCTTTGTGGGGCGGCAATGTTCATCCAATTTTTTTGAGGTAAGCGGGCATTTCCCTCTGTTTGTAGTCCTCTAAAATACCTGCGTTACCCGCATAAAACGAAAAAAAGAGCCTGATCGTTTCTGTCAGGGATGTTTCCCGGTATCTCCTGGACCGTCGTCACCGATGATCTCTGTTACCCTGCCCACCAGACCTCCTTTCAATCTCACTTTGATCCCGTGCGGGTGGGAGAATGAGCTGGTCAGAATTTCCTGTACGATACCCCGCGTCTTTTTGTTGCTGCGCTGGTCCTCTTTTTGGATGATATCTACGGTAAGCCCAATCCGGATTGAGCCCCGTTGCTGTCCATTCCTGTGTGGTTCCATGATCCTCATTTTTTTGACTGGTGCATTGAATCCGAACCAGTACGTCTGCATTATTGATGAGAGGGGAAGATAAAAGAAATATCAGGTTGAGGGCAGCGGAGTATCATAGGTCCCGATGCCGCTGGCAAGTGTACCGTTCATGGTCGCCCAGCCATCGTGAGATCCGGACATCAGCAGGCTGGTAACCGAAGTGTACTCATTGAACCCTGGCTCAAAAATGTTCCAGCTGTTTCTCCCGACAATAGTCGAGGTAATATTCACTGATGCATCCGGCGCTGCTTCGTAATCAGCATACAGTGAAGTGACATAACGATAACACTGCGGGGTTTCCCGTACCAGGGAACTGGCCGGAGGGCAGGCAACCGGCTGGAGTTCCCTGACCGGGTGGAAGAGGGCACTGTTTTTGATCGGCTCCCGGGTATCGATCAGCGTGTCTGATTGCATCTCTGATGACAACGTGAGGGTAAAGGGCGTGGTGGGGTTCGTCTCTCCCGGGGGGGTGATTGCACGTGTGGTAATCCTGGCCATCGTTGCCTTGCCCGTGTCATAGAGCGTTACTGTCCAGTCATCGGGAAGCCCGGCAATAGCGTGTGCGCTGAATCCTGCCACAATAGGGGAATTGCCCAGAGGATCTGCCGGTACCGGAATAAAGAGCGTCACATTGGAGAGCGTGGAATCCGTAGTGATGGTGCAGGTGTAGGAATACGTGCTGGATAACGAGTTCAGGTACGCAGATTCCACAAACCCATGATAGCCAACCACTGATATGAATGCAAAAAGAATGACAATCAACAGGCCGAGTGAAATTTTGATAATGTTATCCATGGAAATACTCCTCTTTTCTGGTGATGCCAGTAAAACCCCTGCATTGTTCCTGTATGCATTGCTGCATCCCCGCTCAGGTAAGAGATGTATTGACGGGGTGTGATTGAATACCTGTCGATGAAAATACAATGGTTGTCTCTTCTGGATGAGGTATTTTGCCTTTGCATGGATCACCATGCCTATATGGTTTTGAGAAAAAGGAAAGATCATGAATACTCTGCCAACCCTCGTGCTCGGCAACGTGACCCTTCCGGCAGGGCGCGTTGTGGATATCACTCTTGCTGGCGGCAGGGTTGCTCATGTGGGCGCAGGTCAGGGTACAACAGAGTATATTAATTGTTCCGGATACCTTGTAGTGCCGGCAGCAATCGACATGCATGTGCATATGCGGGGGGGTACCCAGTCGGCAAAGGAAGACTGGAAAAGCGGCAGTATGAGTGCACTTGCCGGGGGTGTGACCGTGGTCGTGGACCAGCCCAACACTTTGCCCCCCATCGAGACTCCCCAGCGACTGGGGGATCGTGTCTGCGATGCACAGGTAAACTCGCTGTGCAATTTTGCCATCAATAGCAGTGTGACGGCAAAAACTCCCCTGGAGGAGATGTGGCAGGCCGGAGCCATGGCATTTGGCGAGACTTTTTTTGCCCCGTCCAGTTACGGGAATGCGATCGGTGATGCACACCTGAGCCTGGCAATGGACCGTATTCAAGCATTTGATGGCCTTCTTACGATTCATGCCGAGCAGGTTTCAGAAACTCCTCCCGACACGGGGCTGCTTTCGCATGACCAGGTTCGATCGCCGGAAGGTGAACTTCTGGCGGTAAAAGCAGTGCGGCGATTGAACAAGAGTGGGTGCCGTCTCCACTTCTGCCATCTCAGCACGAAGAGATCCATTGACGCAGCATCGGGTTCGGTTGAGGTGACTCCCCATCATCTCTTCTTATCTTTGGAAGATTTTGAGAACACCGATCCCTTCGGGAAGGTAAACCCCCCGCTCCGCAATGAAAAGGAGCGAAAGCAACTCTTTTCACGGTGGGACAGGATCGATATCATTGCATCCGATCATGCTCCTCATACCAAAAGAGAAAAATCAGGGAATTTTTCCCGTGCTCCGAGTGGTCTTCCCGGTGTTGAGACCATGATGCCGCTTCTTATGGCACGGGTTATTGAGGGCAAAATCTCCCTGCAGTCAGTGATTGAAAAAACGTCGTATAAGCCGGCGGAGGTGCTGGGAATTCCCCGCGCCGGTTTTAGCGTGGGGGATCGTGCGGATTTTGCCATCTACCCAAAAATTCCCGGCCCGATCACCTCAGAAATGCTGCACAGTAAATGTGACTGGACTCCCTTTGAGGGTCACATGTCACTCTTCCCCACAACGGTTATCATGGGCGGGAAGATTGTGTACCATGACGGGGAATTTTTTACGCCGGAACCCCGCTGGTTTTCCGGAAAAGGCCATACCGTAACCCCCCGGCCGTAGTTCACCGTGCTTTCTCTTGTAGCGACTCCATAATCATATTCACCTCATCCCCAAGTGCTAAATAGCAAAAAACAAAATGGATACTGCCGATACAGCGCATCCATAGGTCCCCGGGTGATTGATTGACAAGCGTCTGTATATGATCCACGGGACAACCCGGATGCGCGACAGGCAGCGCCCGGCAGGGTTTAAACACAGGTGAAGAACGGCAGCACGCCACTGGTGATCCATGTGCGTTTATGCCGGGCAACATTCCTTTATTATGGGATCACTCATGCCAGATATCGCGGATGCTCTTTTAGAAGACCGGCATGGCACGATCATCGCCCTTGAGATCACTGCCGGTGCAAAGACGGATTCCTTTCCTGCAGGCTACAACGAGTGGCGAAAGACAATCGGTTGTCGCGTTACCTCTCCTGCAACAGAGGGAAAGGCAAACCATGCAATAATTACGTTAATTTCAGAAAGGCTTGCCGTACCTGCCACAACGGTGAGTATTCAATCCGGCGCAGCCTCCTCAAAAAAGCGGGTGCTCGTGGCGGGGATGAGTAAACCAGATCTTCTTGATCGATTGAAAAGGATATCTTAATTATAGGGTTTTCCTGGCTCTTTGCTGTTTTTAGTGGTCAACGCATGTATTGAGAGGATTACAGGAGGGGGGTTGATACCTCCTTTCCCCAAAAATATGATAAACGCCGCCGCCCCTCAAACGGACGCACCCTTAGGGGTGATCGAGTGTAGTTTTTATGATCGTCATTTGAAAAAACTGCCTTGCCCGGCGAGGCCCTGCCGAGGCGGCCGGGCGCCCCCATCGCGGTGAGACACATAACAAACGAAATTTGATGGTAAAAATATGGCTCTGGAGAAAACCTGATTTTATTCATCTTTTCGTTGATTAAAAAAATACGAACGTGACCCCCTCTCTCCCCCAAAGGGGGAGGCTTCCCAAGGGGTGCATCCCCGTGACCCCCTTTTAGCACTCTGGTTAACCTTATGAAAGGTAATCGCAATGTGGGGGGAGGTCCAGGCGGCGGGGCGGAGGTGAAACTAAAAGCCCCCGGGAGCGGTATGATTTAATTGTTCTGAGCATTTCTCCAGAGCCAAAAATATCCCAATTGATATGCCAGTGAGCCATTTTTTCCTCACTGCACGAAATTCTCCGATAGATTCGTTAACTAAAAAATATCATTATTTTTCCGCTGGTTATTACCATTATAACACATTTTAAGTAATTTTACTTGTTATATATAATTTATACCTATGATCAGTTATTACATGATTTGTATGATCCATGGGGGGCGTTTACGTGTATTCACCAGATACTACCAAGTACCTTATTCACATCAACCTCACTGCAGAGGGGGTGGTCGAGAAACCTGACGTAGTTGGTGCCATTTTCGGGCAGACTGAAGGGTTACTCGGCGAAGACTTAGATCTGCGGGATCTCCAGAGAACAGGGCGTGTCGGGCGTATTGACGTCCAGATAACCAGCAAGAAGGGCTCGACAAAAGGGGAGATTATGATCTCCACCTCGCTTGACCGCGCAGAGACAGCCATCCTTGCCGCTTCTTTTGAAACGATCGATCGGGTCGGACCCTGCATTGCACATGTCATCGTGGAATCCATTGAGGATATCCGCGTTGTCAAACGGAAAAAAATTGTCGAGCGTGCAAAAGAGATACTCCTGGACCGGTTTGAAGAAGGGGTTATTGACAGCGATGAACTGCTGGATGATGTCCGGCAGGTCATCCGGATTGAAAAGATCGGGTCCATAGGAGATGAGAAGATCCCTGCGGGTCCTAATGTTTTAGAATCGGATGCCATTATCATCGTTGAAGGCAGGGCTGATGTGCTGAATCTTCTCCGTTTCGGGATAAAAAATGCCGTTGCAGTGGAGGGAACGCACATCCCCGGAATCATAGAGGAGTTGTGCGAAAAGAAGACTGCTACGGCTTTTTTTGACGGTGATCGCGGGGGTGAGCTGATCCTGCGTGAGCTCTTACAGGTTGCCGATATCGACTTTGTTGCATTCTCACCCAAAGGGAAAAGCGTTGAAGACATGGCCAGGAAGGAGGTTATCAAGACCCTGCGGAATAAAGTGCCGGTTGAATACATCCGCGACCAGTATTTTGAAGATTCCGCGGAACTGCCGCAGGAGTTGCGAATCCCACGAACTTCACCTGAAGATGGTGAGGATGCGGACAGAAAAGGAAAGCAACCTGCAGGTATGAAACGGTCACGGGAAGTAAGGAAAGGCGGACCGCTCACGCTCCGGGAACATATCGATGATGTGAGAGGGCAAAGACTTGCCCGGTTTCTCACCGATGACCTGACCGTGGCAAAAGAACTGCAATCTGATGAAGTGGAAAAAGGTGCCGATACCGTTGATAGTTCTGTTACCGGTCTTGTGGTCGACCGGGTTGTCGACCAGAAACTCCTTGACCGGCTGGTGGGGAAGGGAATTGCATACGTGGCGGCAAAGGATTTCAAGGGGATTATCAAACGTCCGTTATCGATCCGTCTGATGAAAATGGGGTCGTAATATCCTTTCAGGGATACGTATTTATGTTACGTAAAACTACGTTATTGTCCGGAGTAATAGTATGCATAAAGAGGAACTGATCAACCTTCACCAGATGCTCTACGATGTAAAAACTTTCTTTGAAGGTTTGAATCCTGACCTCAAATTTCCCCAGTACAATGCATTAAAGATCACTCCCTCCCAGCAACACAAGAGCAAGATGGAGCATAAATATGCGATCTTTGTACTGGGAAACGAGATTGCGAACGTAATGAAAGAAGTAGATTATTCGTCCTCTAGCAGGATATCGGCACGGATGAAGGAACTTGCTGAAAGAACCCTCAAAGAAATGGATGATTCATAATCTTTGGTTCTTCAGACAATTCCTGTCATCTTTCTCCCGATACAATCCCTTTTCTTTTCCCTGCCAGCGGTTGTTCTTTTTCCCAATAATTCCCGAGGAGAAGATACGTTAAAATCAGATCACGATCGATGATCGCTCATGCAGTATTATACCGATACTGAATGGGGACTTGATATCGGACAGGTCAATATGGCTGTGGAATCGGCATTCGCTGATCATGGACGGGGACTTGTCCAGATGCCCCCCAAAGTATATATCACGCTGCCCGACGGGGACTTCAGGACGATGCCGGCATACCTTCCCTCCCTGTCCATTGCGGGTGTGAAAATTGTGAATGTCCATCCCAATAATGCAAAAAAAGGGCTTCCAACGGTGATGGCCCTTACCATAATCCTTGATATTGAGAGCGGTCAGCCCATTGCGGTGATCAATGCAACACAGCTCACGAATATGCGGACGGGTGCAGCGGGTGCTGTCGCCGCCAAATACCTGTCTGCCAAAAAAGAGATTATCCTTGGGGTTATTGGTACGGGCAGGCAGGCACAAGCGCAGGTTACGGCGATCTCGCGGGAACTGAAGATCCGGCAGGTAAAGATCTGGAGCCGTACTCCGGAACATATCCGGAAATTTGCTGACCGGTTTATGGAATTTCCCTGCCGTGCTTCTTCACTGGAAAAAGCCTGCGATTGCGATGTCCTCGTTACCACAACCCCCTCAAGGAGTCCCCTTATCAGGAGTGAATGGATCCATGAAGGGACCCATATCAATGCCATAGGAGCGGATGCGCCCGGAAAAGAGGAACTTGATCCTGCCCTGCTCACGCGTTCCCAGGTCTTTGTTGATGATCCCGTCCAGGCAATTCATTCAGGAGAGATCAACGTACCGATAAGCCAGGGCATTTACCATGAAACGGACATTGCCGGAACTCTTGGTGAAGTGGTGATTGGAATGAAAAAAAGGGCTGGCCCTGACACCATAACAATCTTTGATTCTACCGGACTTGCCATCCAGGACCTTGCGATTGCAAGGATAGCAATGCAGCACGGAAAAAAGATTGATCTCCCGTTTCCCTAAAAAAAAAGAGCAATTACTCTTTTGATTGTGCGTATTTCTTCCAGACCTGTTCACGATAGACAGGGCCGCTGTTGTAAGTGCAGAAGGGAATGAGTTTTCCGTCAGGAGTTGCATAGTGGATGCAGCACCGCTGGACACGGTCAAGATCATAATTATACCGGTCCATGAAATGCATGGTACCAATAAAAAGTGCATTCCAGTGGAATTCCCTGAGCGCTTCAAAGTTCTGCCCGATGAGCGTCTTTCCGATAATCTTCCAGAACTCGGTCGTGTTCCCCTTCTCGCCCTTCCTCACGGAATCGTGCAAGTTTTTGACACCTTCCAGCAGTGCCGCATATTTATTGATGGTGCCGCCTTTCCTGAGTTTTTCTGCCATCTGTTCGATCGATTCAAAAAATTTCTCTACATCTACCATCCGGTTTACCGGAACAACGGACCCATCATTCTGGACAAAGGCGTAGGTAGCTGCACCGCAGTGAGGGTGGGCGGTGAACATGACCTGGGGTCGGCCGGTATAGGCCTCAACAAGATGGGAGAAGGGGAGTACACAGGGAACCGGGTAGAAATCATTCTTCCTTAAGACTCCCTGCATCTGTTCTTCAATTCTCGCCAGGACATCCGGAATCGTGATGCGTGATTTTTTGATATCGTCATCAGTCGCTGCACCGGTAAAGGCGATCGGCTGGAAGTTAACGCCCCGGACAACCGAGATATTTTTTACGGCAAACCTGATGATATCGCCAAGCTCGGTATCATTTCTCCCCATAATTATTGTCGGGACAAGCACGACGCCAAGATGGACATTTTTGAGATTCTCGATCGTTTTCTCATGGGTTTTTAAAAGCGGGTTGGTTGCCGGGCTGACGCCATCAAAGTGGAGGTAGACGGTACTGAGTCCTGAATCTTTAAGCTGCTGCGCATAGCCGGGTTCGTTTGCAATCCGGATGCCGTTGGAAGCAAGCTGCACCTGGGGAAATCCCATCTTTTTTGCTTTTTTGATGATCTCTACCAGATCGTTTCGCATCGTGGGTTCGCCACCGGAAAACTGCACAGCGGGGGCAGGGACGGGTTTTTCATCCCTGAGAACGGTCATCATCCTGACAATATCCTCAAAATCCGGTTCGTACACAAATCCGCACGCATTGGCGTTGGCAAAACAGAAATCGCAATCAAGATTGCATCGGTTCGTGAGATCGATATTGGCAAGCAGGGTCTGCGAATGGTGATTGTTGCATAACCCACAGGAAGACGGGCAGCTTTCTTTGGGAGCAATATTCTGGGGATTTGCAATACCGGTACCTATTGCACCGTAGTTTTCGAACCGGTGATACAATGCCGGATCTGACCAGTAGAGGTTATAGAATCTCCCGTGCCGGGGGCACGTACTATCCAACCAGATCTTTCCCTCTTCTTCCACAATATTCGCATCAATTGCAGAATTACACGTGGGGCAAAGACTCAAAGTCTTTTTTATCAGCATTGATGACCACCCGTTGCACAATTATTCAGATTTATCTCATTCAGAGTAACTTTAATGTTTGTGCCTGCTCTTTATTACAGGTATTGGAGTGCTACATCATTAGTGTTGATTTTTTCCTGCTACCATTGCTTTCCGCGGTCTGGATAATGCTCCCCGCATATCTCCCCAACCCGGTTGCTGCGCTCTTCGGAGGAGGGACCCCCATTGACCTGGGGAGGAATTTCTCCGACGGAAAGCGGGTATTTGGTGATGGCAAAACATTCCGTGGCCTATGTATGGGAATTTTGGCCGGCATCGGGATTGGGATAGTGCAGATCTGGATTACGGGCACGTACGGACTGGAGTATCTGCCCCGTCATACGTACCTGTCGATTATGCTGCTTGCAATCGGTGCACTCCTCGGGGATTTGTGCAAGAGCTTCTTTAAGCGGAGATTCGGGAAAGAACGGGGAACAAAATGGCCAGTCGCCGATCAGTATGATCTTGTGGCAGGAGCATTGGTCCTCCTGCTGGTCGTTGATCCGTCATGGCTTTTTGCAAACATGACCCTCTCGGCTTTCATACTCATCCTGATCCTCACCCCCGTCCTTCACCGGACAGTAAATATTATTGGTTATTACATGGGTGTAAAGGAGGTTCCCTGGTGAACACTATTGCAGACCTGCTCCTTAAGCATAAGGCAATTGAATTTGGCGAGTTCACACTCGCCTCTGGCAAAAAGAGCCCGTACTACGTTGATGTAAAATCCGCTGTAACCAACCCGGATCTCCTTGTTGCCATTGCATCGGCAATTGCACATGCACACGCATTCGATGTGGTGGCCGGTGTTGCTGTCGGCGGAATCCCTCTTGCTGTCGCAACCTCAATCATCACAAAAAAGCCCTATGCGATCATACGGGCTGCAGAAAAGAGCCATGGGAAAAAAGACGTCATCATCGGCACGGTCAAAGACGCCAATGTCTTACTTGTTGAAGATGTCACCACCTCCGGAGGATCGGCGCTCTACGGAATTGGTGCTCTTCGGGCTGCGGGTGCACGAGCTGATCGTGTTGTCACAGTTGTTGACCGCGAGCAGGGTGCAGAAGAGATGCTCAGGCAACAGGGCGTGCGTCTTCTCCCCCTGGTAAAAGTCAGCGAGATCTTACAAGAGTAAACCATTTTTATTGTTCAGCGCAAGAGTACTTGGAGATGAAAATACTCGTTGTGGGCGGGGGAGGAAGGGAGCATGCGATAGCCCGTGCACTTGCCCGCAACAGTGAAACTGAAATTTTTTCCGTGATGGCAAAACAAAATCCCGGAATCTCCCGGATTGCGAAAGGAGTCAGGCTCTGCAGGGAGACCGACATACCCCGGATTATGTCGTATGCACAGGAAACCGGTGTTGAATATGCCTTTATCGGTCCTGAAGCGCCGCTTGAAGCAGGGATCGTGGATCAGCTCGAATCTGCCGGTATCGATTGTGTGGGGCCCACGCGTGCAGCAGCCCGGATAGAGACGGATAAGGCGTTCTGCCGCGGGATGATGGAGCAGTACACTATTGACGGGTGCCCAAAATACCGTGTCTTTCACACACCATCCGACGCGATCTCGTTCATTAATGACCATGACGGCGATCTCGCAATAAAACCGATCGGTCTTACCGGGGGGAAAGGTGTGCGGATCATGGGTGAGCATGTTGACCAGGCAGGGGCGATCGCGTATGTGAAATCTTTGAGTGGCAACGTTGTGCTTGAAGAGCGCCTTATCGGGGAGGAGTTTACCCTGCAGGCGTTTGTTGATGGTAACCACCTGGTCCCCATGCCGCTTGTACAGGATCATAAACGTGCGTTTTACGGGGATCTCGGGCCAAACACCGGGGGCATGGGCTCTTATTCGATGCCAGACCACATGCTTCCCTTTGTCTCAAAAAGTGACTATAAAAAAGCGCTCGCGATTATGCATTCCACCGTTGCTGCCCTGGAAAGAACCGGACATCCCTACAAGGGGATCCTGTATGGGCAGTTCATGAATACCGCAAAAGGCCCGAAAGTCATAGAATTCAATGCCCGGTTTGGCGATCCGGAGGCAATGAACGTGCTCTCCCTGCTCAGTTCCGATCTTTCTGATATCGTTGTTCACATCACCAGAGGATCACTTTCGGCTGCAAACGTAGCCTTCGAAAAGAAAGCAACCGTATGCAAATATATTGTACCTGAAGGATATCCGGATTCTGCAGCTGCCGGGGATCCGATTACGATAGGAAGAGCATCAGGCGCCCTCCTGTATTATGCAAATGTTGAAGAACAGGAGGGTAAACTCTCCACCTTAACCTCCCGGACGCTTGCGTTTGTCGGTATCGGTCCGACTCTTGAAGAGGCAGAAGAGAGCGCGGAACAATCGGCATCTGCAGTCAAAGGCCGCGTACGCTACCGCCGCGATATAGGGACAAGGGCACTGCTTGAGCAGCGCATTGCCCACATGAAGGAGTTACGATGAAAAAGGATTTTCTTTCAATTCTTGATATCAGCAAGACCGAGCTCGGGCAGATCCTGTACGAAGCTGAACAGCTCAAATCGTTAAAAAAAGAGGGTAAAGTTCACGATGTCCTGCGCGGTAAAAACCTCGCCATGATCTTTGAGAAGTCATCCACCCGGACACACATCTCGTTTGAAGTCGGCATGAACGAGCTGGGGGGTCATGCCCTTTTTTTAAATGCACGCGACATGCAGATCTGGCGGGGTGAAGAGATCCGCGATACTGCACGGGCAGCTTCCCGGTATGTCTCCGGCCTGATGATCCGAGCCTATAAACACAGTACCATCGAGGAATTTGCACGGCACGCCACGATTCCGGTCATCAACGGGCTTTCCGATCTCGAGCATCCCTGCCAGCTGCTCGCCGACATCATGACCATACAGGAGCACTTCGGCTCGACCCGCGAACTTCGGGTCGCCTGGGTCGGGGACGGGAACAATGTCTGCAATTCGCTGATCCTCTCTACAGTTCTCACCGGTATGAACGTTACGGTGGCAACGCCAAAGGGTTATGAACCGTCAGAGGAGATTGTGAAGAAGGCGCATACCCTTGGCGGGAAAGTAACCCTTGTCAGGAAACCGGAACAAGCCGTGAAGGATGCGGATGTTATCGTTACCGATACGTGGATCTCCATGGGTGATGACGCTGAACGTGAAGAGCGTATGAGAGTCTTTAGCGACTATACGGTTGATGCAGCGCTCATGCGGCACGCCTCTCCTGATGCACGCGTGCTCCACTGTCTCCCGGCACACCGCGGCCAGGAGATCGCCGATGAAGTGATGGAAGGGGGCCAGAGCCTTGTCTGGGACGAAGCGGAAAACCGGCTCCATGCACAAAAAGCATTGCTGGTGCGGATGCTGAAAAAATAAAAAAGATCATCGCTGTTTTTTAGTGAGTAACGCTCGTATTTGAGAGGATTACAAAAATATGGGGGCTGAAGACCCTATCCCCCAAAGATACGATGAACGCCGACGCCCCACAAAGGACGCCCCTGCGGCGATTTAAGTGACTAAAAATGCAAAAAATCTCCTTACCCCGCCGTGCCTCGGAGAGGCCCTGAGGCGGGGGACTCTCGTAACTAATCGATTTTCATGGTTCCGGAGTGAATCCGATTGGTGTATGCACGTTTCAACAAAGTCCGATAAGCCTTAAAAAAGGTTTTTTAAAAAGATTATTACTTGCCGGAAACGAATGCGATTAACTGTTCACGCATATACGTTTCAACGTTCTGCATTACCTCAAGTTTACCCCGGAATGCCAAAAGCTCCCGCTCATCACCATCCATATTGGCAAACTTGATTTTTTCCTTGCGTTCGACAACAGTTACATCGAATTTTTTTGAGATTTCCACAATAAGCTTCTGGGGGACTCCCGGTGGAATAATAATATCATATAACGGTTCTTCATCTGGCATAATCTTTCACCTTGTTCATTTACCTATCTTTATCCGCCGCCTCATAATACATGGGCCCCCGCGGACGCCTCCGATCGGATTTTTGGGTTTACCAAGCGAGTTCATGCAGCGTCCCATCAGTGCCGCGCCCCTGCCAAGCCCGTCATCGACAAAAACAAGATGGTCAACAGGGTCATCAAAGATGTTGCGTTCAATGACCCCGTCGAGAATATATTCTGGTTTTCTTCCCGAGATTGCTGCTCTTCCGGTAAACCCGATCGAAGAATTTCTCGGTACAAGATTCTGTTCAACCGCAACGTCGATAAGCCGGAGTGCCATCTTTGCACAGACGTGATCGACAACTTCATTGAGAGTTGAAAGATTGTATTTTTTATGAATTTCGGATCCAACGGCAATCAGTTCATGCAGGTCACTGCTGTTTACACCACAGTCGCACCCGATCATGGCGATACCTGATTCCTTGGCAAGCCGTGCATTCACCGGCACACGCCCGAACCGGTCACGATCAGATGGTACAATGCGGATATCGATATGCTTGTGGCATTGCTCAACGTAATCCTCTATAACCTTACGATTCCCTCCGCTGAATAATCCCCCGGTTACGCTGTGTTCACCGAAGATATCCAGGGCGGTTCCTGTCCGCTCATGCACAAGACCGGTTCCCCGGACAAGTGCATCGGGAACAGCGCCGGCAAGCCCGCAGAAATTCCCCACGGTTTTTGCAAACGGGTTTGGGCTGTCACGTTCCACATCACTTGTTATCCTTCCGTCAAGTGTGGTTCCGAAATCAATGGAGATGCACGGGTTACGAAAATCAACTGGTGTCCATTTTGCCCCCTCCTTGATTCCCGCCATCGCGAGCTCCCCTTCCATTTCGTTCGCGACCATTTCGACCCCGGTTGAACCAACAGGGGGAATCACACCGGCAACCGCACCGACAAACACCACTTTGTCGGCAAAGCTGAACGGCTGGAGTTTTTGTGACTGGTTACCCTTTGACATCGGGGGAGTCATCTTACGGGGAGGTACTCCTGCGATCAGGCATCCGTTTGCGAGCGCAATGACAAAATCCCCAATCTGGTCCGGTGACTCCATCTCGGCAACAACACCTGTGCTACGGACAACAAAATCAAGATCTTTTATCACATCCAGATGAGCATCTTTGTGGCACTTGAGCAGGGTATCCCTGACAAGCTCGGTGACTGATTCCCGGGTAAGTTCTGTCCCGTCAAGTGTTGCACCAAATATGGTCTCCCCGGGTTTTGGAGGCCGAATGTCCCTGCTCATGCTCACTGTTTTATGTATCACATAGGACATCCCGGTTTCAAGATTCACACCCGTCAGGATACACTTGGTGGTAGTATTCCCCATTTCTACAGAGGCAACAATAAAATAGGGCTTGTTTTTATATTCAGGGACCTGCATTCCCGGGCCATGGGCAATCTGGGGGGGTGGGGGACTTTCTACAATATGTGGTTTTGGTTTTGTAAAGCGGGAAAAAAAACTGGCGCACATCAGTATCCGTTTCTTTATTGTCAATCCATATAAGTTTCTATTTTCCTCTCAATCCATGACGAGGATAATTTCCCGTCAACACAAAACATAAGCATATAAAGAATCTAGGAAGGTCCATGGCACAATCAGCCTGTATGATATAATGAGGTGAAAAATGGTCAGACTTACTCCGGAAATGAAAGAAGTATTTGCCAGACAAAAAGTATTTGCCGCTGCTACAGCTTCAAAGAGTGCTATTCCCAATGTCGCGCCGCTTGCAACCGTCCAGCTCGTTGCGGACGATACCATCTGGATTGGGGACAATTACATGGTAAAGACGCTTGCAAACGTCAGGGAAAATCCTCACATGGCACTCTATATCTGGGATCCTGAAAAGAAGCGCTGTTTCCAGATTAAAGGGACCGTCACGGTAAAGACCAGCGGTCCGGACTATGAAAAGATTAAAGCGCAGATCAAGGAGAAAGGAGCACACTACCCGGCAAAAGGACTCCTCGTTCTTTCCATCAGTGAAGTATTCGAATGCACTCCGGGTCAGAATGCCGGGAAAAAGATAGAATAAAGGCTCTGTTGAATCCCTCATTTTCAAAGTTATCTGGTAATTCTCTGCGGCGGCTATGAGGGTAAACCCCTTTCTCTCCTATAGGGGGAGGCAGCATGCGGGGAGCATCCCTTTGACCCCTCCCTTTTTACAGAGTATTATGTTCAACCTTCCCGGGGGTTATCGCACTATGGGGGATGCCTGAAGTGGCGGGGGCTAAAAGCACGATGTAAAAAAGAGCCTCCAGGAGCGATTGATTGTTTCTTATGAGGATTTCAACAAAGCCAGAATAAAATTAATTTTTTGTTGGAGATATTTTTACTTCTTTGAGGTTTTTTGGTTTTTCATTGCATGTACAAGTCGCGCCTGTAACCCGAAATAATGCGAGACACCAATCGCGTGGCACTGGTCAATGGATGCACTGTCAAACGAGACAAGATCACTGGAATAAATTGCATCAGGAGAACTCCTGCCAAGCACATGGACATTGCCCTTGTAGAGTTCAAGATCCACGTGCCCGTTCACCCGCTCCTGTGTTGTGCTGATGAAGGCATTCAGGGCATCAAAAAGCGGTTCGTAGACAAGTCCTTTATAGGCAAGTTCAGACCATTTGTCATCCACCATCCGCTTAAAGGCAAGTTCCTGCCGGGTCAGCACAAGTCCTTCGAGATCCCGGTGTGCCAGGAGAATAACTGTTGCTGCAGGGTGCTCGTAATTCTCCCGTGCCTTGAGCCCAAGAATACGGTCTTCAATCATATCATTGCGGCCGATCCCGTGTTTTCCGGCCCGTTCGTTCAGATCCCGGATTAATTCATAACCAGGAAGTTTCTTCCCGTTCAGGGCAACAGGAATACCGGCTTTAAATTCAAGCGTCAGTTTTTCCGGGGTATCGGGAGCTTTTTGTGCGGGCACCGTCCAGAGATAGATCTCTTCGGGGGGGTGATAGGCAGGATCTTCAAGCAGTCCGCCTTCAATGCTCCGGCTCCAGCAGTTCTCATCCAGGCTCCAGGGCTTGTCCTTTTTTACCGGTACCGGAATGGAATGCTGCCGGGCATACTCAATCTCCCAGTCCCGGGTAAGGTTCAGTTCGCGTATGGGTGCAACAACCTCCAGGCCGGCACCGCGGATAATTACATCGAACCTGAGCTGGTCGTTGCCTTTACCCGTGCACCCGTGTCCAATCGCCGTTGCGCCCTCCTTGAGTGCAACCTTCACTACTTCCTCAACAATAAGGGGGCGGGCAAGGGAAGTGCCCATCGGGTATCCCTCATAGGATCCATTCGCCCTGATGGCCGGGAAGATATACTCGTTTACAAATTTTTCCCGGGCATCGATTGTGTAATGACGATCGCCAAGTTTTTTTCCTTTTTTTGTTGCGATATCGATCTCTTCATCCCGCTGACCAACGTGGACAGCAACAGTGACGACGCGATCATAATCATACCGTTCCTTCAAGAGCGGGATGCAGATGGAGGTGTCAAGCCCTCCAGAATATGCAAGAACTATAGTACCTTTTCCCATGATTGATACTCCACCCGGGTAGTAATGGTATACTGGTATGTAGTGTAAGCATATATTTTCGAGGGCAGAAGTTCAGGATACGGGTGTTACCGGAAGGAGGAGACCCGAATTTGTGTTCGGAAGAACATGAAAAAGGGTTGTTCAGGCAGATTAATCCTGAACGATTATTGATTTTGACTTACTTTGTAACGATAATCTTTCCAGTCATTTGTGGCTGGAATGTGGTTGCGTAATCGAATGAACCAACTTTGTCAAAGGTTACTTCAAAGGTCCCTCCATAGGGTATTGCAATCTCGCCAAAGTAAGCCTGTGTCGCAATACCACTGGATCGAATACCATGAGGCTTGAAGGGGTCATCGTTCTTCCAGACAACTTTGCCGCCAACTGGCACATACACTGTTGTACCAGGTTCAATTCCCATGGAAGAAGTGAATGTGATCGTGACTGATGGCTGCGGTGTAGGTGTCGGGGTTGGAGTTGGAATTGCTGTGGTGTTCACAACTTCAACTTCTGTGGTTGGTACCTCGGTCGGAACCGTTGTTTCAACGGATGTCGGGACAGGAGTTGGTTCGGGCGTAACTACAGGTGCTGGCGGCTGGGATGTGCAGCCCGCGAGAAGAATCCCGATGAACAGGATCACGAGAACAACAAAAATTTTCTTCATGCATCATTTTTTGCTATTTCGGTATATAAGGGTATTCAATTAATGTGTACCGTACCTAGCGTTCTATTGAATGATATTGAGAATGATATTGAGCCATATAATGAAAAAATGATGTACTACAACAAAATATTTCAGGAAATTTATCCCGTGTTCACTTCAGATAATGGCCGAGCGGTTCGAGAGTGACCTTCTCACGCTTGATAGCATCAATCGCAAGTGCTGCCGCACGCGCTCCCTGAAGCGTAGTGATATACGGGATCCCAAAATCCACTGCCGATCGCATGATCTGGTAATGGTCCTGACGGGATTGCTTGTCCTGGGGGGTGTTGATGATAAGGCGGATCTCGCCATGCCGCATCATATCAAGCACATTAGGGGAGCCTTCCTGTAATTTCCTCACCAGGTGCGCTTCAATACCCGCTTCATACAGGTAATCGACGGTCCCTTCAGTTCCGTACAATATGAGCCCGAGATCGCGCAGCTGCCGTGCGATCGGGATCACTTCGTTTTTCTGCTCGATATTGACCGAGATGAAGATATTGCCTTTAAGCGGGAGTTCATTATCCGCTGAAATGCACGCCTTGTAAAACGCAAGCCCGAAGTCGTAATCTATCCCCATCACTTCACCGGTGCTTTTCATTTCCGGGCCGAGCATGGTATCGACGCCGGCGAGCTTACTGAAGGGAAGCAGCACCTCTTTGACTGCAACGTGTTCTATTACGCGCTCCTTGTAGCCAAGATCGCGCAGTTTCTTTCCCACCATAACTTTCGCTGCAATTTTGGCAACAGGTATTCCGGTTGCCTTTGATACAAA
>DATKZP010000064.1:0-17481 GCA_035527915.1 Methanoregula sp. | reverse complement strand
GGGGGGCATCTCGTTGCTTTGAACTGGAGCATGAAAAATATTTATGGAGTAAATCCCGGTGAAGTCTACTGGGCGGCTTCAGATATCGGCTGGGTGGTCGGTCATTCGTATATTGTGTACGGACCCCTGTTTTACGGCTGCACCACAATCCTCTATGAGGGAAAATCCGTGGGTACACCGGATGCCGGAGCATTCTGGCGGGTCATTGAGGAGCACGGGGTTTCGGTCCTGTTCTGTGCTCCCACGGCGTTTCGTGCTATCCGGAAGGAAGATCCCGAAGGGCAGCTTATCAGAAAATATGATCTCAGGACATTACGCATGCTTTTTTTAGCGGGTGAACGGTGTGATCCCGACACCCTGATCTGGGCACAGGAGCAGCTGAAGAGACCGGTCATCGATCACTGGTGGCAGACAGAGACCGGCTGGGCGATTGGCGGGAATTGTGTCGGTCTTGAGCTCCTTCCGGTTAAGCCCGGCTCGTGTACAAAACCGGTCCCGGGATACAATATCCGGGTGCTTGATGCAAAGGGTGGTGACGTACCTGCAGGAGAGACCGGAAATATTGTGGTCAGGCTACCCCTGCCACCGGGATGTTTTACTACGCTCTGGCAGAATGACAAAGATTTTGTCACGACATATTTTTCGGCGTATCCCGGGTATTACCTGACCGCCGATGCCGGGTATATCGATACGGATGGCTATCTCTGGATAATGGGCAGGACCGATGACATCATAAATATCGCCGGGCACCGGCTCTCGACGGGTGCCATGGAAGAGGTGCTGGCATCACACCCGGATGTTGCGGAGTGTGCCGTTGCGGGAGTCCATGATCAGGTGAAAGGAGAAATTCCGCTGGGTTTTGTTGTCCTGAAGGCAGGAGTTACAAAAAAGCACGATTCAATCGGGTCTGAGCTTATTGCTCTCGTGCGACAAAAAATCGGGCCGATTGCATCTTTTAAGGCTGCAGCAGTTGTAAAACGGTTACCCAAAACACGGTCAGGCAAGATCCTGCGTGGCACCATAAAAAAGATCGCTGATGGTGTTCCCTATAATGTTCCGGCAACTATCGATGATCCTGTAATTCTTGATGAGATTACCGAGATCCTGCATGGAATGGGATATCCCAAAGCCTGAAAAAAAGGTATAACCGGGAAAAAACTTATCCTTTTATATCGTTTATCTCGTCCTTCCTGATCGTTTTTTATATCTGTCCGGTTATTTATCAGTCACTGTGGGGAAAATCCCAGTAATTCCGGATAAATTCTTTAAGAAAACAATCGGGGTGCTCGCAGTGACCACACCCGTTTGCCGGACATGATGTCCCGTACCGCTGGAATACAGCAAGACTATCCTTGTGGAAATTACCTTTCGTATTCTGGTAATTTTCCCAGATATGGCCAACATCCTCGCCGGCCTGGAATAGTGACAGGGAATTATCTATGACGAGAATTGTTTTCACCTGTCCCGATATCGAATAAGGCTTTTATTATGATCTTGGTAAGTTTACAGATTTTGAAACAAAATTTGAAACAATGTCCTGCTTTCCGTATTAACGAGGGAATCTCTTCCCTTATGATCTGAGAGCATCAGGTCCCGTTCTTTTCAAGGGTCAGTTCAAGGACTCCTTCGGAAAACCGCTTTTTGGAAAATCTTACTTCGCAGGGGATGGTTATCACTTTTTTATACTGTATTTGGGTATCAGATGCAACAATGGTAATTGTGGTTGTCGTATTTTCAAGATCGATTTTGATTTTTTCCTCTGCTATTCCGGGCAGTTCGGTAAGGATGCGGAGGAATTTTCCCTCATCAAAAAGAGTTGTTGATGGTTCGATAGTTTTTATTTTTTGGGGATTTTCAGAATTTCCTTTTCGCATGTTCTCTCACTTTTCCTTTTGTTAAACCCCTATTTGGAAACGGGAACCGATAGATCGCTGGCATTTAAACCAGGTTTGGCCGGTTGCTGCAGTGCTGGCATAGTTCTTTAAACCTGGTTGAGGGGGCTGTTTTTTGTATTGAAACTTCAGAGGTATTTTCTTTGCAGAAGTCAGGGCAAAAGACCAAAATTTACCGATATCAGGTCCTTGCTACTGCATCAGCAGCGTGGCATGGTGTCGATCCTGAACAACAGCTTTTTTACGGTTACATGGGATGCACATTTCTCTTTCAAATATGACGTTCAACCTCCTGCAGGTACCAGAATACCTGTTGATTTCCTTTGATTGAAAAGAGATAAACCTGACTGCATTTTACAATTCTTGAAACAATTTTTATAAGAACCGGGGTTGTCCGGTAAAAGAGGAGAGAAAATTGATCCGGCTCTTAATAAAACCAGATCAGGTCATCGTTTCGTTGACTAAAAAAAAATTTTCAAGAGGCCAATCTTTTCTCCTGGCGGGGGAGGCAGCATGCGGTGTGCATCTCCCTGACCCCTTGTGGCAATCTGGTATTCCTTATGAGGTAACCGCAGTATGGGGGCGCATAGTGGCAGGGGCGGAGACTTTACCAAAGTTCCCCGGAGCGTCATCAATTGGTATTGATGATAACGTATCCAGAAATGTCAGTGGCTGGAAGGGAACTATACCCTTTATTTATCATCATGAATACCCGCGTTTATGCCATTATCGTGACCTAAAATATGCTGGAATACGAGCTTGAAGTCCTTGAGTTTCTGGCTGATGTGCTTTTCTCCTTTTTCAGTGGGACAATACAATTTGGATTTTCCCGAAACCCTGATCTCAAGGTACCCGTCCCTTAAAAGATCATAGAGGAGAGTGTAAACCCGTGCCTGCGGAACAAGAACCTTATACCGGTTATGGATCTCATGAACGATATCATAGCCTGAAATCGGTTTGTCCAGAAGAGCAAGGACTACCGGTTCGAGTAACTTTTTTACAACATCATCGATAGTCGACTGGGGGACAACGGAGACCGATTCTAAAGGAAATGTATGATGGGCAAACGAGAGCATTGTCTCTTTTCCGGTTGATACGATGATCTTCGGAATCCCCCCGGCCATGGATTTTATCAGGGTATGGTCAATTTTTCCGATATTTAAGGCAATAATTCCGGATACCGGGGTGCCGCTCTCCTTTTTTTTCAGGATCAGGTTCCGGATGGCAAGAATATCATCAAACTCTTCGGTATCAGAAAAATCAAGCAGGATTTGCAGTGAACCTGTTGTCCCTGCACCCGGCAGCGATTCAATGCACTTATCAAGGACTGGAATCAGGGCAAATACTTCATCTTTTTTAATCCGGTGGATGAAAAGTTCTTTTTTTACGATCTCTTTTGGGTAGTATTTCTGGAGTGTTGACTGGGAATAGGCAAACAGGTTGCGTCCTCCCTTTTTTATCCCCTCATCCAATACAAATTTAAATATTGGTTCTTTTATTACCTGGTCCGTGTAGAGAAAGAGGACGATGTCGGTAAAGATATCTGTCAGCAGTACCGTTTTTATCTCCGGCAGGTCAAGATAGGCTATTCCCTCTCCTGCAACCGGGCCGGTTTCTGCTCCCGGTGAAATTTTCGTCCGGGCCGGTTTTTTCTGTATCTGTTCATACTGCTCGGTCGATTTGCGGAACAGGGCCACTTCAATGGCGGCTTTTATTTCCAGTTCATTAAAAGGTTTTACAATATAACCGTAGGGCCTGACGTGTTTTGCTTTTTCAATAACCGTATCATCGGCGTATGATGTGACAAAAACAACCGGGATGTGCAGTTCTTCAGCAATTATTTTTGCCGCTTCGATGCCGTTCATCTTGCCGGGCATGACAATATCCATCAGGACAAGATCAGGCTTGACCTGTCGTGCCTTGTCGATAGCTTCTTCACCGGTAGCAGCCATCCCTGCAACAGTATAGCCCATTGTACTTAAGCGCTCCTCGAGCTGCATCGTGATGATTGCCTCATCGTCAACCACAAGTATCTTTGCCAAAGGTTATCCCCCCGTTTCCATTACGGGAAAATCAACGATCATCTCCGTCCCGTTCCGGCTGTTTACCTTAACAGTTCCTTTCAACTGGTGCTGTACAAGAGTCCTTATCAGTTTGAGCCCGAGACTGCGGCTCTGGTTTACATCGAAATTATCAGGCATCCCGATACCATCGTCTTTGATGGCGATATAGATCTTTTTGTCCTTATGGATGACCGTGATATCAATCATACCGTGTTTCCGCTCCCGGAATGCATGTTTATACGCGTTCGAGAGGATCTCGTTTACCACGAGCGCACAGGGAATTGCCTGGTCTACCGGGAGAAATACCTCGTCGGAATTAATCTTGCAGGCAATCTCGTGTCCCTTGTGGGAATAAATATTTGATAACGCCGTTATCTGGTCCTGGATCTGGCCTTTTATGCTGATCCTGCCGAACTGCTTGCTTTCATAGAGCCGGGTATGTATCTGTGCCATGGTCTCGATTTTGAGCATCATATCAGTCAGTGTGCTGTTGGTCGATTCATCCGACGTCCGCATCCGGGTCATATCCAGCAGGCCGGATATCAGCTGGAGATTGTTCTTGACCCGGTGATGGATCTCCCGGAGCAGCACTTCTTTTTCCTGCAGGGATGCCACAAGTTTTTCCTCAGCATGCTTGCGGTCGGTGATATCCCGGAAACTCCAGACCCTGCCGACTACAGTGTCGCCTATCAGCTGGGGTTTTGAATAGCGTTCAAAGATTTTTCCGTCGTTAAATTCGACCATGTCAAAGCTTTCGCGTGTCGGGTGTGCCTGGAGTTCTTTGATACTGGCTAAAAATCCTTCAGGATTTTTGAGTTGCGGCAGGATATGATGTGCTACCTTCTCATTTTCACGCCCTTCCAGCAAAACCGGGGGAATATTCCACATGTTCACAAAATTCTGGTTGAAACTCGTGATCTTATCCAGCCGGTCGACAACAAGGATACCGTCTGCGGTTGATTCAAGTGATGCACTGAGAAGCGACAGGGTTGTATTAAGTGTTGTATCACTTACCATTCGCTGCCGGACCTGTTCTTCGAGCTCCACGTTCATTTTTGCATACTCTTTAGCCCGCAGTCTGAACTCCGATTCAATCTTTTTCCGGTCGGTGATATCCTGGCCCTGTGCAATGGTAGAAACAATGGTCTTCCCGTCAGCCCCGAAAATTGTGGCAGAGTTCCAGAGTACAGTCCTGATCCCTCCCTTCTTGTGAAGAATAGGTATTTCCACGCTGTCCCATCTTTCCCCGCCAATGCTGGTCTTTTTGATAAGATCCATTGCCGTGGCACGATACGTATCCGGCAAGAGGATTTCAACATGCTGTCCGAGGACTTCTTTGGCTTTCCTGCCGGTTAAATGTTCAAATGCCTGGTTGAACCGGTTGATGTGGAACTGTGCGTCCCATACAATGATGGGGGCATTGGCATAGGTAATCAGGTTGTCAAGATATTCTTTTGTTTCACGGAGTTTATCCTCTACCTGGACATGTTTTATCACATCATACGCTACTTCCCCGGCACTCACGATAGTGCCATCTGCATCCCGGATAGGAGTGTGGAGTACATGGTAAATCCGGCGGTTGTCGCCCTGATCTCCGAATTCTATTGTCTGGTTTACATTCTCACCATTCATGACCTTGCTCCACTCCTTTATGGCCATCTTTTGCTCATTCGGGATTTCTGCGAATAATTCAACCATATTGGTGCCTAATGTGAGGTCTTTACCGGTGAGTCGTTTAATCTCATCCTTATAGGCCTGGTTGAAGAAGGTATAACAGAAGTTCAGATCCTGGGCAGCGATAATCACATCTGTTCCTTTTGTTACGGCCTCCAGCAACTCCTGGGCACGCAGAAGTTTCTCCTCGTTGCACCGCAACGCATAATTGGAACGTATCTGTTCGCTGATATCGTGGCTTGCACCAATGATCGCGATGAGATTTCCCTCGTCATCGAAAACAGGCGAATCGATTACATGAACGGGAAATTCATGACCGTCCCGGTGAAGCACCCGGTATTCACCGGACCAGGTCTCCCCCCTCTCGAGGAGGGCAGAGATCTCTCTCGCGTCCTCTTTTGATAATTCCGGAACAATAACATCGACTGATTTACGGCCAATGACCTCTTTTGGTCTCCAGCCGTATGTCCTGGTCGCCGCCTCGTTCCAGAATATGATTGTGCGGTTGGTGTCGACAGCGATGACCGCATCACCGACCGCATCGAGCATCCGTGCCTGCAACCGGATACGGTCTTCGTTTGTCCGCATCGCCTTTTCTGCTTTCATGAGGTCAGAAATGTCGCTTATTGCCACCCGGATCGATTGTCCGGTGCTGCTGTTGCCGAGCCGGATTCTTTCCAGCCGGGCAGGGAACGTGGTCTCATCACCCCGTTTGAGCATGAGGATGGCAGTGAGTTTTATATCAGATTGCAGCAGGTTCGTGAAATAACGGTCCCATGTTTCAAGATCTTCCGGAACGATCCATTCCCTGAACCCTGCATTGACCAGTCTTGTCCGTTCGACGCAAAAGAGCCCCGCAGCCGTGAGGTTTGCCTGTGATATCAGTGCTGTATCTGTCAGCGTGAGATAGCCAAGCGGGGCGAATTCATACAGGTCAAGGTACTGGTCAAGGGACTCCGTAAGGGCGAGCTGGGCCCTCAGGAGTTCATCAGCCTGCACCTCAAGTTCGATCTGGTGCACCTGGAGTTCATGGATAAGCCTCTCTGCAGGCTGTCCTTTCATTTCTTTGCTGACCGGGGGGGAACGTGCAAGTTTTTTTTCCGCGGCATCATGCAACGGACTGGTACTGCGTTTAGCAACGGCGACTTTTTTTACCGCGGTAGTTTTCTTTTTTGTTACCATCCGTTTTGCTCCCGGTAGCCTGTGCCCAGGGTGAGGACCATTTTAATTAAGTAGTGTAATTTCTTCTTTAGCGGAATGTCTAATGAAGATATCCCGGAAGGTCACGGGTGGGAACTCAATGATACGTGCTATATTAAAAAAACATACTGTGACAGGGGGTTTTGTCTTTTAGATCCGGGAGTGGGTGCTCTCCTCGTGGTGGTGTAAGATCTCTTCCCTGTTGTCAGGAACAAAAAATGGGGATTTTTGGGCTCTTTTAAAAAAACCTGATTTTGTTCATCTTTTTGTTGACGTAAAAATACGATGGTGAACCCCTCTCCCCCAGAGAGGGAGGCATCCCAGGCGGAGCATCCCCTTGACCCCCTTTTAACAATCTGATTAACTTTATGAGAGGTAATCACAATGTGCGGGAATGCCTGAATGGCGGGGGCGGAGGTGGAACCAGAACCTCTAAAAATGTTATGATTTTTTCCCGGGCATTTCTCCAGAACCGATTTTTAAAATCAATGGCAGAGAACCGCTCCTCATCCCCCAAGTTTCCATTCTGCTTTTGTCTGATAGTCGAGGTTGCTCGCCACATAGGTTGTACCGGGAGAGAACGCAGCGGGGATCTCATAGATAAGATAGCCATCTGCCTTGTTGCTTTCTCCGGGCTGAATGTATCCGACGGTTCCGCCCCGCCCGATCTGGTAATCATATTGTGTCAGGGAAACTTTGTCAATAACCACATCAGAACTTCTGACGGATGAATAACTGTACGCCTCCCCGTCACTGATCACTACAAACTGTTTTGCTGAAGGAGCATTGAGCGCAATGGTACCGGTATTCTGGATACGGACGAATACGAACAGGAATGTGTTACCTTCATGAGGCTTCTCCATATTGTAGCCATGCTGGATCTCAAGGGGCTGTGATGCAGCCTGCTCGCCGGGGCTGTTCCATGATGGAGATGTCCAGTTATAGTTGGGTTTTACCTCGAACCTGTATACTGTTGCCTTGCCCTGTTCATTCCCGCGTCCGAAGGTGGCGTACTCATTCAGGGCCAGAGCATCCGGAAATGGTACTGCGGTTGGGGTTGGTATCACCACTGCCGTAGTGGGAACAGGAGTCGGTAAAGGGGCTGGCGGGGATGTACTGGTGCATCCCGAGAAGAGGATTACACAGAACAGTACTCCAATAACTGCAATTGGGTAAAAAAATTTCATACAATTCCTCCACTCATATGGGTTGTGCATTTATTTCTGCCGGAAGCAGTTGCCTGAGGAGGATATCCGGTACCTGTTGTGAGGTAAGGACAGCCATATCGAAGTATGCCACGTTATCCCGGTTGCCTTTATACTTCAGGTTTATCTTGAAGTTGGTATCCAGAAGCTTGATCACCCCGAGTGTCGTGATCACTGCATGCCGTTCTGATATAACCCGGTCCTCTCCTACCACAAGTTTCTGACGGTCGCCATCAATATCCGAGATGATCTCATTCTGGAACGAGAGAACAATGATGTGGGAGGTGCCGATGGTTATTGTCTGACCTTCGGGGAATGTGACCCCGTAATTGGAAGTGAAGGGAAACGCGCTGCCAGCCGTAACATCCATAACTGATACAGACAGTGTCGCATAGGCTGCTATGACTACAATAATGGCAAGAACAATAAGAGAAAGAATGACCTTTACACCCGTTCCCATACCCTTCTGCTTTTCCCGTGCTTTTTCCCGTGCACGCTCCTCTTCCAGTCCCTGTTTCCGTCCCTTTTCAGTTGCCTGATCACGGGTTTTTTGAGCATCCTGCTGCCGGTTCTGTTCCTCTTTCCGGATCTGCTCCTCTTTTTGGACATTTTCCTCATCCCGCGAAGTTATATCATCCATGTAAAACACTCCAGTTACTATAAGATTTTTTATCATTCCTGATAAGCAATTCTTCGTTTCCCGGATGACATTTTTTATGTGATTTAAAAGTCATCGGGAAATTTCACCTGGTTTAAGTAACCCTACCAGATCAGGTCGGTATATGAAATGAATAATATAAAAATTTAATCTGACGTTACAAATTTTGAACCGTGATAATCCACAGTATCCCTGATAGGTAATTCTCATAGAATAATTTTTTAAAAAAACAGCCCAAGCGATATCCCTGCTCTTCTGGCAACCGGTCTTGAAGGGCTCTGCTTCCCCTGACGCGAAACAGATGATGAACTGATTAAGATCCCGGACAATTGTAAACTAAAAAGTTTCGAATCAGGTCAATACAAGAATTGCAGTATCGGTGTTGCAAAAATTGCAAAGTCAGGATTCATATTTATACCCAGAATGTCAGTATCCAAGTAAATGAGGTGACTTCACCGATGAAAATAACGTATCTTGCATTAGTTGTTATAGTTCTCGCATCCGTCATCATGGCAGGATGCATCACTGCCCCGGTCGGACAATCAATCCTTCTTATCGCGGTCAAGGATGCTCCGAAGACTACCGATATCGGCACGATCACCTATCTTGGCTTGCACATCAGCGAAGTGAGTGTCCACCAGGCATCGGCGAATCAGACTGCCCCTGAAACCGACGAGGAGATGACCGCTACAGAATCGGATGATTCAGGCACGGCCGGATGGACCGTTGTTGTCGATAAGCCCCAGACGGTTGATTTGATGCTGCTCACCGACATGAGTGAAGTGATTGGCCAGAAGACGATGGAAGCGGGCAAGTACACCCAGATACGGCTGAAGATCGATTCAGGGACCGTTACGGTCGATGGCACTGAACATAATCTTGCGGTTCCCAGCGGGGTGCTCAAGCTGAACAGGGGTTTTGTCCTTATTCCGAATGAGACCCTGAAGCTCACACTTGACTTTAATGTGGAGAAATCGGTCATCAGGATCGGGTCGGACCAGTATAAGCTGAAACCCGTGATTGCAGTCATTTCTGAAACAATATCAGGGATGTCAGAACAAGAGCAGGGATGCGTACGTTCAGGAGGCATGGTCACCTCGATGCTTTGCTGTAATTCGGTGAGGGATTTCCCGAACCTCTGTCTGGCAGGAGCTTGTGGATGCGCAGCCGGAGACAGCCATCAGATCAGGGTCTGCAACTGTGGAACAGACAAGTGCTTTAATGGCACGGTGTGCGTTGCCCCCTGAATTTTTTATTATTTTCAGGATTTGTTGAAACGCACATGAATGGGAGTTCATACCCGAACTATGAAAATAGATTAGTTACAACAGTCCCCCACCTCAGGGCCTCTCCGAGGCATGGCGGGGCAAGGAGGTTTTTAGCATTTTTCGGCCTTGTTGAAATCATCTTTTTTTGTGAATTTGTTTATTCTCTGCAGCAGCTTGGAGGGTGACCCCCTCACTCCCCCAGTGGGGGAAGCATCCCAAGGGGGGCATCCCCTTGACCCCCTCTTTTGTTAAGGTTTTTCATCAACCTTATCAAGAGATATCGCAATAGGGGGATGCCCGAGCGGCGGGGGCGGAAGCATGAAATGCAAAGAGCCCCCAAGAGCGATTGTTTGTTTCTATGAGGATTTCTACAAAGCCCTTTTTTCGTCACTTAAACACGCCAGAGGGGGCGCCCGCCGGCGTCGTCGTCGTTCATCGCAATGGTAAAAGATGGGCTCTGTTGAAATCCTTTTTTTCCGGTAATTCGCTTCTTCTCTGCTGCAGTCAGGAGGGTGACCCCTCTCTCTTAAAAAGAGGGGGAGGCAGCATGCGGGGCACATCCCCTTGACCCCTTCCTTTTTTAAGAGTATTATTTTCAACCTTCTCCGGGTTATCGTATATGGGGGATGCCTGAAGAGGCGGGGCTAAAAGCACGATGTGCTGTAGCCGCCAGGAGCGATTGATTGTTTCTCCAGAGGATTTCAACAAAGCCGGTATGATCACAAGCACGGGTATCTGGAACTGCAAGACAGTCGGTAAACTAAAAAGTTGCGAATCAGGTCTATGCCAGAATTTAGCATCAACCAGGTAAAAATGGTCAGGTCAGGATTCCCTGAACGAAGTTATCTTGTAAAAAACAGGGGGTGCTCATAAAAAAAAGTGATTATTTCCTTTGTGCTGCAGCGAGCACCAACAGCCCGATCACCGATGCACCTACGGTAACAAAGGGGGATAATGGTGACTTTGTTGCAGTCGGAAGCGGTGTTGGGGCACTTGTTGTCATATCGGTTGGAATCACAGTCAGGGGAGCGGTTGTCGGCTCCGGAGTTACCATCGTTGTCAGGGGAACCGGTGCAGCATTATTCCGCTGGGAAGAGGTCCCCGTCTTAAAGACCGTGTCTGATCCATACTGGTTCGAAACGGTCAACCGGACATCATACGATCCTTCAAACGGATATACGTGGGTCGGGTTCTGTTCGTTTGATGTCCCCGCATCACCGAATTCCCAGGCCCAACTGGTCGGCATACCGGCACTGAGGTCGCGGAATTTCACAATAAATGGTGCCTTGCCCTGCCTGTCGTCTACAGTAAACTCGGCAATGGGTGTCTGGGTTACGGTGATGTAATCCGCTTTTGTTTTCTTATTCTCCCCGTTGATATTTGTTGCCGTGAGGCTCACGGTATATCTGCTGGTTACGGAAGTGCCGGACGTAGTATAGACGTGCGAGGGATTCTGATCCGTTGATGTTGCCCCGTCACCGAAATCCCATTTCCATCCTGTCGGGTTACCCGTTGACATGTCCGTGAAATGCACGGTGAACGGTGTAATCCCTTTGGTCTTGTCTGCCACAAATTCGGCATTCGGGAGATTTACGACCGTGATGTAGCCTTTCTTTGTTAAGGAATTTGTGGTGTACCCATCCGATGCGGTCAGCCTCACGGTGTAAACACCAACCTGGCGGTATGCATGGTCGGGGTTCATTCCTGTTCCTGAAGATCCGTCACCGAAATCCCATTTCCAGTCAGAGGGGTTGTTTGTGGAAAGGTCAGTGAAGTGGACATACTGGTTCACGCTCACCCGTGTTCTGTCCGCTTTGAAGTCAATCCTCGGCCCTTCCCGGACCGAGATCAGGTTGGTCTTTGTCTCGGTGTCCTCCCCAAAGGGATTTTTCACGGTAAGTGATACCGTATAGAGCCCGTCACGGTTGTAGAGGTGGAGCGGTGGGGACTGGCCTTCAAAATTCGTACCATCGCCAAAGTCCCAGGACCAGAGATAGGGATTACCAATCGATGTATCGATAAACCTGACATACTGCGTCCGGCTTCCTTCCTGGTAAGATGGAATTTCCGTGATAAAGTCTGCCATCGGGGGGATGCCAACGGTGATATAATTCACTTTCTTCTCGGTATCCTTGCCGAAGCTGTTCGTAGCAGTCAGGGTGACGGTATACACACCCTTTGCCGAATAGACCCGTGTCGGGTTCTGCTCGGATGATGTTGTCCCGTCACCGAAATCCCAGGACCATGCAGTTGGCGAATTGAGCGTTTTGTCCGTGAATTTTACCGGAGTGTTGACACTCACCGTGGTACTGTCCGCAACAAAATCTACTGAGGGCACGCCGCCAACAATGATTGTCTGGGTTGTACTGTCCTTATCCATCCCGCGGGTCACGGTAAGCGTGATATCGAATGAACCTGCTGTGGTGAATGCATGAACCGGATTCGGGCCCGTTGAGGTGCTTCCATCGTTAAAATCCCATGTCCATGATTCCGGGCTGCCGGTCGACATGTCAGTGAATTTTACGACCAGCGGGATTATCCCGGATTTTGGATCAGCGGTGAATTTTGCGGTGAGGGGGGGCATAACGTGCACGTAATACGGCTTGGATGCACTGGTTGCGCCATAGTCATTCGATGCCGTCAGGGTCACGGTATAATCTCCACCGACCCAGTAGGTGTGTACCGGGTTCTGATGTACGGATTCCTGGCCATCGCCAAAGTTCCAGTTCCACATCGTAGGATAACCACTTGAACGATCGGTGAATGCTACGGTCAGGGGAGCATTGCCGCTTGTCGGTTCACCGCTGAAGCCCGCATTCGGAGCCATTCCGATCGATACATAATTTTGTTTTGTTTCGGTGCTGGACCCGTAAAAATTCGTTACCGTGAGTCTGACCGTGTATAACCCTTTGCGCATATACGTGTGCTTGGGGTTTTGCTCGGTCGATGTGGCCCCGTCACCAAATTCCCAGGCATAGGTCATGGGAGTAGTCCCGGTTGAATGATCCCGGAACGTGACTACTGCAGGAACCGTGTTATATGCATAGAGTGCATCAAAACTGGCAACCGGTGCCAACCCGACCGTGATGTAGCCCGACTCCGCAGCGGTATCGGCAGATACCGCGGGGAACATCAGGGCAAAGAGCAGGATTGCTAACCCTGCATAGACGCCATAACTCTTTCGTGTTATTTTTTTCATGGACGAATGTGTTGTTAATAGAGGTTATAATCCTTAGCGGAGTTTCCAATTTCTGAAACTTCACTATTCTACGTAACTCCTGCTGTCGTGACACCCCCTGTCACAACCGTGCCGTTTTTAAAAATTCATCAGGATCGCATGCACAATAACCGGCTAACAAAGCAGAGATGCTCCTTTCTTTCTCCGGGATACCATGAGGGCTTTTTAAAAACAGGTACTGGCCAATGAACTACCCATGATGACAGGCAAATCCATACACGATTGTCTTCCTGAACTACGCCACGGAAATTACGGTTCGATTCAGATTTTGAAACAACCGGTAAGAGTTATATATATCTCTGCTCTATGCTGGATTGCTCTGATATGGGTATAAAAAATTCATTATCTCAAAATAGCGCTTCAAAAAAATCATATCAGGGAAAGAAGTTGAAAATACCCATGACCGACAATCTGAAAGTGAAGGCCAGTAATGCTGTCGATGACGCCCGCGTTACTGCACATGCTGTATATGATGATGCAACAGTTGTTGCCCACAATATACTCAAAGGTGGAGGAACGAAAGCACAGAATGCATCAGATGATGCAAAAATCATTGTCCACAAAGCCGTTTCTGATGCTAAAATCGCGGCACACAAGGCCGGATCAAAATTGAAAAAACATTAGGTGGTAAAAATGCTGATTGAACTTGCAGTTCTGTTCCTTGTACTGGCGCTGGTAGCCTATGTACTGGGTTCACGGGGTATCGCAGGGTTTTCCATGAATATCGCGAAGTGGCTTGTAATAATCTTTGTCATTGTCGCCATTATTTCATTTATATTGTAGCGGATCAATGAGGGAAAACACAGGATACAGCGATGCCCTGCAGGAAAAAAAAGTGCATCTCCGTATACACCTGTTTCTCCCTCGGGTCCGGTAAAAAAAAAAATATCGAACACACAGGGAATATCTTCATTACCTATGACAAGGATTTGATTTCTATGGAAACATCCCTGATTACCGATGATGTTAAACTGGGTCTCCTGATTATTACGATTTTTATCATAGCGATCATTGCGTTCTGGCCTCTCCATCCTGTGTTCATATGGGCAGTCGCAATTGCGGTCGCACTTTTACCAATTCATAAACGACTCTGCGGTTTCCTTAAGCCTGCAGTGTCGGCCACGTTCATCACGGTCTGGGTCCTTCTTCTCATCCTGCTGGTAATGTCACTGGCAGCAAGTGTACTGATCAACAACGAAGAGCATATCGGTGATATGGCGGTGTCGATGATAACCGGATTAAAAAATACCGGGTTATCCGGATTCCTGCCATCATTTACCGAGGCACAACTTTTGAATTTTGACGAGACCCTTAAAGACCTGATGTTAAAAGCTGTCCTTGCCCTGACAGGTAATATCCTGCAGACACTTCTCTCGATTGTCATCTTCTTCCTCTCGCTATCGATGCTGCTCTATTATGGCGAATCTATCTGGAAGACGATTACACGTGCCCTGTCCCCAAAACTACTGGACAGTGTGAATAAAATGTCTGAAATTTCTGAAAACACCATTTATGCCCTCATTATTGTCCAGATTTCAGCGGCTATGATTTCGTTTATCCTTGCAATCCCGTTCTTTTACTTTTTGGGCTATGGGGACATACTCCTGTTTTCAACTATGATCGGGTTTGCCATGCTGGTCCCTCTCATCGGTGCCCAGATAATGATTCTTATCCTTGCTTTGTACTTCATGAGCATTGGTGACTTCACCAGCACGATCATAATGCTTTTTGTGGGATATCCCCTGCTCAGCGGGTGGATTGATTTCTATTACCGCCCGGTTTTGATGGGAAAACGGGTTGCAATTCCCCCGGTCATGATGATGATCGGCATCTTTGCCGGTGTCCCGTTTATGGGCATTGTGGGTTTCATTCTTGGCCCGGTGCTCGTCGCACTCATGGTGACGGGGTATAAAATACTCGCAGAATAGGCATGCACCCCGGCATGCCGGATTTACCAGCATAATTTTTTGTTGGTACAATAGCATCAGGTTCATTTTTGAGAATTTCAGGTACTGCCCATCAGCCATATGTGAGAAATAATCCTGATGGGTTTATACTTTCGTAATTATGTTCAAATAGTCCGGGCACTATAACCAGTGTTGTGAACAGCATGACCAACGAACAGATGCTAATGGAAACTGCTTCTCATCTCAAGGAGTTCCTTACTCCAGACAACGTAATGGGTGCACCTATCGACCTCGGGGAAAAGGTTGTGATTCCGATTGCCAGGTTCGGTTTTGGGTTTGGTGCCGGAGGCGGCCAGGGAAAAGATTGCACGGGCCAGGGAGCCGGTGGCGGCGGGGGAATTGAACCTGTCGCGCTTGTCATTCTCCACAAGGATGTCAAAGGGCCGGAAGGTGTGCAGATAATGTCTTTGAAAAAGGATAACCCGATTGCACAAATCATATCCGCATTAAGCGAAACACTTGCCCCCCAGGTCATCGACGCAATAAAATCCATGAACCAGGACCGGGCAAAGGTTTCACCTGCAAAGAAAGAAGACCTCTGATCCTAGTACCACCCTTTTTTTATGGACGCGTTTCTCATCCCGGTTTTTATCATTGCCTGTACGCTCCTTATTTTCCTGTTCCCCGCCCTGATTCTCTACCTGGTCCCGGTGCGCTTTGCTCTCCATCTGGTGCAAAAAGAAGGCCAGCGGGAATATTCGGTCACTGTTTCCTGGGGATTTTTCAGGTTCCGGACCATACACCGGCATGATGGGCGGAGGAATCAGGTTTTTATCGGAGGCAATGTCATGTATTCCCGGGCAGGTGTGGATGAGCAACAGAAAGGTGAAGATGCGAACCTGCCCGCTCCGGCAGATCTCCGTTCCGTTGAGGGGTATCTCAACCTTATCCCACGACTGATTGCACCGATGGGAAGATTCGTGTCGGTGCTCTACCATGAGAGCAGGTTAGAGAATTGTACCGGCAGTATCCGGATCGGCATGAAAGACCCGGTTGCGACCGGCATTTTATATGGCGGGTATTGGGCAACACGGTTCGTACTTATGGCATCCCGTATCTTTATCGATATGACTCCTGAGTTTAATCGGGAAGTCTTTGAGATTGAAATGGAACTCCGGCTCCGGGTTAACCATCCTCTCCGTATCCTGATAGCCGGAATTCATGTGCTTACTACTCCAGGTATCAGGCAGGGCATGATCCGTGCAAAACCCCGTTCCCGTGGAGCGTCAAAAGTGTGACAACTGCTGTAAGGATGCTGGATCCGGTTGCCTGCGGCGAACGGGTATTTTTACCGATTGTACGTGACACGACGGTCTCGTTTGAACAGGGAGCCGTGGTATCGGTGAGCCCGGTTGCTTTACTTTATTCAGAGGCAGGCAGGTGGATGTTTGTCCCGCTTGAAGAGGGTATCTGTCCTGATATCCTTGAAAACCTTTCATAAAAATAATACATTGGATTTTTTTTGTGTTTTAAAAAATAATTTCCGGTAACATTCAATCCGGTGTAACCAAACCAATATTTTTTTATAATGTTAAAGACTGTAATTTAATATGACATGCTATAACATAGCATTGTGGGATATATCATGAAGTATTCAGTCCTTTTCATCGTAATACTGCTCATTGCAGCATTCTTTGCTGGATGTACGCAGCAGGAACAGGCCCCGGCACAGGCAACCGAGATAAAGATTGGTGTTATTGCATCACTGACCGGTCCTGCAAGCAATGTAGGCAAAAACATGTGGCAGTCAGCACAGGTTGCTGCTGATGAGATCAACGCAAACGGCGGTGTTTTGGTTAAGGGATCCAAAGTCCCGATCAAGTTAATCGTTGGTGACGATGAGTCTACCCAGCAGGGTGGGCAGAAGGCAGCTACCCAGCTGATCACCAGTGATAATGTAGACCTCCTTGTTGGCGGCTACTCGAGCGCGGTCACCTCATCGTACGAGCAGACCGTTGCGGAGTATAAAGTCCCGTTTGTCGTGACCGGTGCATCGAGCCCGATTATCACCCACCGCACGGATATCGATACCAGCTATATCTTCCACCACTGCCCGACAACCGATTCCTACGGTATGTATACTACTACATTCATCGATCAGGTTGTCCGTGCTGCAGTGAACGAGAAGACTGGCGCTGCGGCCGACCGCCCGTTCCGGCTCGCCCTGCTCTATCAGGACACGGGATTTGGCAAGGGCGTGCAGACAGCGGTAATCGATACGATCACGAAGAACAAGCTCAACATCGTGCTCGTCTCCCAGCAGGGCTACAAGATGGGGGAGAGCGATTTCAGGACGCCGCTGACCGCGATCAAGGC
>DATKZP010000063.1:0-10784 GCA_035527915.1 Methanoregula sp. | reverse complement strand
TATAGAGTAAGGAGGTTCGATTTCATTTGCATGATGTAAAAGTTCCCAGTGTCAATATTGGAGTTGTAGGTCATGTCGATCACGGCAAGACCACTCTTGTTAACGCACTCACTAGGACATGGACAGACCGGCACAGTGAAGAGGTGAAGCGTGGCATATCAATCCGTCTTGGATATGCCGACGCAACTTTTTACCGGTGCGAAAAGTGCGAAGGTACTGACGCCTTTTCGACCAGCCCCGATTGTCCGGTCTGCGGCGGAAAGGGAACACCATTTCGTTCGATATCCTTTGTCGATGCACCGGGGCATGAAACGCTCATGGCAACGATGCTTTCCGGTTCTGCATTGATGGACGGGGCGATGCTGGTCATCGCTGCAAGCGAGAAGTGCCCTCAACCGCAGACAAAAGAGCACTTGATGGCGCTGGAACTCGTCGGCATAAAAAATATCGTGATTGTCCAGAGCAAGATCGATGTGGTCAGCCAGAAAGAGGCGATTGACAACTACCACGAGATCAAGAATTTCATTAAAGGAAGAATTGCCGAGAACGCCCCGATCATTCCGGTTTCTTCGCAGAAAGGGATCAATATCGGCGCTCTCGTGCAGGCGCTCGATCAGACAATTCCTGAACCAGAGAGGGATCCAAACACTGAACCTGTAATGCTTATAGCCCGTTCATTTGATGTGAACAAACCAGGCTGCAACTGGAAGGATGTGAAAGGTGGCGTCGTTGGAGGGTCTCTTATTCGGGGCATCCTCCGCGAAGGCGACGATATCGAAATCCGACCAGGCAGGCAGACCCAGATTGAAAACAGGATCAAATGGATTCCCATCATTACGCAAGCAAAATCGATAAATTCCGGTTCCAGCAAAGTCACTGAGGCAACTCCCGGCGGACTCCTTGGTGTTGGAACACGACTCGACCCGGCTCTGACGAAAAGCGACGCACTTGCCGGCCAGGTACTGGGTCACGTTGGTAAACTTCCCCAGGTATGGGAGAAAATCCATTGCCGTGTCACGCTCATGGAGCGGGTTGTGGGTGCCACAAGTGAGCTCATTATTGAACCGTTGAAACACAGTGAACCGCTGATGCTGTCGGTGGGAACCGCGGTTACCGTAGGTGTAATCAGTAATACAAAGAAGGACACTATTGAGATTCAGCTGAAGCGACCTGTATGTGCAGAACTGGGTTCAAAGATCGCCATCAGCCGGCAGGTGGGAGCACGCTGGCGCTTAATCGGAATGGGTGTGCTGATCGAGTGAAGATCCTTCTGGACGCCAACGCACTCATGATGCCGGCGCAGTTCCAGATCGATCTCTTCGATGAGCTATGCACACTTCTCGGTGCATTTGAACCGATCGTGCTATCAGGAGTTATCCGGGAGCTGACCGGGCTCTCCCTGGCAAAAGGACGTGACGGTGCCGCGGCAAGGCACGGTCTTGTACTGGGCGAAAAGTGTACTATCGTGGAAAGCGGGGATCTGAAATCAGAATCTGTCGACGCACAGATGATTGAATATGCAGCCCGGAATGCATGCATGGTAGTTACCAATGACAGGCGTATACGGGATGCACTGTTTACACGTGGTATCGGTGTGATATCAATGAGAAAGCAGAAAAAACTGGAGATATTGCGGAGGTAAAGTATGTATCATAGGTTGATGCTTGAGGACAAGGTGCGGGTACCCCCCCAGCGACTGGGCGATAAACTTGAAAAAGTAATTCTTGAGGTCCTGCAGGAGCAGCTTGAAGGCAGCATTGATAAGGAGATCGGGATCTTCATCTGCGTGACCAAAGTCATGGATGTCGGAGAGGGCGAACTCGTGCCTGGTGACGGCGGCGTTTATTACGATGTAAAATTTGAAGCTATGGTGATTCGGCTTACGCTGCAGGAAGTCATTGAGGGACTTGTTGTCGAAACGACAAGTTTTGGGGCTTTTGTCAGCCTCGGTCCTATAGATGCAATGCTGCATGTAAGCCAGATCTCTGACGAGTACATCAACTACGATGAAAAAAACGCCCGGCTTATCTGCCAGGAGTCCAAACGGTTCATCGGTGTCGGAGATGTAGTTCGTGTCCGGGTCGTGACACTCTCACTAAATGAGCGTGAGCCACGAGACAGCAAGATCGGACTCACCATGCGACAGGCAGGACTGGGCACAGCACT
Organism: Methanoregula sp.; assembly: GCA_035527915.1. Lineage (GTDB taxonomy): Archaea > Halobacteriota > Methanomicrobia > Methanomicrobiales > Methanospirillaceae > Methanoregula. The sequence goes on along the minus strand of DATKZP010000063.1, from coordinate 8,618 downwards.
CTGGCTTGAAGAAGAGATGAACAAAGAGAAAGAAAAGGACCAGAAATCCTCCCCTGCACCAAAAGAGGCAGTAAAGGAGAAAGGCAAGAACAAGAGGAAGGAGCATGCCTCCGGCGAATAAGAAAAAGCAGGGAAAAGTCTGCCGTGACTGTCACCGTGTAGTGGATGGCGAGAACTGCGTAATCTGCGGTACGACAAATCTGAGTGAGGACTGGTCTGGTTATCTTGTCATTATCGATCCAGAAAATTCTGAAGTAGCAAAACGGATGAATATCAAACTTCCGGGACGCTACGCGCTGAAGGTCCGCTGATGCTGACTCTTCCCGAAGAGCACCGGAAGCTCTTCCAGGAACCCTTTGGGGAACTGTACCGGAACATTGATGAGATAATCCCAAAAATTACCCACAGCAGGGTATACGCTGTCGGAGATGTTGTCACCCACAACCTCCAGAAGAGGGGCATCACCCCCGACATTGCTGTTATTGATGGCTATACCATGCGCTCACCATGTTCACGGATGCCGGAACTTCGGGGCGAGTGTATCAGAGTGAAAAATCCAGCCGGTACATTGACCGATGACCTGATCCGCGCACTCGATCATGCCGTCATGCATTCACCGGTAACGGTCATGGTTGATGGCGAAGAGGATCTTGCGGTGATTCCCCTTGTGATCGCTGCTCCAGACGGCGCAATCGTGTTGTACGGACAGCCACATCAGGGAGTGGTGCTCCGTACGGTAAACCTTGCGGCAAAAGAGACTGCCCGCCATTTATTGAGCCATTTTATCCGCTCAGATGCATGAATTTTTATTTTTTCCATGGTATAACGTGCATTCCCTTTTTGAGGATTGTTTTTGCACTCTAAGTGAGGCTCATATTATAAATAACCCGGTTTCCAATAATTACAGGATATCGATGGACTTTGAGATCACCAGCGATAAAAGAAATGAGCTTTTATCCAGAAGAGAGGTTCAGTTTAACCTCAAATACGATGGTGCGACCCCCTCCCGTATGCAGATTATTGGCAAACTATGCGCCATGCTCAATGTAAAAGAGCAGCAGATAACTCTTGACACGCTGCACAGCAGCTTCGGTAAAACTGAAGTTACCGGTTCGGCACGCATATATGACAATGAAGAGGGCAGGAACAAAACTGAGCGACCATACCTTGCAGCGCGCGGGATGCCCAAGCCAAAGGAAGAGGGAGCTGCGTAACAATGGCTGCAGCAAAGAAGGCAGCAGCCGTTAAGGGGCAAAAGAGGGGCGCGTACTTTAAGGTTGATGGCGCGAAGGTCACTACTGATAAGAAATACTGCCCCCGTTGCGGACCCGGGGTCATGATGGCGGATCATAAGGACCGGACCACATGCGGCAAGTGCGGATATACTGAATTCAGAAAATAAGATTCAATGCCTGTTTTTGGGCAGATACTTGGAATTGAGGGGACAGCATGGAACCTCAGTGCCGCCCTTTTTGATCGTGATCTCATCTCACTTGTTTCCCGACCCTATAGCCCGGCTCAGGGGGGTATCCACCCGCGTGAGGCAGCGCAGCATCATGCGTCGGTAATGAAGGACCTTATCTCTTCTATCCTTAAGGACCCCGATAAGATCACGGGTATTGCATTCTCGCAGGGACCGGGGCTTGGACCCTGCCTGCGGACAGTTGCAACTGCAGCCCGGTCACTTGCATTGGCACTGGATGTCCCGCTGGTGGGTGTCAACCATTGCGTCGCTCACGTGGAGATCGGGTGTTTTGCCACCGGTTGCTGTGACCCGATCGTTCTCTACGCAAGTGGAGCGAATACGCAGGTGATCGGGTACCTGAACGACCGGTACCGGATCTTTGGCGAGACACTCGATATCGGCATCGGGAATGCACTCGACAAATTTGCACGGTCAAAAAACCTCCCTCATCCCGGTGGTCCGATTATTGAAAAGCAGGCAAAACTTGGAAAGTACATAGAGCTGCCATATACTGTCAAGGGAATGGATCTTGCTTTCTCCGGCCTGGTTTCAGCGGCAAAAGACAGTAAGGAAACCCTATCCGATGTCTGCTACAGCCTGCAGGAGACGGCATTTGCGATGTGTGTTGAAGTGACCGAGAGGGCGATGTCGCTTGCCGGAAAAAACGAGGTGCTCCTTGTCGGGGGTGTTGGAGCAAATCGGCGGTTGCAGGAAATGCTCCGGGTGATGTGTGAGGAGCGCGGGGCGCAGTTCTTCGTTCCCGAACAGAAATATCTCGGAGATAATGGGGCTATGATCGCCTATACGGGAAAACTGATGCTGGAGAGCGGGTTATCTCTTCCCATTGAATCCTCCCAGATAAAACCCTCTTTTCGCTCGGATGATGTCGAAGTGACATGGAAAAACGAGATCACCCTCGCGGGCAACGATATATTTCCGGATTACATGACCCCGAAAAGGGGTGCAGAAGCTGTTGTCACGTTCCGGAACGGCACTGCAGAGAAGCGCCGTATCCCGAAACTGTACCGTGTACACGCTCTTGACAACCGACTCATTGCAGAGCGGACCCGGGCTGAGGCGCGGCTGATTGCCGCTGCACGCAAAGGGGGCGTTCCCACACCAGTTATGAGCGATATCACTGCGGATACTATTGTGATGGAGCAGGTAAGAGGGACGCTGCTTTCCCGGAATCTCACAGAAGAAGCAGTACACAAAGCAGGGCGAATGATCGGAAAGCTGCATACATCGGGAATTATACATGGCGATCTCACGACCAGCAACATGATCCTGCGTGAGGGGGACGATGCGTGCGTTCTGATTGATTTTGGTCTTGCACAGGTAAATTCCGAGATCGAACAGCGAGGAGTGGATATCCATGTACTGTTCCAGACGCTGGAGAGTACGGCACCTGAACATGCTGATGCCCTCAAAGCAGCGTTTGCATTGGGATATGCAGAGACATTTGGGGAGGCAGCAGATGTCATCACCCGTGAGCACGAGATCGAACTGAGGGGAAGATATCTGTGAAACTCACGATAGTTACCAGTAACACCAATAAGGCAAGAGAGGTTGCGGAATTCTTTGGCGGTTTTCTTGATGTGACCCATATTCCGCTTGAAATTCCTGAACTCCGCTCTGATGATGTAGAGGTTATCTCCCGGCAGAAGGCACAATACGCGTACGATCGTCTCCTCACACCGCTTATCGTCGATGACACCAGCTTTTCCATCGATGCCCTGAACGGATTTCCCGGCCCGTATGCCGCGTACGTGCTGCACTCGATTGGTAACACCGGTATTCTTAAGCTTATGAAAGATGTGGAGAATCGCAACGCACACTTCACGACAGCGATTGCATTCGCGGATGAACAGGGCATCCGTAACTTTACTGGAACCATCTACGGCAGGATCATCACGGTCCCCCGTGGAAGTGGGGGGTTTGGGTATGACCCGATCTTTGATGTGGGTGGGCGGACACTCGCAGAGCTGCCACTTGAAGAGAAAAGCAGAATCTCTCACCGTGCGCTGGCGCTCACTGCATTCCGGGAATGGTTCATGCAGGAATACAGACCATAAAAGAGTGACACAAATGGTTAATATGTCTTACAGCTTTGTAATAAGGGCAGACAGGAGTGTATTTCTATGGCAAAATTCCCCGAAGCCGAAGCCCGGTTACTCAACGTGAAAATATGTATGCATTGCAACGCCCGCAATGCAATCCGCGCAACCAGCTGCCGCAAGTGCGGTTACAAGAACCTGCGCACAAAGAACAAGGAAAGAAAGTCGTAATTTTTCTTCTTCAATATTTTTTTATCCGTTTTTATCAAGTTTTAAAAAATCTGAGCATAAAAATCAAGCCGAGTAGTAGGTCACCCGTTTTCCTTTCTTTGCATATTCCCCGGCGAATGTCTCGATGTTGCGCTTGTACCCGATACGATCAACAAAGCCCAGTTCACGCAGTTTCTCACGTACCCGCATTACATCCGCCTCATCCGCCCAGTCTTTTGAATAAACATAGATAACTTTTCGGTTGTCACGCGATTCCGGATTCGGTTTTGATGTGCTCACTTTTGTAGAGATGCCAAGCTCGAGTGCTACGGTCGCGTCGCGAACCTTCTTCCATGCTGCATCAGCCAGTCCGAGCTCCTGGAAAATCAGCCATTTACCGGCATTTTCGTCCTCGATCGCCTCCGGAGCGCTGCCTGGTGCATCCTGTACGATCCAGTACATCTGCGTAGTCTTTGATGGGACCACCCCTTCACCGTTGCAGAGCATCTCATAGATTGTGTCATTATCGGAAAAATGTTTTAATATTACCTCTGCCAGCTGCGGGTATTCTAATGAAAACTCCTCAAAAATCACGGAAAGATCCGCTTTGAAGTCAATACCGCCTTCGACCAGTGTATAAAGGTATTTACCCCGCATCTGAAGCCCCCGGTTCAGGGAGTGCTCGAAGATGCCGTATGCCACATCGGCCAGCGCTTCGGGATCGACATCAGTCATGCGTACCAGTCAGATGTTAGTAAAAAAATAGTTTCTGTATTGATCCTGCGGTGCACACATGCACCATACCCGCTCTGCAGATAACCATGGAGTAAATAACCGTTAATCGGTGCAAATTCTGCTCCGCTTTTTGCTCCGCTTATTGCAATTTTCGATTGTTTTAAGAGCGTCGATAACGAAAGTGTACTAATTATGAAATGGAAACGTGACTGGGGTCTTACCGGCAGAATCTGGCTGACGATGTTCTTATTATTCGTCCTCTACCTGGTGTTTATGACGATACTCCTGGCGTTCGGAGCTGGTCTCTGGTTGATAGTAGTATTAGCGGTAGGGATAGGATTTGTCCAGTACTTCTTCTCTGACAAACTTGTGCTCTGGTCAACCAAGGCACGGATCCTGGAAGACGATGAATACCCTGAACTGCACCGGACCATCGAGAAGCTCTGTAAGGAAGCAGACCTCCCCCTTCCCAGGATTGCCATTATGCAGAGCCCGGTACCTAATGCATTTGCCACAGGAAGGAGTCCCCGGCATGCTGTAGTCGCATGCACAGATTCAATCATGCGTCTTTTAAATAAAGATGAGCTCGAGGCAGTGCTCGCCCATGAACTTGCACATGTGAAAAACCGTGACATTCTGACCATGACGATGGCCAGTTTTATTGCGATGATAGCTTCGATGATTATGCAGAGCTTTTTCTTTTCTGCATTGTTCGGGGGACGCAACCGCGAAGGAGGGGGCGGATATATCATTATCTGGATAGTCTCGATCATTGTTTACGCTGTCAGTACGCTGCTCATTCTTGCACTTTCCCGGTACCGCGAATTTAGTGCAGACCGCGGTAGTGCCTATATCACAAAGAATCCGAGGGCGCTGATGTCAGCATTAAGCAAAATCAGTGGACGGATGAATGTGGTACCTGTTGAAGCAAAAGTAAAACTTGAAAGCGCAAACGCGTTCTTCATCATCCCTGCGCTCACGGGAAATACCATCAAGGAGCTCTTCTCCACCCACCCGCCACTTGAAAAGCGGCTCGCAAACCTTGAGGAAGTATACACTGAAATGCGGGGATACTAAAACAACCGGCTTCAAAAATTTTTTTATTCAAAATACTCTTTTTAAAATCTTTTGATTACGAAAATTTTTTTTAATAATTCTCCTCTACACCATTTGATACAATCTCTCCGTATCGATTCAAGAGGTGTCTCTTTCCAGATTTTTTCCCGATGTTTTCCCGGTTTATATCCTCTTTTTTATGTACGGATACGACGAGCCGTTCTAAAATGCCTATATTTATATCTACCGGGACTGATTGAACTAATAGGTGAAGGTGGTCTTTCCTTGCTCTCTGTCCTGCTCATAGATGATGAACCTGCTTTGCTCGAAGTACTCAAGCTGTTCTCTGAACGATCCCGTGAAATGAGCATCCATACCACACAATCCGCAACAGAGGCACTCAAGCTCCTTCCTGAAAAAACATATGATGCCATCATTGTCGATTATGACATGCCGGAACTCAATGGAATTGAATTTTTAAAAATTCTCCGCTCAGAAGGCGATACAACACCGGTGATCATTTTTACAGGGGTTGGGCATGAACGGACGGCTATCGAAGCTATTAACAATGGTGCTAACTTTTTCTTACAAAAAGGTGAAGACCCGCAGGCACAGTTCCGCGAACTGGTCACTATGGTCAAAAAAGCAGTAGAGAGGACGTATTCCGGAAAAAAACTGGGAACATCTAAACGGATTATCTCAGATCTCATCAATTTTTCATCCGATCCCAGCTTTGCTATAGATCGTGAAGGCAAGGTCGTCGCATGGAATACTTCCATGGAACAGCTGACCGATATTAAAGCAAGCGACATGATTGGAAATGGTGATTATCTCTATGCAGAACCCTTTTATGGAACCCGAAGAAAAATGCTTGTAAATCTCATTTTCGAAACAGATGATGAGATTAAGCGACAAAAATATATGATAGTCAGCAGGGTTGCAAAAGGTCCGATTATCGCAGTCACCAAAGGTTTAAAGAAGGATGGGAGTGACTGGACAATCTGGACAAAAGCTATGCCCATGTATGATGGGCAGGGGGATTTCATTGCGGCTGTCGGAACAATGCGCGACGTAACAGCAACGTTTAAGGATGTGGTGATCAGGGATGATACAACGGATGCTGTTGCACACCTCGCTGAGGCTGCATCCCTGCAAACTTCTAAGAAAGCAGTAGGGATGTTTGACAGGATTCTCGGTAAATCCTCAACATATTACAAGGAGGGAGTTCTCCTCTACACGCGGGAAAAGAAATATCCTGAAGCGATCGCTGCATTCGATAAGGCGCTGGAGATTGACGACAAGCTTCCGCAGGTCTGGAATGACCGTGGCCTCTGTTACCGGGGAATGGGGGATAATATCAGTGCTCTTAAATCGTTACTGAAGGCTGTTGAACTTGCACCGGAGAACTTAGAACTTCTCTTCAACCTCGGTGAAACACTAGAAATGATTGGAGTGCTGTATATGAGTAACAAATATCTTGAATCGGCAATCCAGACTTTCAAGATGGTGGCAAACCAGATGCCCAACAACGCGAATGTATGGAATCACATTGGTATTTGTTATAAAGAAATGGGACAGACTGACGAGTCTAAATTTTACTTTGATCGTTCCCGGGATATCCATCTCTGGAAAAAGGATACCCCGATTGTTCCCAAACGGGATGAATTTCTCTAAAAGGGAACAGCATACTAAAAATCCAGTATGTTTCAATCCTCATTTTTTAAAGTCTTCACGCAATGAGACCCGATCCATGCACAATAATCATTGTTTTTCTCACGTAGTGGCCTCGTCCACCCTTCAGGTTTATATTCTGAAGTAGGTAATACACTCATTATGACCAACCGATGGTTGCTCCCTGTATTTTTCATCCTCCTCATTTTCATAGTCCTGCCCGTGAATGCCCATGTTCCGATCAGTGCTGAAAACAATAATGATCTTACCACCGCACTTTCCGTTGAAAAACCCACCAAATCCTATGTAATTTACGGGCATCTCCATGAGGCCGGGGATGCGGCATATTACAAGTTCATCCTGAATGACGGGGATCGGCTGACGCTTTCCCTTATGACTCCCGAATTCGGTGCACCGGTCCCGGATATGATCGTTATGAGCCCGGGAACTTCTGGAAATATCGAAGCACTGTCCCTTCCCGTTACCGTACCTTTGGGCTATAATACGGAGATGATCAAAGGACAAAAACCGGTCACTGCAGAATATGAACCATTCTCGCCTGCAGCAATTTTTAACGTCGCATCCTATGCAAAAAACATTACGCAGCCGGGAACCTATTACGTCGCAGTTATCAGTTCAGCTGATGAAACCCAGTACAGTATTGCAGTTGGTTACCTTGAGGAGTTCAGTTTTTCCGAATGGGTACTCGTACCCGTCAATGTCATCAATACACACCTTTGGGAGGGGCAGTCCCTTATCGCAATCCTCGCTCCGTTCCTTGCTATAATTATTCTTGGACTAATCCTGATAGCCCGACGCGACCAAGGCATCAGAATTAAAAAACCACTCTCCTTCTGGCTTGCAACAATTGCCGGATTATGTTACCTGGGGGGTGCATCTGTCGTGCTTGTCCAGATGGTCCGGGCCCTCATGGTATCAGGTCCTTCTGCCGGTGTGATTCTTACGCTCATTTTTGCCCTGATACCAATCCTGCTCGGGGTCTGGGCGTTACGTATTACCCGTTCAACATCCCCGCAATCCAAAAAGAACCGGTTGTCGCTGGGAATCATCGGGCTGCTTGGACTGCTGTTCTGGGCAGGGCTTATTGTCGGGCCGGTAATTGCCGTTATTGCAGCTCTGGTGCCGGAACGAGACTAACGCAAATCCTTCGGTGAATAATCCGATTATACCAAACAACCCTTCCTTTTTTTAACAGGGAAATGGGAATGATTATTACCACTGCTCGCTAAAATTGTAAAGCATCATTGCATCGATGGTCTAGTGGTATGACTTAGGCCTTCCAAGCCTATAGCCCGGGTTCAATTCCCGGTCGATGCATACGGGCTCGTGGTCTAGTTGGCTATGACGTCGCCTTCACACGGCGAAGATCTCGTGTTCGAATCACGACGGGCCCATGAATTTTT
>DATKZP010000062.1:0-4939 GCA_035527915.1 Methanoregula sp. | reverse complement strand
ACAATCTGGCGGGTTTCGCCCCCGATATCGACCTGTAATCTCAGGAGCTTGTTCGATTTCGGTACCGGTTCTGCGGACAGCACCTTACCGGTCCTGATGTCCAGTTTCTGGAATTCTTCAAACGTAACCATGGGGATAGTCTCCATCTTTTTATTGGCCTGTGCTACCCGTTTCCGGAGCAGGGCATCGAGTTCTTTTACCTGCTCTTCTTCCATTTTGACAAAGAGCGGGGTGGGGGCTTTGATGCTCGTTTCCGGTACCGGGCGCGTGGCATCGCTGAGAGGGTGGTCTGCGATAGTGTCGGTATAGCCCAGCATCGCCCAGCACTCCTGCGCCTTTGCCGGCATAACCGGCTCGATGAGAAGGGCGACAGCCTGTGCGATCTGGATACAGTTCCTGATAACCTGTGCTGACGCATCCCGGTCAGTCTTGATCAGTTTCCAGGGGGCCTGTGTCTGGATGTAGGTGTTGCCAAACGCAGCCAGTGCCATGATCGCGTCTACAGCTCCCTTGAATTCGTACTCCCGCATGTAACTATCGACCGTGGCAAGGCTCTTTTCGATCTCGGCAAGAATGGCAGGATCAACCGGGCACGACGGGACACCATTGAATTCCTTGTGCGCAAAGAACAGGGTTCGGTATACAAAGTTTCCGAAAATATTGACCACTTCGTTGTTGATCCGCTCGGAAAAGACCTTCCAGGAAAAGTTCAGTTCCTTGGTATGGCTCGTATAAGCGAGCAGGTAGTAGCGGAGATAATCGGCAGGCAATCCCTTGTCGAGATAATCTTCGTTTGTCCAGACAACGTACCCCCGGGATTTTGAGAATTTATGGTCATCGACTTTGAGCATCCCGCTCGCGACAATTGCACGCGGAACGCCATACCCTGCGGCCTTTAACAGGGCCGGCCAGAAAATGCTGTGGTGGTAGATGATATCCCCGCCGATGAAATGCGTAATGCGGTTTTCATTACACCAGTACTGTTTCCAGTCTTTGCCTGCCCCCTTTGCCCATTCCTCGGTGAACGCGATGTACCCGATCGGGGCATCGACCCAGACGTAGACAACGAGGTCATCGCTGCCCGGGAACTTCACGCCCCATTCCAGCGTGCGGGTGATGCACCAGTCATGAAGATCATCTTTTATCCACCCGATGGCGTAGTTCCTCGCGTTGCTCGTCCCCCGCAGCGTTTCAAGATAGGTAAGTAAGAACTCCTTGAATTCGGAAAGCCTGAAGAAATAATGTTCCTGGTCCCGGAACTCCGCTTTTGTCCCACAGACCTTGCAGACCGGATCCTTGATCTCGCCGGGCTCTAAGTGCTTGCCACAGCCCTGGTCGCATTCATCGCCCCGTGCCTGTTTTCCGCAGTGAGGGCAGACCCCTTCCACGTACCGGTCCGGGAGAAACCGTTTGCACTTTGTGCAATATGCCTGGTGCACGATCTGCTGGTAGACATACCCGTTGCTGATGAGCCGGGATACCATTTCTTTCGTGCGATGATGGTTTGTCTGGTCGTCAGTCATGCCGAACCGGTCGAATACCACCTCCATCCGCCTGAAGGTTTCGTCGAAATGTTTGTGATAACGTTCGGAGAGTGCACGGGGGGAGACACCCGCCTCTTCGGCCGAGACAACAATGGGGGTCCCGTGATTATCCGAACCGCAGACGAAGACGACTTCCTCGCCTGCCCGCCGCATGTAGCGGACGTAAGCATCAGCAGGTACGTACGTTCGCAGGTGTCCGAGATGGCAGGGTCCGTTGGTGTACGGCAGCCCGCAGGTGACCAGCAGCGGTGGTGTGTTCATCAGTACTTTTTAGATGCTTATGAGTAATAAGATCTGTATATGGCAAAACGGCTGCAACTGACAACACGGGCGTTTGGAGCGGAGCCCGGCGTGCCGGATGTAGCCGCACTCGCTACCTGGATTGCTGAACACCGCGGGATGACCGCTGATATTGTTACGTACCTTCTCGACCAGTCTCTTGCACCGCAGCTGCCGGCAGGAATAATGTCACCCTGCGCCGGGGGCAGGTTCTACAGCACCCGGATCATGGAATGCCTTGTCGGCATTGAAGGGGGAAAGGCAACTGGTGAAATTCACCTGAACCCTCATGCCATCATTGAGGATGCTGCGGGCATCGTTGTGCAGAAGAAGGGTGCCTGGTGTGCCCTGCCAGCTCCCCACTGGCTCGGTATCAGGGATTCGTACTATCATGATGAAGCGGAGTGGAACGATGCGATCACGGGCACCTACCGGGAACTGATGAGGTCAATGCGGGATACGGGAATCCGGGGGCATGTGTTGATCTGCGATAGGCTGCGAGAGCCTGAGATCGAATCGCTTGTCCGGCAGAACGTCTTCTTTTTCCAGCCGGAACCCGACCGGGAAGGCCTTGCAAGCCTGATGGAGCACCAGCGCCAGATCGCGGTTGGCAGGGATCATATCGATACCGTGCTCGATCTGTCCAGCGAGTACGATCTCCGGAAGATCATTATTATTGATCCTGATCAGGAATCCATTGAACGTGCCCTTGCCTGCCTGGATCCGGACCAGGTCAGCGTTGGCGGGTATTGTACGGCTGCGTGTGACGATTACTGGAAAAACCTTGTGGATGCGGCAGTTTATACTCTCCGTTGATCATCAAAAACCAAAAGGAAGAAAAGACCGGGATTCTTTTGGCTGCTGGTTAATCAGTGAGCGTCAGCAATTTTCATAAACTCATTGAAGTGCCGGCTCCTCTTAAACAGCCACCAGGTGAAGCGCTCGATTATCGTGAAGTTGAATGAACCTCCCGCAGCGTTCGGGTGGCCCCCGCCGCCAAACTCCCTTGCGATGAGGTGGCTCACCGGGGGCACGGACCGGAGCGAGAACTTACCGTCCTTACTGATGATCACTTCGATATCGGTCTTCTTAACGTCCCGGATGAAATGGGCTGTCTCACTCGGGTACCCGTACATAGGGGCAAATGCAATCCTGTACTTGGTACCCATGATTGTTGCGTGCTTTAAGCTCCGCTGCATCATTTCGTTCATCTCGGCTTTAATTTCGGTATACTCCTGCTCAATGAGTGCATCACTAAAAATGCCGGCAACGAGGCAGTCCCGGACATGCTCCTGGTTCTTTTTGCGCTGGAGCACCTGTCCAAGCACTGCGGAGCGGGGATCGGTATGCTTCCAGAGATCGTAATCGCAGACCACCCGTGCAACCTCAGCGGCAACCGGATTTTCCGGAGCAAGATCGCGGGCAACAATTCCGCATGCGCAGACAGAAGTATCAATGTGGAGCAAAGATACCTCTTGTGCGACGTTTTTTACTTCATCATCACGCCAGCGGTGATGGTCACGCCACTCTACAATCCACCCGTTTGCCCGCGCCCTGGCTGCGATCGCTGCCATGTCTTTGTGATAGCCGAGATCCGAGATGGAGAGCAGGTCCCCGTTTCCTTTGCAGGATGCGACCAGGGAAAGCAGCGCGGTAAATTTTCCCACCGAGCTCCAGATAGTAAACACACCATCATTCCCGTATTTCATCCGGTGGATCGCGTCCGCTCCTACGGCATCGAGATCATTGTGCGTGAGGTGAACGACATGTGCAGAACGGCTTTTAACCGCGCCAGCAAGCCCTGAGTCTTCGCTCTTAGCACTTTTATCCGGGAGCGGCATTGGTTAATACTGCCATCGCAGCGTATAAAAATAAACGGTCACCAAACAACCCTGCGGAGATTAAGAGCATATCATTTATTAGTCACCAGCGACAACAATTATACTCCTGCCCTAGTAGCTCAGCTTGGGAGAGCGCCAGACTGAAGATCTGGTTGTCGCCTGTTCAAATCAGGCCTGGGGCACTATTGTTTTTTATGATTTTCTTTTCAGATATTTCCTAAAAAAATCTCCCGGGAAATATTTTACTGCACCACATTCGCACCACACAGCAGGATTTCTGCACCACAAACTGCAATGGCTGGTGCATTTTGGAAAGGAATAAGTCCTATCCTCTCATTTTTTTAATGTATATACGACTGGGAGAAGTGGTGCATGAGCGGTGAGTATGAAAAGGCGTTCCGGGAGTCTGTTTCTGATCCGGAACGATTTTGGGGAAGAGCTGCAGAAAAAGTCCATTGGTACCGTACCAGTGATAGGGTGCTCAACAGCGAAAATCCCCCGTTTTACCGCTGGTTTGAAGGCGGTGTTCTCAACTCCTGTTACAATGCTTTGGATTATCATGTCGAAAACGGTCTTGGCGATCGCATTGCCTTGATCTATGACAGCCCGGTCACAAAAACCATAAAACGCTACTCGTATGGTGAGCTGCGCGACCTCGTGGCACGATGTGCCGGGGGGCTCAGGCAGCTGGGGGTTTTGAAAGGCGACCGTGTCGTAATCTACATGCCGATGATCCCTGAAGCGGTAATTGCGATGCTTGCCTGTGCACGCATCGGCGCTATCCACTCCGTGGTCTTTGGGGGTTTTGCCGCTCGGGAACTTGCCGCCCGCATCGAGGATGCCAAACCCCGGGCAGTCATATCCGCGTCGTGCGGGATTGAAGTCAACCGGATCATCGCCTACCAGCCACTCATCGAAGCCGCGATCGATATGTGCAGCTACAAACCCTCATCCTGCGTCATCGTCCAGCGACCTGAGTCGCCGGCAATTCTCCGGCAGGACAGGGATATCACCTGGGACGCACTCATGGATGCCGAACCTGTTGCGTGTGTTCCTGTGCTTGCCACCGATCCGCTCTACCTGCTGTATACTTCGGGTACCACGGGAAAACCCAAAGGCGTGATCCGGGATAATGGGGGGCATCTCGTTGCTTTGAACTGGAGCATGAAAAATATTTATGGAGTAAATCCCGGTGAAGTCTACTGGGCGGCTTCAGATATCGGCTGGGTGGTCGGTCATTCGTATATTGTGTACGGACCCCTGTTTTACGGCTGC
>DATKZP010000061.1:0-9546 GCA_035527915.1 Methanoregula sp. | reverse complement strand
CCAGAGAAATGACAAAGACAGTCTGCTCAGACTGTGGAAAAGAGTGCGAAGTCCCCTTCAAGCCAACCGAGGGCAGGCCTGTGTATTGCAGAGATTGCCTTCCGAAACACCGGAAACCCCGGTTCTGATTTTATCATTTTTTCCTTTTTTATTTACTCTGCCATGGAGTGACATCTCTGGCGAAAGGTTTTCTCTGAGTTGAAAAACTTTTTTTATTCAGCCTACAGGTAGTTATGGCAATATCATGGAAAGGCAAAGGAATGGTCAGCACGCGGAAGGACTACTCTCTTAAGGTTATCATGATCACGATGCCACGCTTTACGGGGCATGCAGACCTGGAGAATTACCATGATCATTTTGAGAGGGGGCACTTATAGAGCACAAGTGCACCTGGATGCCTGCATACATAAAATCAAAAGATCTTAAAAGCAAAGAAAAAAAGTTCCTCCGGGATAACCCGGACTGGTGATCAACTCCACTTTTATCGGTTTTTATTTCTTTTTTTGTATGTCTTCGCGGAACCGGTGGATGATATCAAATAGCATCAGCCTGAATTCAAGCCCGATTTCCTCCCATGATTTCACATCTGATACCATTTGTGTTGCCTGACCGAAGTGTTCTTCATGTAAAACAATAGTATCACTTCCCGTGTCAGGTTCCAGCTTCGGTTGCCACCAGAGCTGCCGCATGATTTCGTAATAACCGCTCGCGAGTACAATAAGAAAAACAAACGGAACAAGAATGAATGAGATCAACCAGAAGAACTGGTAGAGGGTCGTGCCAGAAATGCCATCCACCCATTGAAAGATGATCTGGATGACTGCAATGCAAAACACGCTGCCAAATGCCCTTATGATAGGCGCTGGCAGGTTAAGGGGAAACGGGAACGCCCCGAACAGATCGGCAACCAGAAAAATGATGGCGATAAGAATGAACAGCCAGAAATTTTCATTTAAAAACATGACGCCAGATTGGTAAACCAGGCTTGGCATATAAAATTTCAGGATGTTTGCAAGGACTACGACTATTAAAAAACAGATGATCCCGATCATCCGTGAAACAAATACCCAGCTCAATGGTTTATTCCTATATTGCGACATATCACTGCCTCAAAATTGCAGTACAGAATTTGTAAGGCACGGTATATAGATTACCGCACACTCTCTTATCTCCATCACAAGACCTATTATCCGGGTTGTGGATCAACTGGTATGCAGGTCAATTACAAGCGGTACGGCCTCTATCTGCTTCGGTGGCAGGCGAGCACCCCCATCCTTGCCGGCGTCGGTATCCTGTTAGCCACCATGGGTCAGCTCGTAGCAGCAATTGTGGCAAACCTGATAGGCGGCCTGATCTTTTTCTGGGTGGACCAGTTCATCTTCACCTCCCAGTCTCTCGCCGCGCAATGGGAAGTTAAAGACAACATCGTATGCGTGGACTGCAAAAAGATATCCCGGGGATACCGGCTGGTCAGGTCGGGAGATTACGACAAGACACATGATCATAAGCCGGAATTCCGGTGCGAGGAGTGCTCGAGGAAAAAAGCTGAAGAATTGAAAGGGCGGGGGGTAAAAATCGAGTGATCATGAACAAAAAATATGAAACAGATCCTTTCAGGAAGATTCTCCAAATCTTTTAAAAAACCATACTCTGCAATTTTCCCTTGCTGAATTTACTAAAAAATCCTGTTTTTTGCCTGTACCCGGTTTTCATATTGGTGCAATAAAAAATACATTAATTACCAAAAAAATACAACAATGTATAAATATATACAAAGTAGAAGTGTGTACCAGACAAAAAACACCGTTTCCGGATATGCACCATTTTTAACATGCAGAAATCCCGAAATCCGGTGGCTGATTACAAGGAAAAAACCTGTGCTGTTCACGACCGTAACACCGGGGGATTGGAATTTGCAGCTATGAAACCAGATCTCACATTAAACCTTGGCCTCGAGGAATACCTGACTGCCGTACAGGACCAGCCAAAACCGTTAATCATCCCGCTTTGTGCTGAGCTGCCGTTACCAGATATTTCACCACTCGACGTGTACACAAGCACAAGGAATGGCTGTGGTTTCCTCCTCGAATCGATGGAGGGCAGCGAAAAAATTGCACGATACTCCTATATCGGGATCGATCCGGAGTTCGTGATCACCCTGGGTCAAACCGTTGATGTACAGGGAAATGAACCGTTTACTGCGATTGTTAAAGATCCGGAGGGAGAGACACCGGTCGATCAGATCAAATCAATCCTCTCCCGGTTCTGCTATATGAACGTAAAAGCGCCCAGGTTTTTCGGCGGCATGGTTGGTTATTTCGCGTACGACTGCGTGTACCCCCTTTTTGAGAAAGTTCGCGAGGGACACCGATACAGCCTGGATTCGAGTGGGAACCGGGATTGTGGAGACTATCTCGCCAGATTCATGTTTACCAAGGACTGCATAATCTTTGATCATGCTGAGCGAAAACTCTCCCTTTTCTCAAGTCCGTTCCTGACCTACGATGCCGATCTGAAATTCGAATATGAACAGAGCTTTTCAAAGATACGGGCACTTCGGGATCATATTGCAATCCTTGCATCAGGTAAACGAACGGGTGTAGTGCAAAAACAGGGGAAGAATAACAAAAAGGTGGATTATGTCCAGTCCGTATCACAGGAAGCTTTTGAGTTATCGGTCAGGAATATAAAAGAGCACATTGCCGCAGGAGACATCTTTCAGGCAGTGCTCTCGCGCAGGATAGAGTGTGCAGTGAGCGGCGATCCGTTCGCGATCTACGCAGCGCTGCGGGAGATCAATCCCAGCCCGTATATGTATTATATCGATTTTGGCGAAGAGCAGGTGATAGGGGCGAGCCCCGAGATGCTCGTTCGGGTTGAGAAGCGGCGGGTAACAACCGTGCCGATTGCCGGCACCCGGCCGCGGGGACGCGATCCCGGAGAGGACGCAGAGATTGGACAGGAACTTCTGGCAGATCCCAAGGAGAGGGCTGAGCACATTATGCTCGTCGATCTTGCGAGAAACGATCTGGGACGGGTATGCCGGTTCGGCTCCGTGAAAGTCGACGAATTCATGGGTATAGAGAAATTTTCCCATGTCCAGCATATCGTCTCTACGGTCGGGGGCATGCTCAAAGACAACCTTGATTGTTACGATGCATTCAAATCATGTTTTCCTGCCGGCACCGTGTCAGGTGCACCAAAAATTCGGGCGATGCAGATCATCGATGAGGAAGAGTCCCGGAACCGGGGGATCTATGCCGGAGCTGTCGGATATATCGGCTTTGACCGGAATCTCGAGTTCGCTATTGCGATCCGTACGGTGATTGTCCGCAATGGCCGGGCGAACGTGCAGGTGGGGGCAGGGATTGTCGCAGATTCGGTCCCGGAAAATGAGTGGAAGGAAACCGAAAGCAAGGCATCGGCGATGCTGCGGGCGATCGAGCGGGCAGGTATGTCATCATGAAAGTCCTGATCGTGGACTGCTACGACAGCTTTACCTTCAATCTGTACCAGCAGGTCGGTAAACTCGGGGGCAATCCTGTTGTTCTGACCTGCGACACACCCCTTGAACAGCTAAAAAAGACCGGATGCAACCGGATTATTCTCTCACCCGGACCGGGAACGCCCAGGGATTCCGGGGTCTGTCCTGAAGTACTGGAAACCATGAGCAGGACGATTCCTACACTGGGTGTCTGTCTCGGACACCAGGCGATCTGCACTACATTTGGCGGGGAGATCATCCGGGCAGGGCACCTGATGCATGGCAAGACCTCGGTAATCCAGCATGACGGGCAGGGAATTTTTACCGGTATACCGGCTCCTTTCACTGCGACACGATACCACTCGCTTGTCGCTAATAAAGACTCACTTCCTGAGGATCTGCAGGTTTCTGCAACCAGCCTTGATGATCATTACGTGATGGGGATTCGTCATACCCGCTACCCGATTGAGGGTGTGCAGTTCCACCCGGAGAGTATCCTGTCATTAGAAGGCGACCGGATTATCAGAAATTTTCTTTATGGAAAATAAGGTGGCACAATGATGTTCAAAGAAACCCTCACAAAACTTGCAGGGCGTTATGATCTCGACCCTGCAGAAGCTGCGGGGGTGATGAGAATAATAATGGAAGGCAAAGCGTCGCAGGCTCAGATTGGTGCATTCCTTCTTGCACTGCACATGAAGGGTGAAACAGCAGATGAGATAGCTGCGTTTGCCCGGGTGATGCGGGATAATGCGATCACCGTAAAGCCGGTGACCGGGCGGATGCTTGTCGACACCTGCGGTACCGGAGGGGACGGGTCTCAGACGTTCAACATCAGCACGGCATCAGCCATTGTCGCGGCAGGCGCTGGCTGTCCGGTTGTCAAGCATGGCAACAGGGGCATGAGCAGCAGGTGCGGTTCGGCAGATGTCCTCACGGCACTGGGAGTAAATCTTGCCATTGATCCGGAAGTGCAGGCAGCTATTGTGGAACGGGTTGGCATTGCATTCTTCTTTGCCCCGGCATACCACCCTGCAATGAAACATGTTATGACCGCACGCCAGGAGATCGGGTGCAGGACGATTTTTAACATCCTCGGCCCGCTCGCAAATCCGGCGGGAGCCCAGGCACAGGTGCTGGGGGTCTATCATCCTGACCTGACCGGAACCCTCGCAGAAGTACTCAGGATACTGGGACTCTCACGGGCGATGGTCGTGCACGGATCAGGACTTGACGAGATCACGACAACGGGGGAGACAGCAATCGCTGAGCTCAGGAGAGGCACGATTCGGACGTACACGATACGGTACGACACATTCGGTATTGCACCCGCACAACTTCAGGATCTTTCAGGGGGTGATCCACAGCATAATGCCCGGATCATCCGTGATATCCTGGAAGGTGAACGTGGTGCACCCCGGGATATTGTACTCATGAATGCAGGTGCTGCACTCTATGTGGGAGAGCTGGCACGGGATCTTCATGAAGGGATCCGCCTTGCCGCCACTTCGATCGATTCAGGAAATGCATCTGCCCGGCTCAATGCACTTGTTGATGCAACACGGGGTGTGGCATGATCCTCAATGAGATCATCCGGCACACTCAGAAACGGGTTGCCCAGCTGCCGGTAACGTTTCCGGAGCACGGCCCCCGGTCTCATCCAAGCCTGATTGATGCGATACAGAACAGGAATGGCAGGAATGCGGTAATCGCCGAGATCAAATGTACCTCACCCAGCCGGGGCATCATCCGCCGGAACGTGGATATGAGGATGATGGCAGGCGCACTTACCGGCAGGGGGTGCGTCGCACTCTCGGTACTGACGGAGCCGTATTACTTCGGGGGAACAGGGCAGGACATAGCAAGGGTAAAATCAGCGGTAAGCATTCCGGTTCTGCGCAAGGACTTTGTTATAGATGAACGGCAGATCGCGGAGTCTTTAGCACTCGGTGCTGATGCGGTACTCCTGATTGCGGCAGTGCTTAAAGAGCGCCTGCCCATATTCGTTGATCTCGCACAAGAATACGGTCTCGAGCCGCTTGTTGAGGTTCGTACCAGAAGCGAAGTGGAAACCGCTCTGTCAACAACTGCAGAACTGATCGGCATCAATAACCGCAACCTTTCAACCCTCAGGATAGACCGGTCCACAACCCGGTTACTCTCGCAAAGTATTCGATCCGCAGGGAGAACGATCATATCAGAAAGTGGTATGCTGACCGGAGACGATATCCGGGAGATGAAACCCTATTGCGATGCATTCCTGATCGGCTCATCGATCATGGCTCATAAACGCCCGGAAAGGAAACTGGAGGAGTTCGTTTGCGCATAAAATGCTGTGGAATCACAAGACCACAGGATGCCCGGTTTGCAGAAGCCTGTGGTGCAGACGCAATAGGTGTTGTGGTATTTTCTCCGCCTTCGGTGCGGTCAGTTTCGCCCGAACTGGCACGGGAAATTTTTGATGCAACCGGGCCATTTACCACCACGGTCGCAGTAACCCACACCACATCGCACCAAGATCTCGAACAGATCCTCGCACTCAGACCGGATGCACTCCAGATATCGTATCCGTTTACGTTCCGGGAAAAACCGGGCCCGAACGTGATACGGGTAATCGGGCGAAATGATCCGCTTCCTGAAGACTGTGATGCAATCATTGTGGATGAGAGCCATGGCAGCGGGAGAGCCTTCGATCTGTCGCATGCCCGTCACGTAGTATTGAGTTCTCTGGTACCGGTCATCCTTGCCGGAGGACTGACTCCGGAAAATGTAGCGGATGCCATCCGGCAGGTGCACCCGTATGCCGTGGATGTCGCAAGCGGTATCGAATCGGCACCGGGTAGAAAAGACCACCGTAAAATTGCCGCGTTCATTGCGGCAGCACGGAGTGCATAACGTGACAACAAAAGGAAGATACGGGAAATATGGTGGCCAGTACGTTGCCGAGTCATTAATGAGCGCACTCATCGAACTGGAGAGCGCGTATGCAAAAGTGAGCACCAATCCACAGTTCACCAGCACTCTTGCAGCATTGCTGGCTGAATATGCCGGACGTGAGACCCCCCTTACTTTCTGCCCGAATGCATCAGGGGAACTGGGTTGTAAGATATATCTCAAGCGGGAAGATCTGGTGCACGGTGGTTCCCACAAACTGAATAATACCCTGGGGCAGGCACTGCTCGCAAAACAGATGGGCAAGAAACGGCTGATTGCCGAGACCGGTGCCGGTCAGCACGGCGTTGCCACAGCGATTGTCGGTGCGGCACTCGGGATACCCGTCGAAATATACATGGGCGAGGTGGACACGCAGCGACAGGCACTCAACGTCTTCCGCATGGAACTGATGGGGGCAAAAGTGATCACGGTCAGGTCCGGGACACGAACGCTCAAGGACGCGATCAATGAAGCGCTCCGCGACTGGGTGGCAAACGTGCGTGACACCTACTACCTTATCGGCTCGGTCGTCGGTCCGCACCCGTACCCGCTGATGGTCCGGAACTTCCAGTCGGTAATTGGAAGGGAAGCCCGTGAGCAGGTAATGAGAAAAGAGGGGCGGCTTCCCGATGCGGTTGTTGCGTGTGTAGGAGGGGGATCGAATGCAATCGGGATCTTTTACCCGTTCTTGTCCGATGATGTGGAACTGATTGGTGTAGAGGCGGGGGGTGAAGGGATTCCAACAGGCAGACATTCTGCCACTCTTTGTGCCGGTGAGGCTGGTGTGTTGCACGGCACACTTTCGTATCTCCTGCAGGACGAGCACGGGCAGGTACTTCCTACCCACAGCATCTCGGCCGGTCTTGACTATCCCGGCGTTGGTCCCGAGCATGCAATGCTCAGGGACAAACACCGTGTGACCTACGCAGCAGTAAATGACCCTGAAGTACTCGACGCATTCAGGTTCCTTTCAAAAACAGAGGGAATCATACCTGCACTGGAGTCAGCCCATGCGGTAGCGTATGTAATGCAGAACGCAGGGCGGTTCGATAAAGATGACATCGTAATTATCAACTTGTCAGGGCGTGGCGACAAGGATGTGGCTGAAGTGGCAGCATTGAAGGTATGATCCTGATGGGACGGATTGAGAAGGTATTTGCCCGGGGAAATAAACCATTGTTCATTGGTTTTACGGTAGCAGGAGATCCGGACAAAATCACCAGTATCCGGATCGCCCGGGCACTGATCGCCGGTGGAACGGATATCCTTGAACTGGGTATACCATTCTCTGACCCGGTCGCAGATGGTCCGACGATCCAGAAAGCCGATGAGCGGGCGCTCATGGCCCAAACGACACCGGATACCGTGTTTGAGATCGTCCGGGAGATTCGCAAAGAATCTGATGTGCCGATCGTATTCCTTACGTATTACAACATCGTCTATCGCCGCGGGATCGGCATGTTCTATCGTGAAGCGCATGATGCCGGTGTTGATGGCATCCTGATTGCCGACATGCCGGTTGAGGAATCAGAAGAGATCTGCACCGTTGCATCGCGGTGCGGCATTGACCCTGTCTTCCTCATCGCCCAGACGACCTCTGATAAACGGATCAAAAAGATTGCAGCAAAGGCACGCGGGTACGTGTATCTTGTCTCGGTACTGGGGGTAACCGGGGTTCGTGACCAGGTTTCTGGCGGGGCAATTGATCTTCTGAACCTTGTCCGCAGGCACACCTCACTTCCGCTCGCGATCGGATTTGGCATCTCAACACCCGCACAGGCACAGACATGCGCCCGTGCCGGAGCCGACGGGGTGATTGTCGGAAGCGCAATTGTTGAAATTGTCGAACGGAACCTTAAGGATCCGGACGCAATGGAATGTGAGCTGAAGGAATATGTATCTTCCATGAAAAATGCACTTATCGGAGATCATCCGGTATAATTAACCCTTCAGGTACGCTACATTTTTTATCACATCTGTCACAAAACCTTTTCTGGTATATCATGATAACCAGGAACAGGATTTTTATCATTCTGGGTCTCTGCATTGTTGCAGGTATTTTCATTACCGGCTGCACCCAGCCGACGACCCCCGCACAGACACCTGCAGTCACTCCAACCAAGGATACAAAAATTGATAGACTCAACCCAGCTGCGGTCTACTGCGGGCAGGTTGGCGGCACACCCAATACGGTGAAAAACGTTGACGGCAGCGAATATGGTATGTGTGCTTTCCCGAATAATACTGAATGCGAGGAGTGGGCTCTTTTCCGCAATGAAGGCTGTAAAGCCGGTGTCGCAGTAACCTCAACAACCGAAGTCCATGTAGGGATGGCAAATCCCGCATCCGTCCACTGTGGAGAAGTTGGCGGCACTCTGGAAATTAAAAAAGATACTGCCGGGAATGAATACGGTATGTGCACCTTCCCGAACGGTACGTCCTGCGAGGAGTGGGCTCTTTTCCGCAATGAAGGGTGTATGGTCGCTGTTACCGTAGTACCAACAAAATAATTTCTTCCCGTTATTCGACCGGATCACCGGTATACCCGTGTGCTTTGAGAATGGTAACAACAGTGGCTGCCCATCCTGTATCATTCACGTGGGATCCGTGTATATGGGATTCAGTATCCGGGCGAGTATTTTTATGCGGGAGATGCGTGGGCCGGGGAGAAGCGGGAGGAGGAAGGTGTGCAACCTTATTCTTCCAGAGGTTTGCCAGACCCTCATCAGCGGTCTGAAGTTCATTGCGTCCAATCACCTTTCCGCAAACGTGGCCGTCCTTGTTGTAGATCAGCATGCGGTAGCACTGGTACTCCCTGCAGATGGCAGGACGGGATGAATAAATTGCACAGGCAAAACCATCACCCTGCAGGTTCTTTTTAAGAAACGCACATTTTTTCTGGTTATTATCACTCCCGCACCCGCTTTCTTCTTCATAATCATCAGAAATTTCATCAGCATACTCCGGAAGGACATGGGCAAGAAAGAGGTCTTTTGTTATGCCAAACCTGCAGTAATAATCACGGCCGGAAAGTTGCCGCTCGATTCTGATAAATACCCCGAAACTCCTGCAGCATTTCCCACAGCTGTCACATACAAATTTCACTGTACCACGTATCTCATATGGGG
>DATKZP010000060.1:0-6324 GCA_035527915.1 Methanoregula sp. | reverse complement strand
ACGCAGACCTGGGCCAAAAAACCGGGGGTCCGGGGCAGACTTGCTCAGGATACAGATGTGACATGGTAGATCTATACGTCTGACTGTACCGGTAATCCCTTCAGACACGATATTGCCGCATACAATGCAGGAGAGAGGGGGGTTACCCTCATAGCTGCCGCAGAGAATTACCAGATAACTTTGAAAAAGAGGGTTTTATCAGAGCCGAAGGCGGTAAAAAAATTTATGATACCAAACGGATGCTGAGGGTGTTGCCCGGGTATTTTTGTTCAGGATTTTTTTCGTGCAGGCAGCCCGGAGCGGGAGGATTGATAAATACCAATCTTCCACACTGTAGTATACTCCATGATCGACACCTGGCTTTTCGCAGTAATCTGCCTTATCTTCCTGTCAATCTGCGCAGTCGTGCGGATCATTCCCGGGCCGACACGCTTTGACCGGTTCGTTGCAGTGAATACAGGAATCACCCTCGCCGCGGGCGCAGCACTTGCGCTCAGTATCTCGTTTGGAAACATGTTCATCCTGGACGCATTAATCGCAGTTCTGGCGCTCTGCTATGCAGGAACGATTTATATTGCACGGTTTGGAAAAGGTGACGAGGCATGAGCTCACTATTCATGGATAGTATCATTTTTTTGCTTCTTGTTCTCAGCGTCGGATTTGGAGGAATAAGCGTGATCGGTCTTTTACTCTTCCCCGATATTCGCAGCAGGATGTATACGGCAACACGGGCATCGCTCATCAGCGTCAGTGCCATGAGCGTATCCGTGATTATATATGCCCTTTTCATCCTCAGTTCCGGTGGCGGCAGCCATTATGGTACCCTGATCCTTCATACCCTGGTTCTCCTCATTATTGTAGTGGCGGCCAATGTGATAATGCACCAGACAATTTCCGATCGGATAAATACCCCAAATGCCTGCCAGGGACGAACAGGACAAAAGAATGACGATAACCCCCAAAAATAACTATTTTAATTTTTCCCGTAAATAAAAAAAAATCTTCACTAGTACCACATATGTCCTGCCGGTTCAATGCAGACATGCCGAAGAATTTTTTTTCTCCATAATATCGACATTGTGTAAAACGGAAGGGATATTGGAAGATTGCGCATTTCAGGCAATATTACTTTTTTAATCCTTTATTGTTCTGATACTGCCATTTTACCGGGAAATACGTGGCAATTACTAAGGATTCTCTGCATAAATTCGGCGCTGCAACCAAAATATATATTAATTGATAGATTAAAGAATTTTTTTAACCCTTTCCGGTAGGAGGTGGAATTTACATGGCAGCAGCAAAGAAAGCAGTAGCTAAAAAGCCGGGAGCAAAAAAGCCAGTCAAGAAGGCGGCAGCTAAGAAGAAATAATCTTCATTTACTAAGACTTTTTTTTTTAATTGAGTTTTTTTTTAGCAAGTATTTCTCTCATGTAATAATTCTGAATATGACAGTTTGGACCTGATCTTCTCTCATCATAAAAAATACCAATCCAGGCACAATCCGGGAGTGTTTTCCTTATCGCCCGTAGAACGGCCGCATTTGGAAATTCAGGACAGCGTTAAAAAATATTTTCGTTTATTGGTTTAAGGATAGAATGAACAGGATGAATTTTTTTCACAATCCAGCCCCAATTTGGCAGTCCGGTAATCTCTTGTATACATTGATGGAGAAAAGATCAAATGTCATCAAGCCTGTCACGTAAAAATACGGACCTGATTTTAATTTTAAGCCGCTTTTGCGAGAGAGGAATATTTTTTTTACACGCAGAATCAGATAATGAAATTCCTGGCAAAAACATTTAAAAAAAATGTTCCGGAAGGAACGCCGGATGACCCTGCAATGTGAAACCGTGGCAAAATGATTATCGATTTTTCAGAAAGATTCGACTGTCTTTTTGTGCATCCACACACATTTTACTCTCGGTGATATCCCGGATCGATTCGATCGCACCGACAACCATTCCACGGTCGTCATAGAGTGGTGACGCCTTTGCCCACAGAATGGATCTTTTTCCTTTCGGTTGCGGCAGAGTTGTTTCAGCAATAAGGACATCCTGATTCTTACGGATAATACCCGAATAGTTTTTGGCTATCTCATCATCCGGCTTAAAAATCAAATCTATTAAAATCGGTCTTCTCTTATTATAAAATGGTATTGCATATTCATAATTACCTTTTCCTATCATATCCCTGGCATTGACCCCGGTCAAATCTTCAATTGCCTTATTCCATGCGATGACCTTCCCCATCGGGTCAATTACCATGGTCGCATCCGGAAGATTGTTGATGATATCGGCAAACCGTTGTTCCGATTGTTTCAGAGTTTCTTCCACTTTTTTTCGGTCAGTGATATCAATAACCTGTATCAACAACTGAATCATGTTACCCTGACTATCCTTAATCGGCTCCCATGATTGCGACCCATACCAAACCCCGCCATCTTTTTTTATTCCTTTGAACTCGACATTGTGACCGCTGATTTTGTTTTCCAGTGTGTCCTTCAAAAGAGATTTCATCCTTGGTGTATCATCCTCATGCATCCACCAGAAAAGGTTGCCTGTAAGCTCTTCTTGTGAATATCCGGTAATATTTTTGCAATTCGAGCTCACATACAGGCTTCTCCCTGTGGAATCACAGATTATAAGCATTCCCGGGGCAGTCTCCACGATTGTCCGGTACAGCCGTTCGCTTTTCTGGAGTGCTTCTTCAGCACTCTTGTGTTCAGAAATGTCTGTAACCATAGCAAATGAACCCACAAATCCGTCATTATTGAAGACAGGTGTCGCTGAGACATGTGTCCAGAGCAATGTCCCGTCCTTCCGGAGATAGCGCCGCTCGTACCGGTCTCTTATACCCTTGCGGCGCACTGAAGCATGACACTCATGGTCAGGAAAATCATCCGCATGAATAAAATCCGTGATTAACCGGCCACGTATCTCGTGAGGCTGGTAACCCAGCATCTCTGCCATCCGGTCATTTGCCTGTATTATCCGGAACTGGCTGTCAAGTACCCAGATGCCCTCATATGCCGTTTCCACGATGCGACGGTAATTTTCCTCACTTTCCCGCAGTTTCTGCTCTTTTTCGTTCAGCTCATTGTAGTTTTGCCGCAGCTCCTCTTCGGTTGCAGCAATCTGTTCATATGCAGCATGGAGTTCAATATTTTTTAGACCCAGCTCTCCTTCAGAACGTTTCATTTCGGTGATATCGCGACCGACGGACTGGTATTCGATGAGCGTTCCATTGCCATTAAAAATTGCCCGGTCGGACCACTGCTGCCAGCGGGTTTCACCATCCGGCATTACGATACGATGATCGATGATAGCAATCGGGTGTTCCTTTGTCAGCGAGAGAAAATATTCTTTGATAAGATTCTGATCCTCTTTGGGGATGTCAGGCTTGAATTTATTTCCAAGAATCTCCTCCCTTTTTTTATTGAAATACCGGCAGTACGCCTCATTCACAAATACGTGGGTACCGTCGGGAAGAAACCGTGAGATAAATTCTGTCTGGTCTTCGACAACGTTGCGGTAGTGAGTTTCACTCTCCAGCAATGCTTTCTCTGCCTGTCTGCGGCGGACAGCAGCAGTGATCTTATGCCCAAGTTCAAAAAACTGCGGTGTCGGGGTTCCTCCTTTCTGGAGGTAAAAATCAGCGCCGTTATCAAATGCCTCAATCACTACTTCTTCCCTTCCTTTACCGGTGAAGATGATGAAGGGAATCTCAGGAAATTCAGTACGAATCGCTTTTAAGAATGCAATACCATCCATTTCCGGCATCTGGTAATCAGAGACAATCGCTTCATACGAAGTTGATTTTAGTATCTGGAGTGCTTCATGAGCCGATGTCACGGTGTCAACAAGGAACTGGCCGGATTTTTCTAAAAAGAGTTTGCCGATTTCGAGCAGTCCCTCTTCGTCATCTACATAGAGTACGGATATCATGGGTATTTTTTCCTGTAAATCAATGGAGGGAATTAATGGGAGAGATTATATGATAATATTAATATACTTTTAAAACCATTCTAACTGAAAGGATCTGGCTCATAATACTGTACATCTTTCCTGAGCTTCATATCCGGAAAGAATATTGTATGGATTGTCATTTATTTATCACGACCAGTTAGATTAATCGCTGCGATGAACATTCTCCGGCAAAATGAATGTTTCTTTTGTCCCTGAATGTATCTCATGGCATCTTTTAGCTACCATGAGAATCCCAGTCACAGGGATTTTGTATCGCACATCAGAGATTCCCTCTTTTCGCGAGTTCGCGAATATGGAGAATTCCTGCTCTACAGCTCATTATTTCTTGGTTCAGCTGCAGCAGGCATGGCATATACGTCATGCTTCATTCAGGGTATTTCCTGGACAAGCCACATCGCTATGGTCATGTTCCTGATTGTATTCTCCGTTTATAATTTAAACCGGAAAACCGATGAAGTGGAAGATGCACTCAACCATGAACGTCGTTTCCGGATCACGAAAAAGTTCGAACGCCACCTCTTTATCGCTGCACTCGGTGCATACCTCACCGCACTTATTATTGCCGCGTTTTATGGAATTGCTGCATTCTGTGTGGTTATGATACCGCTCATAAGCGGCATATTCTACAGCGTTCCTATACTGCCGAAGTGGTGCGGATACCGGCGGTTAAAAGAGATCCCGGTGATGAAAAACTTCGTAGTCTCCACGTCATGGGCACTCGCATTTTCGCTGGTGCCGGTATATCTTAGTGCTTCAGCACCAGGTGCAGCGTCCATGGTTGTATTCCTGTTCATATTCTGCTGGACCTTTGTTGCCTCTGTACTCCCCGACATCAGGGACCGGGCCGGAGATTTTGCATCCGGTGTTGCAACCATTCCGGTTCTTGTGGGTGTTGAACGAAGCCGGCGTATCCTCACGATAATAAATATTTCAGCGGGAGCCATAATTCTCATTCCGGGAAGTACCGTCATTCCGATGCTGGCCTGTGCTATTATCATTACTTCTCTTGTGTATTCCCAGGTTTGCATCATTTCTATCGATCGAACGACAAAGAATGATTTTCTCTGTGATGTCATTTCTGACGGACAATTCCTGACCATTGGAGGATTATGCCTTCTGGTCACATTGTTGTCGTACCTGCAATTCTGAGCTGTGAGTGCAGATATCCAAATGCAAAATCTGAACGCCAAAGGAAGAAAATAATAATGAAATAATGAAAGACATATCTACATCTTAGTAGCAGGATACGTTGATATGGATTCCATCAAAATTTATGAAAAACACCTCAAACCTATCCATTCTATTTACAGTTCACGGCTAAAGATTCAGATTCTGCTTACGTTACTCCACAATAAAGCGTCCCTCAGCCAATTTCGTGATGTCACAGGGAGCACATCCCAGGCATTAATTCCCAAGATCCGCAGCCTTGAAAAACAGGGACTTATTGAGTCAGTGAATTATGAGTACTGCCTTACCCCGCTTGGAAGGGTAGTAGCAATGAATGTCGAAGGATTTGTCCAGCTCATAGGAGGGATCAACAAGCATCATACATTCTTTACAGACCATGATCTTTCTGATCTTCCCGAAACCTTTCTTTCCAGAATCAGTGACCTGTATGAATCAGAAGCAAAACAGGACACGACAACTGATATGTTTTATGTATATTCTCACTATCTCGAAATCCTGAAGGATGCCGCGTATATCCATGGGATTTCTTCAGTAGCCAGTCCAGGTCTTGCCCAGTTCATTGCAGAAAAAGTGGTCACGGGTATCCCGGTCGAACTTGTTGTAAATAACGAAGTTATAGAACTTTTAACAAAAGAGCCCTATTCATCGAATATGCAGGAGCTTATAGGCTATCCCAATTTTTCTGTATGGATAACCGGTGAGAAACTGCGGGTCGGGCTGACCGTCACCGATAAGTACCTGTCACTGGGCCTTTTTAAGAAGGATACAAACCTCTACGACAGTTCTTCTGATATTTTCAGCAGTGAACCATGTGCTGTAGAATGGGGTGAAAACCTTTTCCGGTACTATAAGGAACGGTCAACGAAGCTTGATATTGCTGCATTATTCGAAGGAAAATAAGCGGACAGGGTTTCCGGTTTTTTAATCTGAATTTTTCCCAAAAAAAAAATTAAAAAAATTTCAAACATCAATTTTTTTTATAATCAAATCAAAGAAAAATCAATCAGAATTCACAAAAAGTCCGAGTGCGCCGACCGGGACTCGAACCCGGGTTTAGGCGTTGGCAACGCCTAGTGATAACCACTACACTATCGGCGCAGGTGTGCTCTAAAGTGTGAGCATTCAAACAATTTAAGTATATCGAACACCC
>DATKZP010000059.1:0-15305 GCA_035527915.1 Methanoregula sp. | reverse complement strand
AGGATTTCAACAAAGCCGGTTTTTTCCAAAGCCAGAATTTCAGCCGTTGAAGTTGTGGAAGTCGTAGCAGTTCTTTATGAACTCCTGTTTCCGGTGCTCGCTTGCGTTGACCGGCGGCCTGAGATATCCTATCTCCGGTGTCTGGAGGGCAGGGCAGAACGGGCAGAGGGCTGCATCGACATTGTTTGCCTTCGTCCGTACCGGGCAGTAATAGAGCCCATCGATGACCTCCACCTTGTCCCCGCCGGGAAATGGCATACCCACCGGATGGCCGGGAAGCTCCTGAACTAACATGCAGAACCCGGCCAGGAGGAATTTCAGGAACCGGAGCCGGTCTTCGTCATTCCCTTTCGTGCACTGCACGGCCACCATATCCCAAAACGCCCTGGCATCATCCGGAACTGGTTCACGCAATGAAGAGAACGCTCCCTGCTGGTTCATGAGCCGCACGTTCTGGTATGTCCCGTGCAGGTACCCGGTGATGGTCTCTTCGAGGCGTTTACGGTACGCGGGATCGATATCGCGGATCTTTTCAGCAAAGTTCCATTTCATCTGCTGCAGGTCCCGCGGGGAGTACGCGAGCACGATGGCGGCAATCGCTCTGCCAAGATCGCCCCGGGTCTTTTTGGATCCGAGCAGATCGCAATCGCCCGGGATTGTTGATACTGCAGTCGATAGCCCATCGGCACCATGTGATCGGAAGCCAGACTGGGTCATATCTCCTCGTTACCCTTTCACCACAACCGAGGCAAACTCATCGAAGGGATTTTTCCGCATGGCAAGGCTGAAGAGGTACGGGTAATGGTTCTTTAAGTATTCCATGTACTTCAGCCACTCCGGGACCAGCAGTGCATATACGCGCTGGATATCTGCAGACAGGTGACTGATGTCTGCTGCCGGAATAGTTGCGAGGTTCTGGCGGGCCTTGAGCTCCTCTGTCAGGTGGTTGAGGGCAAGGATGAGCCCGGTAAAAGATTCATGTTCAAAGATCATCGGGTTTTCGATAATCCTGAGGATGAACTCTTCGCCACCGAGCAGGAAAGACCGCAGGTGTTCTTTATCAACACGGTCAACGGAAATGGAACAGGCATGCGAGTCAAGGCAGGCCTGCACGTCGCGGAACTGACCGGCCCCCCAATTATCTCCGATTACGAGCTGTGACTGCACGGATCCGATACCAGGGTCAGCGCGGGAGAGCATTGCAAGCAGCGGTGTCCCGATCGTGGAGAAGAACGTCCCAATCACCAGGTTCAGCTTCTCCATGCGGCGCTTTTTCTCCCGTCCCTCCAGCATCTGGTCGATGATGAGCGTCACGATCAGGACCTCGATTGGAATGAATGCAAGGTCACCGAAAAAGAAGATGAACAGGTGATGGTCATCATAGAATAACAGGTAGTGGAGGGTGTACAGGATAATGGAGAGGGCAACAAGGCCGATGCCCGCGATCAGTTTCCACCGCGTGTCTTCCTTCATGAACAAATGATTGGCATGATGCGGTATTAAAAAACCTGTTCCGGACGGCCGGTTTACCGTACGATCTGATGGATTATCCACATCTCAACCGGCCCGTATGCACTGGTCCGTCTCCCTGTGAATGCAGGAGCGACCCCGGTCTTTTTTTAAAACATCTCTACCCTCATACCACATCGCCGTCGGCGAACTTTTCCCCGTGAAGATACCCTTAAACATCTCCCTCACAAACCTTATGCCGGAGAAAAAACGATGGAAAAGATCACGCTCGGCCCAATGCCGTACATAAGTGTCATGCCCACCCTGCTCGTGGGTGCAAACGTCAAGGGTAAGCCGAACTACATGACCGCCGCATGGGCTACGGTCGCCTGCATGGCGCCGCCGATGGTCTGCGTCGCGATCAACAAGACTCGTTATACTGCAAAGGGAATCGAGGAGAACAAGACCTTCAGCCTGAACGTACCGTCCGCAAAACAGGTAGTCGAGACCGACCACTGCGGTCTCGTGTCCGGTTCGAGGGAGGACAAGTCCGGGGTATTCCGGTCGTTTTACGGGAAACTGAAGACTGCTCCCCTGGCGGAGGAGTGCCCGGTCAATATCGAGTGCACGTTGTTCAAGGCTGTTGACTGCGGGAGCCACCAGTTGTACATTGGTGAGGTCGTGGAGATCCATGCCGGAAAGGCGTGTGTGACAGACGGGAAACCGGATATCGCCAAGATCAACCCGATCATATACGCCCAGGCCACCTATTTTGAAGTCGGGAAACAGGTCGACAAGGCATTCTCGGCCGGGAAGAAGTACACGAAGGTGTAATACCGGGATATTTCTTAAAAAATTGTTTTTTTATCCTAGATATGCCACAGGGTCGCCGGAAAAACCTCCGATAGTTACCTCAACGGTGTTTTTCCGAAATTTTTGGCGGGGATCATCAGAGCAGTCCCCGGGCCTCATCAATATGTTTTATCGTGTAATGATGGGAATAATCACATTTCCTGAAAGGAGATGTTCCCAGGATGTAAAATCCAAAACGAGATTCCCGTTTACAGTTTGTGTACAGAAAATTGAGCATGGCGCTGATCGACTGGGAGGATTTTCAAAGAGATGTGATGGAACAGGGCAATGTCTCGTGAAGTTACCACAGCCCGGATCTTTTTTGGGAGAGACAGATAGTCACAGATGAAATGAGCGCACTGATATCTCCGTGTAGAATCTGTACGCATATATCCCATTTCTGTCTCCTCTTTTTTTTCACCTGCCCGTTTGATTCTTCCGGTGATATAGTAGCGTATTGCCGGAAAATTTAAAAAAAACTGAAATTACATCCTGTCTTGCTGGATTCAGCATTAACCTGGCTCTTAAAAAGTGCGCTGAAAGGCATTTTTGGACGAGCAATTATATGCCGGATGGACTGGGCCCTGGGGAAAATGAAAAGATGGCTTGTTTTTATGGAGCGGCAAGAATTGAAATACCGGTTATTGGGGGAATATCAGGTATCTATCCGGATGATGTGCCTTGCCGGAGTATCTCGCAGAAAAGAGTGTAGAAAAAGAATTGTTGTTTATTGGTTTACGTCAGGTTGGCCCGTGCTTTTTTTAAAATGGATATCGAGCACGCCATTTCTAAAGGTCAATTTTGCCCCATAACTTATCACCTGACCGGGAAGCGGGATTACATAGTGTAGGGAAAAAGATCTCCGTTCACGCGGGCAATCCCCTTCATTGTCCCCCATCCTTTCATCCTCTCGATCGCAGGTGACTTTCAGGGTGGTATTGTTGAACAGGCCAACGGATATTTTTGAATTTCCGATTCCCGGGCCAGTCTCAACTGTGACCGTTACTTCATCATCATACTCTGCGACTTCCGCGTTCAGGTTATGCAGGTACTGGCAGACGATGTCGGGGTTATCTCCTTCAGGCAATAGTGGATCATCAACTGGTTCAAGAGCAAGCTGGTACAGGTAGTCCATGGATGCTCTGAGTTCATCGAGTTCATCATAGATTGATCTGTGAAAACGTCGTACCATTTGTCTACCTCCTCTTTTTTTTTGCCCAAGTGTAATCCCACCTGGTTACCGTGATGGGTGTTGTTTGTGCCAATATAGGTTTCGTTAAAAATCCAGATTTTTTTATAGGCCACAAATCAGGCTGAAATTATACGCATTTCCGACACCTGGCGAGAAATTTCAAATTGTATCAGAGGAATAGAAAATGAACATGCCACACACCATGAAACATGCCAGCCATGCACAAACCACGACGACATACATGGTTTTTTTTGAGAGTGGAAATGGGTCCTTTACCCATATCACGTTACATCAGACTACAGACTCTTTGCACCTCAGGGGTATTTCCGGCATCGTATGAGGCGAGAAACGTATGAGAATTCACGGTGTAAAAAAAGATTTTTATCTGCCGGTCTTTTAGATCCGGGGGGTGAGGTCCATGGCTTGGATGGGGTCACACCCTTCGATGATCCCGCTGATGAACGGGGTTTCATTCGTCCGCTGGGTCTTTTTGATGAGATTGAGTTCATTGCCCGGTGTCGTATATACCGTCCTGTTCACGTAGGCAAGGCCGACAACATCCTGGAGTTCTTTATCCGGATAAATCCGCGGGCCGTACTGGCATCCTGACCTCCCCTGCATTCAGCTGGTACGTCGACCGGTCGACCATCGAATCTGAAATCAGGTCAAAAAACCGGCTGGTCCGCTGGATCGTCCCGATGTGCCGCTCCGTGATCCCGCCGGTGCTGATTATCGTGCCGGTTATGACCCGGGTTGCGTGATAACGGGGATAACAATACCCCGCTTTGCGAAAATCAGGAATCCGTGGCCCCTGCTCTTTTGCACCCGACGGGTCAGGGCGTCCGGGGGATGATGCAGCCAGATCACAGGATTCCATCTTTTCAGACGCGTTCAATCCGAAAAATGTGGTATTCGTGACAATTCCTGTTCTTTTTAAAAATGTGTGCCACCCGGCACTCATAGCCGCTCAGTATAGATGCCGGATCCCACGAACCATTCGCCGTCAACCGGTGCGACATAGCAGAGCTTCAGCCCAACAGCGCCGGTATCCGGATTGAGGTATTGCACGTATACAAACCCTCCCCCGTGCCTTGCGGTGGAGATCTCCCATTTGAGAATTTTTACCCCGTAGGTGTCGGAGAAATCCAGCCGGTTCGAACCGATCAGTTCAGGCTGGAACGGGAGTGAGAGCGTGGTTCCGTTGTAGCCATAGGCAAAGATATACCGGCTCCCGTCTGCAAAAACACCTTCGGGATCATTGAAGTCAGATACCGCCTGGTGTGCTCCGTACGCCTGTGCATAATCGCGGGCATGCTTCACCCGTTCGACGAGCTCGTCCCGTTCCGTATCATTGAACCCGGCGGGGAGTTCGGGCAGATAGATCCCCGACCCGACGAACCATTCATCATCGACCGGTATGACATAGGAGAGCTTGAACTCCTCCCGGTAGTTGTCTTCAGGATTCGGGTAGATGTAGTAGAGTGAGCCGCCGCCTTCCCCGGCGACCTCGATCAGCCCCTCAATGAATTCAACCCCGTTGGAATCGGAAATCCCGGTCCGGACGGTCCCGAGCAGACCCTGCTGGTAGGGCAGCGCGATGACGGTCCCGTCCATCTCATACGCGAACACGTAGAGTTCTCCGTTGATGAACGCTCCATCCGGGTTATTGAACTCTGATAATGCGGCCTCCTTCCCGTGTTCCCCTGCATATGCGGCGGCATCCTTTACTAAACCGGTGAGATTTGCATAACGGGCATCGGTCGTCCCCGCTACGGGCGATGCCACCCCGGCGATTTTCTCTCCGACTTCACTGCCGGCGCTGGTGACGACTACCCGCCACCTGGCGCCGTCGATCCCAGCAGTGTCCCAGACCGCTGTCTTGGTGACGTTCCTGTTCCAGTCCCGGTCCCAGAACATGTATTTCCCTGAACCAGACGGATCCTGCACGATCCGGGTAAATATCTCCTGCAGGGCAGGATCTGCATAAGCAGGGTCGGAAAAGAGATTTTTGCCAATCTCCTCTTTCGTGGTGTCGTAGATCACGGTCCCGTCCGTCTGCGCCACCCAGACATCATACGCCATCCCATCGGTCACCGGCCGGATCTGCCTGCCAAGGAAGGCATCTGGCGCATAGGTAATATCGGTATAGCCGAGATACTCCCCGGATGAGGAAAAGACGGGGTAACTCTGCGAGATCCCGGTGAACCCTTCCGCCATCAGGAAGACTCCGCTGACGATCGGCACCCGTTCCGCGTTCGCCTTTTGGACCTGCGGCTGCCAGCTCAAATCCATCCCGACAATCTCAGCGTAGTTTTCAGGCACCGTGGTCATGACGACCCCCTCTTTGGAGATGACTAGTGAAGAGAACGCCCATGGATGGTGCCGGAGGTTTTCGGCCAGGATCTCCTCTGTTTCCCCGCCCGCGAGGCCCACTGTCGAGAGGGCCCGGGAGTTGTTCTTGATCCCTGTTTTGAGATCTTCAAGACCCGCGTCAATAGATGTGGTGAGCTGTGCTGCGACTGCCTCCATTTTGGCGATCTGCGTATCGCCCGACGGGCCGGTGCATCCCGCCACCGCGACAAATATCGCCAGGATAAGGATAATCAACGCAATACGATTTGACTTCATAGAATTCGTATTGCCGGTGCCCGACTATGAATATTGCCAAATGCTGCAGTGCACCATATCAGCAGGAATATGCCGTTCAAGAGGGGGTATTGGAATAAATTGCAGACATTTAAGCCGATTTACGAAAATTGTACAATAAT
The DNA here is from genome assembly GCA_035527915.1 of Methanoregula sp. Classification (GTDB taxonomy): domain Archaea; phylum Halobacteriota; class Methanomicrobia; order Methanomicrobiales; family Methanospirillaceae; genus Methanoregula. Next base: position 9,044 of record DATKZP010000059.1, on the reverse strand, counting down.
GAAAACCAAATATCAGGATTTCAGAAGTGCCATTGTCTATTTGCTGATCATGCTGGCAACATTTTTTTCCTTGCAGGCAATCGTTATTCTCATCCATGAATTTACTCACAGTACAACCGCCTATCTCCTGGGTGCTATGCCAGGTCCTTTTAGTATTGTCTGGGGCAACTTTTTTACCATGACATGCTGGGATGAGGGGGTTGAATATTCGCGCCTGTGGGCTACGGGGCTTGGTGCCGAGGGAGCGATAACCGGCATAATGCCGCTCGTCGTTCATACCATTCTCATCAGTTGTGGACTATACCTTCTTCTTTCCGGCGTAATGCTTAAGAACAAGTGGGGTTTTCACCTCATATTCTGGTTTATTATCGCCAACATGATGGAGCTGATTGCCTATATGCCGATGAGGGCGTTTGCACTTCACGGCGATACCGGAAACTTCAATCACGGACTGGGGTTAAACCCATGGCTGCTCTTCTTTTCGGGGACTATTCTGGTTCTTGTATTGGTATATATCCTGCTCGTGCGTGCGCTGCCCGGCATGTATGTCGTGGTCGCTGAAGGATCACGCAAGGTAAGGTACGTGATCTTCTTCTTCTCCGCCTTCTTTCTCTTTATATGGGGAAGCGGTCTTCGGGTTGTACTGTATGTCTGGCCGGATCCGCAGTGGATGCTGGGGCTTTTAGGGTTTGCGGCATTCGGGCTGGTCATATGGCTCTGCAGGCCGGATATGCCGTGGATCCTTGAGGAAGAGGAGCGGATGAGAAAGAAAATAACAGAGGGGGCCTGATTTTTCAAATCGTCGGTTTTTCCCCGGCATCTCCGGTCCTGACATTCCGCTTCGGAATAAGGGATGCAGGACCTTCTTTACCTGTCAGGAATGCTTAAATTTTTTCTTTCATTGATATCCGGTTGATTTCACCCGGGCTGCAATCACCATTGCCGCAATGCATGCAACCCCGCTTGGCAAATAGCAGTCACGTTCCTGATCCGGTTCGAGCGAGCAGTCTCCCGGTAACAAAAAAACCATATCCCGGCCGGTACATGTATCCAGTATGAAAGTCCTTGGAATCAGCGGCAGTCCCCGGAAAAATGGCAACAGCGACCTGGTTTTAAACGAGATCATTTCCGGCGCAAATAACGCCGGGGCAGAGACGGAGATTATATTTCTCCGTGACTATGCCATCACTCCCTGCATCGGCTGTGAGCGGTGCAGAAAAGACCTGACCTGCTCGCAGTTCTTAGACGGCATGCACCTGCTGTACCCGAAGGTTGAGGATGCAGACATCCTGATCCTCGGTTCACCTACCTATAATTACAACGTGACCAGCCAGATGAAGACCTTCATCGACCGCCTCTACCCGTATTATATATTTAATGACGACCGACCCCGGCACTATTCAAGCCGGCTTTCCGACAGGAACAGGACCGCTGCAGTCTTCTCGGTATGCGAACAGAAAGACCCCTCTGAAAGGGGGTTTGCCCTCGAGGCCATGGCACGACCGCTCGAGGCTCTCGGCTACGAGATCAGGGAGAAATTTCCGGTGTACGGGTTCTTCGACCGGGGTCTGGTCCGCGGGGACGAAGCGGTGATGAAAAGATCGTACGATATGGGATATAACCTGGTCACGCCGAAAAGATAATCCGGAAAAAACGGAGCGAACCCCCTCATTCCGCCTGTGCCATCGCTTCAATGAAATTTGCACCATTTTGTGCAAGGTCAGCCATATCGTATCCTCCTTCCAGGATGCCAAGCACCGGGATGCCAAGATCGCAGAATGTTCCGGCCATCTCCCCAAAGAACGGGGACGAAACACCAATATCACTCAGGGGATCGCCTATGAAGATATCAAGCCCGAGTGAGACGATTACTGCCCATGGTTTATATTTCCTGACTTTGCGGAGTGCAATGTCAAGATACTTCCGGTATTCGTTATCGCCAACTCCTGCCGGAAGAGGGATGTTTACGTTGTATCCCTTCCCCAGTTTCTCGCCGGTTTCATGGGAAAAACCGGAAAAGTACGGGTAGGATCGGTCAGGGTTGCCATGGAGGGAGACATAGAGTACCTCCGGCTGCTCATAGAAGATGTCCTGCGTGCCGTTACCATGATGGAAATCGATGTCAACGATCGCGACGTTGCCTTCTTTTGAAAGATAATGTGCGGCAGCTGCGGCATTATTGAAGATGCAATAGCCCCCGAAATGTTCGTACCCGGCATGGTGGCCGGGCGGACGGCAGAGGGAGAAAACCCGGGTATCCCTGCCGTCGCGAATGAGCTGTGCACCGGTCAGCGATACGTCAACAGAAGCCTTTGCAGCCGTAAAGGTGTCCTTGTCAATCTCTATGCCAACATCAAAACAGTAATACCCGGCCTTCCTGAGGTTTATCCGGGGGTGAGCGGAAAATTCGGGAGTGAAATCCCGGTACGGGAAGACATGGGGAAAAACCGACTCACCGTCATTGAGTCCTTCGCATGTTTTGATATAATCCACCAGATCCGGGTTGGTGACGGCTTTGAGATGGGAGAGAGGGAAATTTTTTGCATCCTGGACCATATCTCCCATGCCTCTCCCGATAACCTCATCACGTATGATCTGTGCCCGTATGTTTTTTTCCGGGTAGGGAACGAGTTTTCCAAAGTTCCATTCATACTGGGGATGATGGTGCTTCTCTTTCTCAGAATAGATTACTTTCACGTCGGTCACCTTCATTTCATGGGTCAGGACTTTGAGTATTAAGAATTTCCGGAACAGGGCATTATATCGCTTTTAGAAAGCGTTCCTGAATGCGGACATAAATTATGCCACTATTTCAGGACAGAAACTCAAGTACGCAACAGAGAATGTACCTGAGGCCTTGCATGCCCGGGTGCCTTATACCCTGTCACGAAGGATGCATCATCCAGGCCGCCATCTTCCGGCTGCGGATCACCAGCCACGCCCTTTTAAGGCCCCGTCTTCTTCGTAATTGAGCGGTGCGAATTCTCCGAGCAGGAAGGTGAGGGCGTGGAAGGCGGAAGCGGATTAATACCTGCCAACGATACGCTCGTAGGTGCTGAAACCGTCAGGTCCGGTTTCTTTCTTGAGGGTGTCGAGAGACTGCTGGTACTCCTGCACGACAGCGTCGGGAGTTTTGTTGTTAAAGGCGTAGTAGAGGTCGTATGCACCGAGCTGGTACACGTTCTGTGTCGCCGTGATGCCACCCGTCCGGTCCCGTACAAGATATTCACCCGCATCCTTACCGTACGCAAAGAGATCGATCTTCCCGTCAAGGAGCATGCCGAGAACCACTGACGGGTCGGGATCGGCGATCAGGCTTTCGGGGTTTATCCCCAGAGCAGCAAGCTCGCCGATTGCGGCATCATCGGTGACGACCCCAATGCGGTAGCCTGCAAGGTCGCCGGGTCTTTCAATCAAAATTTTGCTTTCGCTCCGTGCGAAAAGAACCTTGCGCTCGGTCACGATCGGGCCGGCCCATTTGAACAGGTTCTCCCGTTCCGGCAGCCGCACCGTGGAAAAGATCACGACATTGTTTCCAGCGAGCGCTTCCCGGTAGCCTTCCGTCCAGGGGACGAGCCGGATTGCGTCCGCTTTGACCGGCGATCCCATGCGCCCGGTCATTTCAACGAGCAGATCGACAGCGATCCCCTTAAGCGTCCCGTTCTCCTCGTAATTGTAGGGAGGATACTGCTCGGTATAGTACGTGTGACCCGCGGGGGTCGCGGTCTCCGATACGCAGCCGGCACAACACATGAACAAGACGACAAAAAGCCCTGCAATAAGCGCGGTACAACGATAATCCATTGAATTCATCTCTTAACAAAACATCGCCCGTGTACCACTTGACCGTTTCCATCAGCCCTTCAGTAGGATTGCAGACAGCTGTACCACAGTATATATTCCTGGATAAGGGTCCGTTCCAACAGGTATCGGCAACCATCCGGTAAACAAGAACCCCGAACAGGTCAGGCACAGTATGGCACCCGGCTTTGCATGGATGAACCCAAAAGAACACACAGAGTGTATTGTCCGGTGCATGTCCCATGATTTTACCGGACGAAACCAGTGCTTAAGAAAACCCGGCGTACGAGATTTCGCTGGTGCAATGAAAACCCCGGACTCGTCAAAGGCGTGGGAAAAACGTAAACCGGACCATCAGTGCGGGACAGGGAGCTTGCTTAAAAAGCGGGTATGATCACTCACCAGCAGTATCATTCCGCTTCACGCATCCCGGGCACCCGGTACGTACTGAGCCGGGCGGGGCAGACAACAACCCCGGAATGACAGACGACGAGGAGCGGTGGGGCATCGCCATTTCGTTCAACGGGATACCGGGAATTCCCCGCCTTTATCGGTCGATGGGGGAACAAATGACGGCGGCCGGATCCCTGCCTTTTTAAACTCTGCCCATGCTCTCCGGGTGACCTCGGACTTGAATTCAAACTCCAGCCGGAGGTCATTGACATACCCTTTTGCACGGACACGCTTGTAGAACGGGAAGTCCTCGAGCAGCACCGTGTAAGGGTATTTGTTTGAGATGATCACGTACTTTGACGTAACAAGAGCCTCTTTCAGGATCTTCATTGCCTTGTCTGCATCGGAATCCGGGTGAATGAAGAGATCTATTACGATCATCATGGCCAGATCGCCGGCATTCCCGCTTGTTACCGGCTGGCTGAAGAGCGTAAAGTTCGGCACCGATACCAGTTCATCGGCTGGGGTCTTGATACGCGTCGAGCGGAGGCCGATATCTGTTACCTCTCCGTACTTATCGCCGATTGTTACCTTATCTCCAATCTGGTACGGTTTTTCAAAGATGATCACGACGCCCCCCACGAGATCGGCAAAAAGGTCCTTTAACCCAAAGCCGATAGCAGCACCAAAGAGCCCCGAGAACGCGACTATCTGGGTCAGTGAAGGTTCGATGACAGCAATGATGATGTAATAGAGAGCACCCGCGTAAATGAGGAGCTTTAAAAGGGGGATGATCATCATTACAGATGTCCGGTACCAGCCGATCCGCTCCGAAAAGCGGATGAGGATGAAACTGAGCAGGTACGTAAGAACATAGGCAATGACGATGACTAGGACGATGTACAGTACCAGGTTTGCATCAATGGTTTTTATCGGGAGTTGGAGGTCTGTTGTAACATTAGGAAGCAGGGAAACAGCCATTGTTACCACAACCGCCGGGTTTTCCTGAGATAATCCGTTACCGGTCTAAGGGCAAACGGCGCGATGCTGTAATAACCTGCACTATCTATGACAAGATCCTGCTGGACGAGGCGGTAAAGCACACGCTCGATATCTATCTCTCCGGCCGCGATTGCGGAAAGGTCCTTTGCATGCAGGGATTCCATCGACAAAATGACAGAAAGGATAAATGATTCATTCATGTCAAGGGAGATGGAATACGGAGTCTCGGTGATTGCACTTAAGGAGATGGTGTTATCTTTCAGGCTCGTATCCCAGAGCAGGATAGCAACACCAGGATTTCCATCTGATATCCGGTTGATCTTTTCGAAAATTATGTCTTCTATTGAGATCTGTACGCGTTTTTTCCGGGGCAGCCCGGAAAGCATCACGGTAAAATTCATCTTAATCCACGGGACTGAAATTTCAGTTGAAGTAAATGGCAGTCGTACCGTGCGGTGGATCATGGAGAAAAAAATCGAACGCTCTGCGGTCCCCTCATCTACAAACCGTATCTCACCGGACTTATGTCGTGTGAGGATAATCTGCTTAAGAACCTCTGTGTCCATCTTGCCTAAGGCGACGATAGTCGGGAAATACGCTTCAATGGACATTACAGAGGAAAGGTACTGCCAGCTGTAGGCATTCCATGTCGTGATGAAGATCTTTTTTGACGTGATCTGCGTGCGCAGGAACGCATCAAGGACATCAAATCCCCCGATAACTCTTGTCGCGAGGAACTGGCAGTTGTCAATGAGGATGATATCATTGACCAGGCAGGCGAAATCCGGGAGGGCATCCTTTTTTATGACAAAATCCAGGGGCAGGTAGTACACCTTCTCACCGTAGAGTCGCCTGATCTCGGCAACGATGGTCGTGCGGCCGCCCATCGGTTCTGCAACGATGGCAATATGGGACGGTGTGTCGGAACCGGACCGTTCGATGGCTTCCGAGATCGCTTTTATTTCCCGTTCATATCCGATGACTGTTCCCTCAGAAGCAGCTTTCTCCTCGCCCGCCATATCCATATCCAGCCCACGTTTCCTACCAGTGAGATAGACGGGAGGATTATTAAATGATATGGAAAAACCTGTGAAAAACCTGAGCTGATGAGGACGAGGACTATTAAAAAAATTATTAATGATCATCCGGCTGATTTTTTTTGCCCTCACGCGAAGCGGAGGTCTGAACAACGCTTGTGACAGTCACGGTTGTAGAGGAAATGGTAATCCTGTCATCCTTTTCAATAGCTGAAAGGATCAGCTCGCTCAGCCGGGTGCGGAGGAGCCGACGGCCGCGGGCATCGGAAACGTAGCGCACATCCAGCGTGATCCAGTTATCCGTGAGTGTAATGTAAGCCGAAGGTTCAACAACTTTCTTGGGAAGGTAATATTTTTCACCGATCCGTTCGATCTCTTCATCCGCCTGCATCGTCATCGAAGCAGTTTCCTGTATAACAATGCCAAGAATGAGATCTTTTGCCAGCCGCCAGTCGCTGTCATAGGTCAGGGGAATGGATATCTCGTCCCAGATAAACGAATGGTCACGGGTGTAATTATACAAAGGATGATTTATCACCAGGCCGTTTGGTATCATGAGCAGGCGCCCGGAGGGCTGGTCCCCGGAAACCCAGCCCCGTATCTCCATCAGCGTCGTGCTCATGACACCGATGTCCATTACATCCCCGAACTTTTCGTCAATGGAAATCCTGTCGCCGACCCGGTATATGCTGGAGATCATGATCAGGATGCCCCCGACAAAATTCTTGAAAACATCCTGCAGGGCGAATGCAAGGCCGGCGCCGATGATACCGTACGACACAATGAGCGAAGAAGTATCGGTCACCCAGATCCGCAGGCAGATGGCGATGATGAAAACAATTGACAGTACCGAAATGACCTTGTTTGCAGTGTACCGTGTTTTCAGGTCCGTTATCCGCCTGATAATGAACAAGCCGATAATAATCTGGAAAAAAAAGTACGTGCCAGTCAGTACAAGGGAGGTCGAGAAAATGTCTGTGACAAGCGGGTCATTGATAACATACGCGACTGCGCCAACCCCTGCAGAAAGGAGGACAAGTACAGAGAAAATGAGTAGTTTTCGTTTCATGAGTTGTTACCGGTAAATACACTCTTCTTTCTTCTTTGATTATAAAGATTCCATCAAAGGCCCCGGCACACTACGTACAGGAGGAGTTGAGATGAAACTCATACATGCGAACAAAAAAAGCGACGTCCCGGAGTACCACCGGCTGGTTGCAGGACGGATGCCAACCGGTTCCCTGCGCCGGGCGATCCGGAATTATTTCAGGGACGACCCAATACCCGCGCGGATCGCGGAGAGTCTTGTACCATGTGAACGGCATTCGGTAGATGAGGAGAGACCTCCGGAGGTATATGCAATACGGGCAAAAAGGAGGGAGACTGAGCCCGGACAGGATTCCAAAGGGGGAAAGAACCATGGAGAACCGGGACATCCTTTCCTGCGAGTACTGTCCTGGATTTAAAACAGGGATACTGCTCCGATCAACATCGAATGCAAGCTGTTCACGTCCGTTGACTGCGGGAGTCACCTGCTGCACATCGGTAAAGTCGTGGAGATCCATGCCGACACGTCATGCGTGACGGACGGGAAACCGGATATCTCAAAGATCAACCCCATCATATACGCCCGGGCCACCTATTTCGACGTGGGAAAACAGGTCGACAAGGCATTCTCGGCCGGGAAGAAGTACAGGAAGAAGTAATACCGGATTATTTCTTAAAAAAATTGTTTTTTTAGTCCCGTATCCGATTAAAAGAGCCGCGTGCTACACCTTTTCAAGAAAAAAAGAGACCTGCGTCATTGCTTCCAGGTTCATCTCCATGCCAGCCGGTGTTCAACCCGGACAGAAGACAGTACGGGCTTGTGCCCTGTAGAGTAAAACTCACCACATCAAAAGAATTCAGCGCCGTTCAGACTGCACATAGACTGCGCAATGCGGACCATACCTGCCTTTGACTTTAATGGTTTTTAATTCCCGGATGGTGAAATACGGGGAAACAAGTTCCCGCAGTTCGGATTCTGATGAGAAATAGAGTGTTGTCCCTATCTGAGTCTTCCGGTATTTTCCACTTCCGCCAAACTGGGAGTCTTTCTCACTGAAACAAACGGAAAAGTAGGTTGCTTCGGGCCTGAGGATTTTATGCACATTTTTGATATAGGTCTCCCGGTCTTCGGGGAATATATGATGCAGGAATTCCCAGTCATAGGCAAAATCGAACGTGTCGGTCACTTCATGCAGATCGCCGAGGAGATCAGCGACAATAAACCTGCACCGGACTCCCCGTTTTGTTGCATTGTCTCCAGCGATTTTTATTGCTGCAGGAGAACTGTCGACACCGGTTACTTCAAACCCGAGACCTGCAAGGTATATCGCATAGTTGCCTGCACCGCACCCGAGATCAATGGTCCTGCATGGCCGGACTTTCCCGTCCTGTACAAGTTCAACAAGTGCATCCGGAGGGGTCTCACTATTCCAGGGGATTTTATCCAGCGGTATTTTTTTGTAAATCGTGTCGACATCGAAATATTTCATACATGCCACTCTGATGGAGTAATCAACCGGGGGAAGTTTTCAATTTTTCCCTTGAGTTCTACCAAAAAGGGCTCTGTTGAAGCCCTCTTTTTCAAAGTTATCGGGTAATTCTCTGCGGCAGCTATGAGGGTAACCCCCTCTCTCCTGCATTGTATGCGGCAATATCGTGTCTGAAGGGATTACCGGTACAGTCAGACGTATAGATCTACCATGTCACATCTGTATCCTGAGCAAGTCTGCCCCGGACCCCCGGTTTTTTGGCCCAGGTCTGCGT
>DATKZP010000058.1:0-16108 GCA_035527915.1 Methanoregula sp. | reverse complement strand
TATTCGCTTGTCCTGCCTCGGTACACATCAACGACAAACTGGATGACGGTAAATATCCCGACAATCATGGCAAAAAGGATCATTGTCGGCATAACAAACAGACCGAGAAGGTACGCGATGCCTGCCAGACCTGATAACAAGAGGGATTTTTTGTATGAACTGATGTTTTTCAGCTCGATTTTTGTATCTTTTTCCGAGAAGATCGCGTACATATATAACAGGCAGAAGATGGTTGAAAAAAGAACCTCTGCAATATGGTGGTCCATGTACCCATAGAAGGACCGGTAAAAGAACTGACCGGTAACTATTGCGGTAAAACCAGATGCCAGAAGACCGGTCTTCCAGTCACCGCAGGTTTTTCCAACAAAGTACATTATTGCAACAATAATCATCCCCATCAGGGGAGGAATCAAAAGACCCGTGCTTATGATCTCCGGTCGCGTTGCGGCACCGCTCAATAGGCAAAAGACCGCAATAATGGTAGGGAAAAGGGGCCCCCAGGGAACAGCCTGTCCTGTGGGAAACAAGGTCATGGGCTCAAACCATGCATAATTCGGGAAGTTCGCCAGTATTTGTTCGACCTGGCGAAAGTTGTACAACGGGTCATCACTTGCCACCATCATCAGGATGTCGATGTTACCCATATTGAGCATGGGAAGCAAACGAAGCCACAAGGCAAAGATCGAGAATAATGTGACCAGACCGATCACCAGTTGGGTTCGGCGGTTTTTAAGATCAATACGTTCCATGGAATCAACCTTTCTTGGGTACTTGGTTTTAAGTTGAGACCATTAATAAATTTGGTTGAATTCTTCAGGAGAAACTCCTGAATATCTCCTCAAATTGGCAAAATCACTCTTACGTGTTATTTTTTTAAGATTCATTGAAAAGAAAGGCCGGTTTTTCATCAGATTGCGTATCTGTGCAACCGATTCATCATGGGGTGTTTAAACACTATCTGGTCATTCAACAGTCACACTCTTTGCAAGGTTTCTTGGTTTGTCCACATCCCGGTTTAAAGCAACTGCGGTATGATAGGCAAGGAGCTGTAGCACGACAAGAGTTGTTAACACCTGCACAAAAGGATGGGTCTCCGGCAGGGGGATAAAGAGATCTACAACCTCTGCCAGTTCCAAATCTCCCGCCATCCCGAGTGCAATAACTGGTGCCCCCCTCGCTATTATCTCTTTGATATTGGAAATCATTACCGCATAGGTCTCGCCGGGCATGCAGATGGCAATAACCGGTGTTTCTTTCGAGAGCAGGGCAAATGGTCCGTGCTTCAACTCCCCTGCTGCGTAGCCCTCCGCATGGATATAGGAGATCTCCTTCATTTTCAGTGCTCCTTCAAGAGACACGGCATAAAATGGGCCCCTTCCCACATAGAAGATGCTTTGGGCATCCCTGCAGAGTGCAACAGCATCAGACAGATCCATAAGGAGGACTTCCTCGATCGCACGGTGCCCGTTAAGAAGCGACCCTGTAAATTCTTCATCCCGAAGAAAATTTACGATCTGCATCAGGATAGCAAGCTGCGCAACAAATGACTTTGTTGCTGCAACGCTGATTTCTGGCCCGGCATGCATGAAAAGGGTAAAATCGGCAATCCTGCTGATTGAACTGCCGAGCACATTCGTGATGGCGAGTGTTGTGCAGTTGTGCACCTTTGCCTGTTTGAGTGCAGTAATGGTGTCAGCGGTTTCCCCGGATTGTGAGATCCCGATTACGAGTCCTTTAAGTGGCGGGGGGAAATATTTGAATTCAGATGAAAAGTCGAGCCGTACCGGGATCGCGCAGGAAGTTTCAAGAAGGTACTTGAAGACAAGTCCGGCATGGTAGGAAGAGCCGCATGCGATGACCGTCACCGATTCAGCATTCCTGACTGCTGCAGGAAGCGTTTGACCTGTAACTGCCATGATAGAATTGTAGAATACTTGTGGCTGTTCGTAGATTTCCTTAAGCATATAGTGAGCAAACCCACCTTTTTTGGTCTCTTCCCGGGACCAGTCAACCAGCTCGACAGGCCGTTCGATTAATTTACCATCATGAAAAATCTCTGCCTTCTTTCGGGAAATGCTGGCAACATCTCCATCCTCCAGAAAAATTGCCCGTTCAGTGTGTTCAAGGATGGGCATCATATCGGATGCGGCAAAAAATTCACCGTCACCCACCCCGAGAACAAGCGGGCTTGCATACCGTGCTGCAATGATACGCTTCTCTTCCCTGGCGATTACCAGCAGAGCATAGGATCCCATGAGTTTTGGAGTGACTTTCTGGACCGCTGAAAGGAGATCCTTTTCCGATTCATATGCCTCTTCGATAAGATGTGCTACCACCTCAGTATCTGTTTCAGAGCGGAACACGTGGCCTCGTGAGATCAGCTGCCGCTTCAGCTCCGCATAATTCTCGATAATTCCATTATGTACAACTGCGATACTGCTGGAACAGTCCATATGCGGATGGGCGTTTGTATCGCTTGGAACGCCATGTGTTGCCCAACGGGTATGTCCTATCCCGATCTTACCTTTGAGGTGAGCAACTGATCGTGAAGAATCGGATATTCGTCCCTGATGTTTGTCAAGTTCAATAATCCCGCTGATTGTGGCAATCCCAAACGAATCATATCCCCGGTATTCCAGTTTTTTGAGTCCTTCCACGATAATCGGGCCAGCTTCCCTGCGGCCGATATAGCCCACGACACCACACACGTCACATCACCATTGAGTCATCGGGCAGAATATTGGAGGTGATCTGTCTTCCCCCCTCAATTGAGACATTGTTCCCCACAATGCAGTTTTTAAAGATTGTGAAAGGTCCTGATGATACCTGATCCCCCAGCACCGCTCCGAACTCCGGTTTAATTACCGTTCCTTCGATATCCATCAGGCTTGCCGATGTGACTATGGTTGTGTGGTCAGAAAGCCGGCACCCCTGGCCTGTTACCGCATCAATGATTCGTGAGTGTGATCCAATTGAGGTGTCGTCCATGATGAGGGAATTCCCCATGCAGGTGAAGGGTTCAACCTTTACCCGTGAACCGAGACTCGTATTGGGAAGGATGCAGCAGTTGGGGCCGATCTCACAGTCACTTCCGATAATCACCGGCCCTGATATAACGGTGTTGGGACCTATCGTTGTGCCTTTTCCGATCCTGACTGCACCCTGGATTGTGGTCTGCCGGCTTGTTGAGCCTTCACGTGCTTCAGGCAGATTTTTTAACAGGTGCTTATTCATCTTCAGGATATCCCAGGGATAGATGGCATCATGCCAGTCATCAGCTATTACTGCCTTTAAGCGTTCACCCGAAGTGAGCATCAGGGAGACGGCGTCAGTAATGTTGTTTTCGCTGATATATGAAAAAAATTCTTTTGTCAGCGAATAAATACCGGTGCTCACCATGAAACTTGGTGAATGCTCGGGTTTCTCGATAATCCGGGTCACGAATCCATCCTTTAACAGCACTACCCCAAAGTTAGATGGGTTGGGATGCTCTTTAACCAGTATTGCATTTTTAATCTCTTTTATTCGTCCAATCGAATGGGCGTCAATATAATTATCCCCGGGCAGGAGGAGAAAATCGCCCGTAATATGCGATTCTGCGCATTTGAGCGCATGAGCAGTACCCAGCTGTTTTTTCTGGATCACTACTTCAATAGGCACATCGAGTTGGTTTAAATATCGCGTCACCTGTTCTTTCCGGTAACCGACTACGACAATTATTTCACGGATCCCGTTTTTCTCCAGTGCTTCAATCACGTATTCAATAATCGGACGGTTTGCTACCGGAATCATCACCTTGGGTCTGCTTCTGGTTAACGGACGAACCCTTTTCCCTTCTCCTGCTGCTAATATAACTGCCTGCATACTTTCACCTACCGGATAACTGCGTTCTCCCCGATACACCCGGCAATATACGAGCCGGGTGCAAACTGTGCATTGCTCCCAATTATTGTTCCGACGTTGATAGAGCAGTTGATCCCGAACTGGACGCCATCCCCGATAATGGCGCCGAATTTCTTCCTGCGCGTATCATTTCCACAAACTCTGACATTGGCATGGTCATGCCGCAGATTTGCGATTTTTGTGCCCGCACCAAAATTACATCCTGTACCAATAATAGAATCTCCGATATAGTTGAAGTGCGGGATCTTTGATCCCTCCATAACGATGGAGTTCTTAATTTCAGTGCAGTGCCCGATATGGCAATCGTCACCAATACTGGTTGCACCCCGGATATATGCATGGGGTCCGATACGGCAATTCCTTCCTATGATGCACGGACCTTCGATACAGGTACCGGATTTTACAATACTCCCTTCCCCGACAACAACAGCACCACGAAGGACTACACCATTCTCTACTGTCCCTTTGAGTTCAGAGAGAAGGGTACCCATAAGCGTGAGGTTTGCATCCAGCATGTCCCATGGGTTCCCGACATCCATCCAGTATGACAATGGGTGTGCCGACAACTCCTTTTTTGCAATAAACTCAAAAAGAGCATCGGTAAGTTCGAGTTCTCCCCGGCTTGAGACCCTGACCCTGTCAACAGCATCGAAAATATCCGGAGAAAAAAGATATGCACCGGCATTGATCAGGTTGGATTTCGGATATTTCGACTTCTCTTCAAGGGAAGTTACGATGCCGTTTTCAACGATAACCGTCCCGTAATCTTCTGGATGATCAGTGGTGCTGGTGCCTATGCAGGGTGTACGGCACTTGCATAGATCTGCAATATCCGTATTTTTTAAAATCATGTCGCCATTCAACAGAAGAAATGGTCCCGACACAAGATCACGTGCAGATCGCACCGCATCTGCAGTCCCGTGCTGTTGTCGCTGAGGTGCATATCTGATATGTATCCCCAATCCCGATCCATCACCAAAATACTTTCGTATTTCCCGTTCACCATAGCCAACAACAAAAACAAAATCGGTGATTCCTGTATCGCGTGCAGCACAAACAAGGTGCTCCATCATCGGGCGGTTGGCAAGCGGGAGCATGACCTTTGGACGCTTCGCCGTGAGAGGGCGCATCCGTTTCCCTTCTCCCGCGGCGAGAACGACGCATTCCATACGTAAAATTCGTACTACAACATTTAAGCAGTTTTCCCCTGCTTAATCATACTGCGTCCTTTTTTTAGAATTTCCTTTGCTTTCTGCAGAGTTTTGCCCTCTGCAGTGATGCGGATTTTGGGCTCTGTACCGCTTGCACGGATCAGGCACCAGCCCTCTTCATCAGCAATCCTGATCCCGTCTGTTGGCTTCGCAGCACCAAGAGCCATGACAGTTTCCCGTGCTGTATTGCTGGAGAACGATTCCCGGAGAACCGGGTAGGATGGCATTGCATCAAGCTCCTGCGCAACGTTCCATTCAGTGGAGATCTCGCAGAAAAGGGCTGCAGCGTGCGGGCCGTCGGGACAGTAGGAGATTTGCGGAAAAATCCATGCACCTGATGGTTCACCTCCGAAATCTCCCCATTTCAGGAGTTCTTCCGATACATAGGTATCCCCGACGGGGGTACGTCTTACATCAGCGATCTCTTCTATAATCATGGATGCGTCGCTTGTCGTAACTACCTGTTTTGCGTCAAGATACCGGGCAAAAAGCATGAGAAGATGGTCCCCGTCAATGTACCGCCCCCTGTTATCAAATGCCATCATCCGGTCAGCATCCCCGTCATGAACAACTGCACATGCAGATTCAGTTTTTTTCACCAGTTCTCCAATATAACCAACATTCTCCTTCAGCGGTTCTGAAGGGCGGGCAAAATGGCCTGATGGATTGCAGTTGATACAGATGGTCTTTGTACCAGCATCGGCAAGAAGAGCAGGCGTAAGTACGCTTCCTGCGCCATTTCCGCAGTCAACAACAACCGTAGTTCCGGTCTTAATATTTACCGTATCCAGAATTGCATTTTTATGGGGGGTGAGTGGATCTATCGCACGCTCACTTCCCTGGTGCTGCCAGTCAGTCCAGTGCTGAATCTGTATGAGTTCCTCCATCTCTGCCTGCTGGGACTGCGTGAACGACGAACCATCCGGGTTTAAGAGTTTCAACCCGTTATATTCCTCAGGATTGTGGGAAGCGGTGATCATACACCCGGTTTTTACTGTACGAGTGCTGTAAGCAACAGATGGTGTAGGAGCAATGCCGGCAACATGTGCTGTTGCTCCACTCCCAAGAATTCCAGATATCACCAGGTGCGTAAGGAGAGGA
Source organism: Methanoregula sp. (assembly GCA_035527915.1). Lineage (GTDB taxonomy): Archaea > Halobacteriota > Methanomicrobia > Methanomicrobiales > Methanospirillaceae > Methanoregula. The sequence continues at coordinate 9,893 of DATKZP010000058.1, read as the reverse complement.
CTTGTTGTGCGGGTGTCCATGCCGACAAGAATGTCGGTTGATCGGGATGCCAGCGCAGATCCAACCCTCAAGGCCGTATCGACAAGCGCCTGATCGAACATCCTTCGTATTCCCGATGACCCGAAAAGCATGATGGTTTATTGGATCGCTGCCAAAAAGAGTTTACCTTTTTTGTGATGGATCTTCATTATTTCTTCTGTGTTACAGGTGCCGGATTTTTCCCGGGTAGTATGCTAGCACGTACCAAAAGGGCACCAGTGCTCAAGCTGGTTCAGCCGGGCGATACCAGCAGTTGAAGGCCCAAGACACAGGATCCGCTTTGTATCTTTATAGTTCAGGAGCGTGGTACTTGTTGCCTGTTCTATGATACCTTCACCATTTATGAGAATCACATCAGCGTCATGAGGATTTTTAACAATAGTGCTGCTGAATGCAGTTTCAATAACGGGCATGCCACCGATACAGAAGATCCTTTTTCCTTCCAGTTCATGGAGCAGTTGTTTGTGACATTCATTGTGCGAAGATTCGGGACACGCATGAAGTATCCTCGAGAGACAGAAAAAACCCGTGGCAACATTCACAATTGCAGCGGAAGCACCCCTTACCCGAGCTGTATCAAGAGGTGTGCCGAACATGAATGAGATCTTTGTATTTGCCCTGATCGGGTCCCAGGTAACAAAATCGGCACTTCTCCCGCCAAATGACGCAGTCATGCATGCACCGCGTTCAAACTGACAGTTTACCGCATCTGAACGTACATCAAGAACAATCCCGCTGTCCTCGCAGCCGCTGTCTTTCATCATCGTTTCGAGTTTTTTGACAGTTTCGATGATAAGGTCCATCATTCACATCCATTGTTATCAATGAGTACAACCCGGGCAGGAGAACCGTCAAGCGCGGTTAAGCGCAAGGGCAGTGCCACCAGGGTATAGTTCCCTTCTTCAACGTCTGAGAGATCGAGAAGTTCAATGATAATGCATCCCCGGCTGAGCAGCTCACGGTGCACAGTCCCGTCGCATTCATAGGATTCTATGGAGGGGGAATCGATGCCAACACATTTCATGGCACAACCGGTGATGAGACGCGCTGCATCTGCCGTCAGGCAGGGGTAATCCTCATCAAAACGATCAGTGCCGGAAAACGACGTTTTCAAAAGGAGCCTGTTAATCCCATCCACCCGGCCCCTGAGATGGTTTGCCGTGATACTGGTGCCCGCACGGGTTACATCGAGAACCCGGCAGGTTCCCATGACATGCGAGAGGGGAATAGTATCTATCGTATCCCCGGGTATAAGATAATGGACGGGAGCATCGATATGAGTGCCCGTATGGGTGCTCAGGTGCAGGGCGGTTATAAGGTAGTGCCCGTGTTTTTCCTGCCGGAATACCGGCTGGGTATCGCCAGGATATGTGAGGATATCCTGAGAGAGCGGGCGCGTGATATCGATAATTCTCACAGGTCTACCCACTCCATCCACACTCTCCTATGAGGGGAACGAACCTGACTCCCCCGTGGTGTTCCTCGTTTAAAGATCCACCCTTTTTTCTGAGCCGGATGAGCTCCTGGATGTCATGTCCCCCGACGGGAGCTACAAGCCTGCCCCCTTCAGCCAGTTGTTCAATAAGTGGCCGGGGAACCGATGGTGTCGCAGCAGTGATGATGATTCCCTCATAAGGGGCCTTATGTGGATACCCTAGTGTTCCATCACCCACGATCACTTCAACATTCTTAATTCTGACAGCTGCGAGGTTTGCCCTTGCAAGCCCTGCAACTTCAGGAATCCGCTCAATGGTCGTTACCTGTCGGACAAGTGCAGCGAGTATTGCAGCCTGGTAACCACACCCGGTCCCTATCTCAAGCACACTATCAGTTGGTTGCAGGGCCATGAGTTCTGTCATCAGCGCAACTATATAGGGCTGGGAGATAGTCTGGCCGTTACCTATCGGCAGCGGGCAGTCTTCGTATGCTGATTTATCATAGGGAGGCGGAACAAAAAGGTGACGGGGGACTTCTTTTATTGCTGAGAGGACACGCTGGTCATGTATGCCCCTGGCTGCAATCTGGTACTCTACCATCCTCAAACGTTCATCGGCTCGTGGATAGGGCGGCATAGGTATGTGGTTTTTAAAATCCTGCTTTTTCCGCAACATCAATTGAGGCATCGATCTGCCTCTGCAGTGCCTCGGGCAGCCCGGCAATCTTTACATCTAAAAATCCCCTGATAATCGTTGCCGTTGCTTCTTCTTCGTCAAGTCCCCGGGACATCAGGTATTCGATCTCATCCCGGGCGAGCTTGCCTACAGCGGCCTCGTGAGAGAGCTCGGTACCGACAACCGATCCCTCAATTTCCGGGATTGCATAAATGACACCGTCATTCAGGATAAGTCCCTTGCATTCAAGATGCCCGCGGGTTCCGGCAGTTTTTCCATTGATATGACCGCGTGAAATGATAGTGCCGCCCTTTGTGATGGCGCGAGTGATCAATTCAGCGCTTGCGCCCTTCCCTTCAAGGATGGCACGGGAACCGATATCCATGTATGAACCTGGCGTGGATATGACAACGCTGCTGAACCGTGCGACAGAGTTTGCTCCTTTAAGTGTTGCTGTCGGGTACATCTGGATTTTTTTCACCGGCTGCATGCATACATAGTTGGAGAGAAACACACCATTTTCCTCAACGATTGAAGCGCTTCTCGGGTATACTTCGATGTTCTCGCTCCAGTTATGGATCATCGTGAAGCTGATCTTTGCGTCTTTTTTAACATAGAATTCAGAGATGCCATAGTGAGCACCCCCTTTACCCACGTGTGCCCCGCTCGTGCACCCTGATATGATATGGAGCTCAGCGCCTTCTTCGGCAACAATGATATTGTGGACATGCTGGATCTGTTCCCGCCCGAGATAGAGACAGGCCTGGATAGGAAGGATATTGTTTGAGCCCTTGTGTGCAATGATGACGTAACCAGCGGGGTCCTTCTGTGCTGCAACGTATCTGGTGATATCATCTTTTTCCGGGGAGACCGCCTTCCAGTTATACTCCTTCAGGCCGTCATATTTCTCTATCGCCTTTTTATAGGTAAGGACTTCTATTCCCTGCTGTGAGCATTCAGCCTGGACGATGTCCTGATCCATCTGGAGATAACTGCCGCAACGGTTTTTCATGGCAAGGTCCATACCTACTTGAGTTACGCGATCCTGATCAGATTTTGAAAGTTCGGGGATTTTTACTGGTGACGGCATTCGAGACACTCCTTGTACCCGCGTTGTTTAATGTCCTTTAAAATCTCCCGGGGATTGCCATGACATTTGATCTCCCCTTCACACATCACATGCCCCTTGTCAGCATCCAGATAATCAAGGATATAACCGGTGTGAGTGATAACAAGCCCGCTTTTTTTGCGCTTGATAAGGTGTTGATCTTTTTCAAGAAGTGAGCCGATTGCATTTCCGATAAGCGAGATATTTTCAAGGTCAACTCCGCTTTCCGGCTCATCGAGCATGACAAAGTCCGGGTTCTGGATCATCAGCTGCAGTACCTCACTGCGTTTGATCTCCCCCCCGGAGAATCCTTTGTTGATGTCACGCTCCAGGAATTTGTCCATGTTAACGGATTTGGCAAGGTCAGGAATGTTTTCTTTCTTGGTCCGGGATATGGCGGTGAGCATTTTGCCAAGTTTTAATCCGGATATGGTGGGCGGACGCTGGAAGAGCATGCCAATCCCCCGCTTCGCCCGTTCATGAGCTTTAATCTTTGTCACATCTTCCCCTTTGAAGATGATTTTCCCGTCGGTTATTGTATAGTTGGCAAATCCCATTATGGTCATGAGGAGGGTGGTTTTACCCGATCCGTTGGGGCCGAGCAGTACATGGGTTTCCCCTTCATCGATGTGGAGATTTATGTCGTGCAACACATCTTTATCGCCAACCTTGACATGCAGGTCTTCAATATGCAGCATAGAACAATCGTTTAGAATATGTTGATTACTGCATTAAACGCTTTTCAAGATACTAAAAAAGTGACAGGGTTTCTGATTCTTTTGCCTATTATCTTTATTGGACCTGTAATGGTTGTCTGACGTATTACAAAATATCCCGTAACTGTGCAATGGAGTCAATAATACAGCTGGGTTTGACCACTGCGGTGTCCACTGCGGCTTTCCGGTATTTTCCTGTCCGGACAAGAATCCCCTGCATACCCATTGAACGGGCCCCTCCAATATCAGTAAGAATATCATCGCCGATCATTGCTACCTGATCGGCACGAAGTCCCATATCACGGAGGGCAAGTTCAAAGAACGTTTTTGAGGGTTTTCCGACGATTATCGCTGTTTTGCCGGTCGCAAATTCAAGCGCCTGAACAAAAGGACCCGCAGAGAGGGAAAGACCGCACGGTGCCATCCAGTACCGGTCCTTCTCCAGTGCAATCAGGTCCGCACCGTTCATGAGGTGACGGAATGCGGTATTCAGGCTGTCATAGGTAAGTTTGTCACCAGCATCACCAATGATAACGAAATCGACCATGGTACCGGTGTCGCAGAAACATTCCTGCTCAAAGTCCCGGTACACATCTCCTGTTGTAAGAAGGTAACACTGGTGTTTACCGGCATTTTTCAGAAAGGCAACTGCAGCGAGGGGGGGTGTGAAAATATACTCAACGGGAATATCAAACCCCATGGATAACAACTGCCCTGCGATGGTATTCCGGCATTTGCGGGTGGTGTTGGAAACAAACCTGAACGTATATTTTCTGTCCCTGAGGAGATCAATGGATTCTTTGGCCCCTTTGATAGCCTTTTCTCCCAGATACAGAACCCCATCAAGATCGATGAGAAAACCCTTAATGTCTTTCATTTCAGCCCTTTCCTGTAGCATTGCCGGATCGCGGCAGGATGCAGTTTTGTATCCCGTAGTACCAAATTCTTACTGTGTATCGGGAAGATTCTTTCCCCATAAGACGATCAGGAATGGATTTTTTAAAGTTGAACCCACCTGCGGCACCAGTGAGCGTCTGCAAGCCTGGTATTTTTTTAGGATCATCCCAGGTAAGCAGAGATACTCTTCGAATAACAATTAAAGGTCTCCTTATGCTCCTTAAAGACCGTGGCTAAGTAGGGAAACAGGGATCCTGTATCCGGGTTACCGGTCTTACGCCGGAGCCAGCTGTATTCCTTTGCCCTGGAGGTTCACTTTACTTTCACCCCCCGCGGCAGGATGTTTAACTCCCGGACGCCGTTTTTGTATTCAGACGATGTCAACCACACATGCCCCTGCACGGATTGGTGCCCTCTGGCAGCAGCGCATGAAAACGATGCGGGAATACGAAGTTGTCCGTGACGGGAATGTTTTTGGGGCCGGTTTTTCCAATAATATTGTTTTTTCATCGGATTATGAACTGGCGCGCCACCAGCTTGATGTATTGGTTGAGAAGTACCGGAACGTCCCGTTCGATAACGTCTTTTCGGGCACCGAAATTTTCAATGAATGCGGGGTCTGTTTTTCCTTAAAAAGCCGGCAATCTCTCAAAATACCTTCGCTCGATCTTGATCGGTTCAGGTCTGAAATCTTAAAAGACCTTACGCTTGTGCATGGTATCGGGTCAAAGACACAAGCCCGGCTGAGGGCAAAAGGGTACCGGACATTACCGGATCTTATGCAGCACCCGAAGTTCCGGTCATATGCCCATGATGTACTCACATGCCTGTATTGCGGCAATTCTGCAGAAATTATGGATTTAATCGGCTGCAGACATGCAAAATCCCATCCTTGTGTTCTTGGGACGGCAGGACTTCACGAACCGGAAGATTATGTTTTTCTTGATATTGAAACACTCGGGCTTTTTTCCCGCCCGGTTATCCTCTTTGGCGTTGGTACAATCGAGAATAGCACCCTTACCGTCGACCAGTACCTGCTACGTGATATCGATGAGGAACAGGCTGCACTCATGGCAACACTCGATCACATGTCCGGCGATTGCCCGGCACTGGTAACCTTCAACGGCAAATCATTTGATGTTCCCTATCTTTCAGATCGGCTTGCCTACTATGGTATGGGTTCTCTGGCAAGAATACCCCACTTCGATGTACTCCATTTCAGCCGCAGGAGATGGAAGGATCATCTCCCCTCCCTGCGCCTGACCGCACTGGAAACAGAGATTCTGGGCATCAACCGCGAAGACGATATTCCCGGGCAGATGGTACCGGAATTCTACGAAGTCTACCTGCGGACAGGAAATTGTGGCCCGCTCGTCCCGATAATCGAGCACAATAAGCAGGATGTGATATCTCTCGCCCTGCTCTTTTTCCACCTCCTGGGGGAGTGCTATGGCTGTCGCTGATGTTATCCGGCTTCTTGGCGTGAACCCGGTGTACCGGAACCGGGTGGTGCACACGGAGATAAGCGAACCGGAACCCCCCCAATTCGGAACACTTGAAGTTCCTCTTGAAGATACCCTTGCGTCGTATCTCACCCAGCACCGGATTCGCCTCTATTCTCACCAGTGCGAAGCTATCAACCGCATACGAACCGGGAAAAACGTGATTATCACCACACCTACTGCCAGTGGTAAAACTCTTGCTTTCAATCTTCCGGTGTTCGAGAGGCTTGAATCAGACACGGAGGCACGTGCACTGTACCTGTACCCGACCAAAGCGCTTTCCAACGATCAATTCGCCACCCTTGAACAGATGGCGCAGTTCACCGGTATATCAGCCCGGCCGGCGATCTACGATGGCGACACCCCCCAGTCAAAACGGGCAGCGGTTCGTGAGAACTCCCGGATTGTCATCTCCAACCCGCATGAACTTCACCAGGTGCTCTCGTGGCACGCGAAGTGGCGCCCGTTCTTTTCCAACCTGCAATTTATTGTGATCGATGAGGCGCACCGGTACCGGGGCGTTTTTGGATCCCATATCGCATTATTACTCCGGAGGCTCGTGCGCCTGTGCCATCATTATGGTTCAGCGCCGCAGTTCATCCTCTCGACTGCAACCCTGGCTAATCCGCTCGAGTTTGCTGGCAGGCTTACGGGACTACCGTTTGAGCTCGTGGATGAGGACGGTTCTCCGCATGGCAGGAAACATTTTGTCCTCTACAACCCGTTTTACAATGGTATCGGTGAACGCTCCACGTACCAGGAGACAAAGGATCTTCTTGTCTCCTGCGTGAAAGATAATCTCCAGACACTCTGTTTCACCGGCTCCCGGAAAATGGCAGAACTGGTGACGCTCTGGGCACGTGAGGATGCACGTCGTTCGTCCGCACGTCTCGCAGAATCGATATCAGCCTACCGGGCCGGCTACCTGCCGGAAGAGCGGCGTTTTATCGAACGCCAGCTGAAAGAAGGCTTCCTGAAGGGTGTTGTGTCAACCAATGCACTTGAACTCGGGATCGATGTCGGGTCTCTGGATGCCGTTATCATTGCCGGGTATCCCGGAACCATGATGTCAACCCGTCAGCAGGCAGGCCGGGCAGGCAGAAAAGGGGGCGATTCACTTGCAATTCTCGTTGCAATGGCAAACCCGCTCGACCAGTATTTCATGCGTCACCCCCACCATTTTTTCAGCCGCTCGCACGAGCATGCGATTATCGATACAAAAAATCCCTATATTGTTTCCGGTCACCTGCTCTGCGCTGCTGCCGAGCTGCCCCTGCATGAGGACCAGGACCGGGAGTATTTCGGGGAATCTTTTACCGAGCTCCTTTCGGAGCTTGTATCGACTGATCTTATCAGGAAAACAAGCCGCGGGTGGGTATATTCCGGGCGGGGCAGGGCTGCGGATGCAGTGAGGCTTGATGGCATTCCCGGTTCAACATTCCGGATCCTGTGCCATGGCCGGCTGCTCGAGACGATGGACCGGACGCAGGCATACCGTGAGGCACATACCGGGGCGATCATGCTGCACCAGGGAGAGACGTATGTGGTCAGCGAAATGGACCTGGAGAAGCACACCATAAGGGTGACAGAGACCGACGTGGATTACTATACGCAACCCCTCAAAAAGGTTGATCTCTCCATTATTGAGATCCTGGAGACACGGATGATACATGGTGCACGGTGCGCATTTGGCGAAGTGGAAGTGACTGAACAGTATACCGGCTACAAGATCAAACGTAAAGACACCATCATTGGTGTGGAACCGCTTGATCTGCCACCGATTACCTTCAGGACAAAGGCATTCTGTTTTATACCCGCACCGGATACCGAACAATGCATTGTCCGTTCAAATCTCGACCTCGCCGGAGGGCTGCATGGCGCCGAACACACGATCATCGCTCTCATGCCATTGCATGTAATGTGTGACCGATGGGATATCGGGGGATTATCATCCCCGGCGTTTGGTGAGAATTGCGAACCTGTGGTTTTTGTATATGATGGTTACGAGGGAGGGATCGGACTCGCCGAGAAAGCCTACGAGATTCTTCCTGACTTGTTTTCGACTGCGCATGAACTGGTACGGGACTGCGGGTGCGATGAGGGATGCCCGTCCTGCATCTACTCGCCCAAATGCGGGAATGATAACCAGCCGCTCGATAAGGAGGCTGCTGTACTGATCCTCAGCGACCTGTGTTCCTGTACGGAAAAAAGTGAATGTCCTGTCATTTCCGCCGAATCCGGGCAGGCTTTTCCATAATCAGGAATTGTTAATCTATAAGTATTACGCGTTGTTCCGGACTCTCAGGCTCCGGCTCATCGTCTTCAAAGATGAACAGGTCATCTATACCCGCGTGCAGGGCCCGGGCAACATCATGGGCGAGCCTGAGGGAGGGGTTATATTTCCCCTGCTCCAGAAAGACGACTGTTTCCCGTCGCACGCCGACTTTTCTGGCGAGGTCATCCTGTGTGAGGCCCAGGCGGGAGCGGTATTCCTTGATCCGGGTGATCATCAGGAATCTCCGAAACTTCTATCCCTCACAGATATCCGCCTGCCTGTTGTAATACCATGACAACAGAAAAGAACTCAGTCCCATGGTAAAGAATAGTATCACAATTACTGTTCGGGAATTCATAACCAATAATTCTGAAAAATCAAGGATGCCCAGAACGCAGACAATCGTGAAAGAAAATAAATACGCTTTCATGAATGTATGAGCCCGGATTTTCAGAATTCGTTCATCTATTATATCCGGCTTTTCACTGACACCCTTTAGTTGTAATGCGGAAATTGCCACAAAGAGAATGCCTGTTGCAACTATGCTGCTGGAGACTAGTATAATTTGCTGAGGCATCCAGCCACGGATCAGGATAAGAAAAAGACCGGCTGCAATAAAAAAAATCCCGATTAACACGTTCCGGTGGATTGTTGTCACCATTACTTCACATCTCCTTTCCGGAAGAGATATGTCTGATAGAGCACAGCTGAGAGTGCGAGTACAACAATGGAGAGAGCGAGTGCAATCACCGTCCCAAGCCTTACGATATTCAGGTAATCCAGCCAGAACAGGCCGAACATGAAGAAGAGTCCAGTCAGCCAGGCATAGGAGAGACCATAGGCACCAATCTTTTTTGATCGCTCGTCAGATTCAGGCCCGTCACCAAACTTTTTTTGCCGGATAATACCGGTGAGAAGAAAGGTAATTCCTGCTGCGAGAAGGATAGTCCCGGCTACCGCTTCACCGGATGTCATTATCATGGATACGAGACCGCTGACAACCATCAGCACGCCGATAATGATACGATAGAGGTTTCTTTGTTTCATTTCCATCACATCCTTTGTTATATATTTCTAACATCCTGATTATTAATGTTATCTATTTCTAACACTATAGCTTGAAGATTGACATTAACAGCCGGATAAAAAGGAAAAAATTATTCCTGCACGGTAGATCGCACGGACAAAAACACCGGCCCCCGAACATCAACCTTCTTATTGTTATCGGTGACGGCTCTCATTGCA
>DATKZP010000057.1:0-12073 GCA_035527915.1 Methanoregula sp. | reverse complement strand
TTCATATATCCTGCGCGCGTCCACATGGTGAGGGTTGGGTCCTGACAGGACTTTTGCTACATCCGTGATTTTCATAGGGTATCACTCATTCCGGGTATATGCACAACGTATGAACAGGATCGATAAAAAGGATATCAATGCAAGCCTGATGGTGCTGGAGGGGCCCTTGGGTATTCTGCAGTTTTCCCTTTTGGAAAAAGCCGGCAGATGGGAGACACTATGCGAAAATGATTTTTTTTAAGAGTGTTTTTCTGAAGTTCCCCGGATTATATACGCATACGAGAACCGGCAACGGAAGCGGGTGGTAGTACCCGTATCGGACATCTTCTCACGGATGATGCCTGAATGCTGCATTATACCCATCAGGATCGCTTTTTCTTATATTCCGCAAGCAACGCCACTGCGTACTCACCAGCCTTTTTCGCCGGCACGTAATTGAATTTTTTTACCCTTTTCATGATCTCGTCCGTAAGGACAGCGTCATCGGCCAGTTTGAATTTTTTCACATCTGCAAAGATCCAGTCCAGGTGGTCAATGCCCTCTCTTTGCCATCGATGAGCACCCGCTTTGTCGTGATCTTGTCCGGGAGGATCCCCCCGCAGATCGAACAATAGCACCCGTCTTTGTCAACCCCCGCCCATTTTTTCACTCACTCTTTGATCATCGTCAGCGACATCTTGAACTTCGTGATCGCGGACAGGGCATGGGGAACGTTGGCCGGGAAGATGATCGTGTCTCCTTCCTTCATCGGGAAGGTCTCGCCCGCTACCCATACCTCGCACTCCCCTTCGAGGATAGTTACGACGGCATCAAACGGTGAGGTATGCTCCGAGAGTCCCTCGTTTTCGTCAAACGAGAAAATAGTGATATTTCCCGCCTTGCGCGAGATGATCATCCGGCTTGCGACCGTGCCTTCGTTATAGTTCACGAGGTCCCTGAGGTGCAGGACTTTGCCTTTCAGTTCTTCGCGTTTCTTATCGGGTTTATCAGTTTTTTCCAGTTTGTATTCCACCATAACCCACCCTAGAGTGATATTGGTGCACGATGTTTACATCCCTTGCTTTTTTCCCGGGGGGGAAATCCTGCGATAGACGAGCGCGTCTTTTGGGCACTCTTCGATGCACCGCCCGCAAAGATAACACTCTGCCTTACTATCACCCCGCTTCGACTCACCGGTCGGACAGATCGTTTCGCATTTTTTACATTCAATGCAGGCATCGGTACGCTCAATCTTACACCGGCTTTTAGCGGCTGCCAGTGCAAGCAGAAACCCGTACGGGCAGAACACCCGGCAGAAGGGACGGTAGAAAAAGAATGATACTATCACGATGGCAGCGAACACAACGCTGCCGGTAGTCAATGAAAGGTAGAAAAAATCCTTAATCCCGAACAAGGCAAGCAGGCTTGCTGAGAACAGGAAGGCAGCCGCAAGAAAAACTATGAAAAATGCTGCTCGTACAACCATCAGCGTATTCCGCTGCTGTGGGTTAATTTTGGGGACCGGGGTATGATAGGCAATCTCCTGTACGGTTCCGACCGGGCAGAGATACCCGCAGAAGAACCTGCCCAGCAGGAGTGAGAGGATGAGAATCACCAGCAGCCCGGCAACACCGGCAATAAGAGAGCCTCCGGTTTCCTGCGCATTGCCAAGCACGATCTGCTGGAACTGGTAGGGGGCTACCGGGGCAAAGACCAAAAAACCCATCAGCGCCGAGATAGCAAGAAGCAGCAAGCCTGTCTTCCTGTTCCATTTTTTTGCATACCAGAGGTACGCGATCACAAAGATCATGATGAGCGCGTAGATGAAGCCCACCAGTTTGGGAATTGTTTCGATTACCATACTGCCAGTCACCCGTTGTACCTGCCGGGATAGTTGCTGTGAGGATCCTGAATCCGGGGAAAATTTTTCACCGGACCCGCAATACCCGGTTGTCCTGCCTTATGCTTCATCAGTCATGGCACAGGATTATCTTTGCGGCCAAAAACAGAATCCGGCTGCGTTCATGCCATGGGAACACTGCGGGCAGGACTGCACACGGTACTGGCCTTGAACGGAACATGATTTTTTTAAGATACGGTTTATGGCACTACAGCAAGGAATACCCAGTACACCATAACCTGAATTATCGTGAGCGGCACACCCACTTTTGCAAACTCGAAAAACGTGACGGTCTCCCCGTGCTTTTCTGCATTCTGGATGATGATCACCGTGCTTGCAGCGCCAAGGATAGTCAGGTTGCCGGCAATCGTACTGCCCGCTGCAAGTGCCATCATCTGTGCAGTTGTTCCCCCTGCCTGCAGGATCATCGGCTGGAACAGGGCAACGAAGGGAACATTGGAGATGAACTGGCTGATGATCACGCTTGTCCCCAGAATTGCAGGGACGGACGATACCGCAGGTGCCGATACAAACGACTGGAAGAACCCGGTCTGCCATACACTTTCCATCAGTACAAACATCGCGGCAAAGAACACGAGCGTGGGCCAGTCAATATTCCTGAGCAGCTCAAACCGCCGGGATGAGAACAGGAGGACCGGAACGGCAGCACACAGGGCAATCAGCGGGAGCGGCACAAGGAGTGTGCCAACCGATAGTGAAACGATGATGTTTGCACTGGCAAGGATGAGGAGGATGGCCAGCGAGCAGGTTACCGGCAGGATTTTTGCCGGGTCGCACTCCGGTGCAGGTTCGTGCACGAGAACCCGTGCTGAAAAATCCAGAGGAAAGAAAAAACGCAGGACCAGAAATGCGGCACCAAGGCTGATGAGTGTTGGCAGGAGTAGGTACAGCCCGAACGTGACAAATGGTGTCTGCATACCGCTGTTCACCGCAACCAGCAGGTTTTGCGGGTTGCCGATCGGGCTCATGACACTGCCGGTCGTGACTGCGATGGCAAGCGAGAGGAGCATCAGTTTTTTGGAGAAGCGGAACTTTGCGGCAAGCCCGAGCACTAAGGGTGTCCCGATAATCGCAAGAGTATCATTCATCAGGAGTGCAGAAAGAAAACCCATGCCAAATAGTATGAACAAAATCATCTGCTCAGGGGTCCGGGCACGGGAAAAGAAGCGGCAGGAAAGTGTTGAGAGGTAGCCACTCTCCACGAGAGCTTCGCCAACGATAAACATGCCAGACAAAAAGAGCATGACATCGATATTGATCGCCCCGACGGCGTCGGGAAGAGACACCTGCCCGCTGATGAGGACTGCCAGTGCTCCTCCAAGCATGATCTGCCAGATTTTGAGATTATATCTCCCAACCTGCCGAATCGCGATGAGCAGGAAGACGGCCGCAAGAATGATGACCGGAATGTACGTAGGACAGTGTTTTTAGTGATGGGTGATGAGCCTTGGCATTCACCTGTTCTGACAAGCCTGATAAAATTTGATATTTTCACGGGACTATGACATTTGACAAGCGGTAGGAAAAATGTTGAAAACGATGAGACACACAATTTTGATCATGTGGTAGTTCGGGTTACGATAGTGTAGTATTACCTGTTCCGGGCTAATCGCAATTGAGAGCGCCATAGTGACGGGAGCAAGCTGAGGGAAAAAGCCATCTGGACGCAACAATCTGGAGTTAAATGGGTAATTATTACAAATAATTATGGATCTTCGCTGTTTTGAATGGGGCATGCATGAATTGAGTAGAGTAAAAAAGATGTTGGCTGATGCCCCATCCCCCAAAATACTATTGAACGCCGCCGCCCCACAAACGGACGCCCCCACGGCGGTTTTAGGTACTAAAAATGTTGAAACCTCCTTGCCCCGCCGTGCCTCGGAGAGGCCCTGAAGCGGGGAAATATCACAAACAAATTTTTAGTAACATATCTTACCCGCATGAAACTGCAAAGAACCAAATTCATTCTTTCTTCTGGCCAGGATTCTCAACTTTCCAGTGCAGGAGGATGCCATTGTCGATCCGGTCTGCCTCCAGGAGCGTGAGCCGGATGAATGCTGATTCCTTAATGAAGCCTTCCCCGTCAGCAATTGTAGGAGCAGCCTTCCCCCCGATGATAATGTTGCCGATATACGTGTAAATCTCGTTGACAAGACCTGCCTTCATCAGTCCTGCGATCAGCGTCCCGCCCCCTTCCACCATCAAACGATGGACGCCCATAGATCCAAGTTCATCCATGAGGACTGCAAGATCTACTTCATCCTTGCCGGCTACGATTATGGTGGCTTTTTTTTCCAGCAGGGAGATCTTTGTTGCATCAGCTCTTTCTGATACCGCAACCACTCGTGTTCCCTCACCCTTATGCAGGATCGATGCATCGGGAGGAGTTTTGCCGGAACTGTCTACTACAATCCGGAGGGGATGGTCGCCCCAACCCTGTTTTTTACGATATTGTCGGCACTCTTCAGATTTCACGGTGAGCGAAGGATCATCAGCGAGAACGGTACCGATACCTACCATGATCGCATCACACCCGGCTTTAAGCCGATCAACACGGGTAAAGTCCTGCGCACCCGATATCTTAACCTGTCGGCGCTCCCGGGTGGAGATCTTGCCATCAGCACTCATTGCAATGTTGATAACAACGTTCGGGCGCATAGCGTACCGTTTTTACCCGCCCTGTTATTTCAATCCACTGATCTCTCCTTTTTAAAAAAAACAAAAAAACATGCTCTGGAGAAAACCTGATTTTGTTCATTTTTTTGTTAACTTAAAAAAATACGAAGGTGACCCCCTCTCTCCCCCAGAGGGGGATGCAGTCCAAGAGGTGTATACCCTTGACCCCATTTACACAATCTGGTTAACCTTATGAGAGGTAATCGCAATGTGGGGGGATGCCCAGGTACAGGGGGCGCAGGTGAAACTAAAAGCCCCCAGGAGCGTTATGATGTAATTTTTCTCAAGCATTTCTCCAGAGCCCAAAAAAACATGCTCTGAAGACTTCATGAAAATCCCGCAAGAGAAGCACAGGAATTGAACACACGGGCAGATACATAATTGTACCTGAAATTTTGCTCCTGCAATAACAAAATTCAGGATATATCCTTGTGTTCCCGGTATGTTTTTTTAATATTTTTCAGAGATATATGTCTTAAATAACAAGAAGTTCAAATGGCGTTAATACTATGATGGACAGAAAGATCGGTTGGATTTACCCAAATACTGTGCATCAAACAAGGGAGACCATTGCCGGGTTGACCACTCCGGGAGTGCTGTGATGATGGAATACCGGCAACTCACTGAAAAATCACCAACCAGCATCCTGGTTATCAAAAACGACAGTATCTTGTATGCAAACCCGGCTTTTGTCAGTTTTTCCGGGTACACAGATACGGAAATTACCGGAAAAAACCTCATCTTCTTTGTTGATGCCTCAGATCATGAAGAGTTCCACACGTTTTCAAAATTCATGACCGGGGAGACTCCCCGGGCAGACCGGGCCGAATTCCGGTTTGTCACAAAATCCGGCGATAAGCGGGTGGCCATGCTCTTCACAATACCAATCCTGTGTTCCGGTGAACCGGCAACCCTGGTTAATCTGGTAGATATCTCCGAGAAACAGCGGCTCGAAGACAAGATCCAGCTCGACAACGAACAACGACGGGGGATTATCATTACGGTTGCCCATGAACTGCGCACACCGCTCCAGCCAATCCTTGGTTACCTCAACTTACTTATACAGGACCCTCATGAATATGGTATCCTTGACGACACAAAAAAGATTCTTGAGCGCTGTCTCGTGAGCGTTGACCGGGAGCGCCAGATTATCAACCAGATGCTTGAGCTCTCAGTACTCGAAAGTGGCAGGCTCTGCCTGAGTTACTCAACATTCCCGCTCGCAACGCTTGTGAATAGTGTGCTGGATACCAGCGGATATTTCTCACAAGCTGAGATAACCCTTGATATTCCTGATACCCTGATTATTACCGCTGATATGGACAGGCTCTTTGGAGTGTTTGATTCCCTCCTCTCAAATGCGATAAACTTCTCCAAACCGCCGCGGGAAATTTCCATCTTTTACCGTCAGGGCATCAATGATGCCTGTCACTACATCTCCGTCAGTGATAACGGAGCCGGAATCTCCGAGAGTGCATTTTCATCAATTTTTGAGCCATTCCAACTCGCGGATGCAGCGAAACTCTCCCGCAGGTATGATCGCATCGGGCTCTCGCTGTCAATAGCAAAGAAGATTATGCAGATGCATGGCGGCGACATCACGGTAAAGAGTGCCTTAAACGCCGGGAGTACCTTTACTCTTAACCTGCCAAAAGAAGTAAAGAATACTCGATACGCCAATACGTAGTGAAGATCTCCGGCTGATTCCCTATAGTATGGCTCTTGGCTAAATCGAATGGGTAACGCATGTATTGGGTAGATTATCAAGATGGGGGCTGATACCCCCATACCCCCGAATACGATGAACGACGCCGCCCCACAAACGGACGCCGCCGCGGCGGTTTTAGTGACAACAAATATTAAAACCTCCTTGCCCCGCCGTGCCTCGTAGAGGTCCTGAGGCGGGGGATCATCACAAACAAAATTTTAGTAACCTGTCTTACCCACATGAAACAGCGATGAACCTATAGTATTGACCTCCGGTTCCTGGTGATCGGGTTCGAACCGGTCCCTGTTCCGATCTCTCGATTCACAAAAAAACATATCAAGTGATCCTTCTTTCCCTGTACTGCCAGCTACCAGGATTACATCAATGGACTGAGGGAAGTTCATAAAAAAACTTCGCGGGAAGGACAAAAAGAAAGGATCTGCCCGTAATCCTGTTAACATCGTTAATACCAGGAAAAAAATCCACCGACATGAAAAAAACACCCATGAGACCTGTAAACACTACTAGTACACGGGAAAATCATTACTGAAATTTTCATGCCAGCCAATGGTGAACCCCCCTTGAAACGGGCATACAAAATGAACATGCCAAACAGGCATTTTCACAAGGAAACAGCTTTGTAGAAATCCTCAGAAGAAACAATCAATCGCTCCTGGAGGCTCTTTTTTACATCGTGATTCCGACCCCGCCACTCGGGCATCCTCCATAGTGCGATAACCCCCGGGAAGGTTGAAAATAATACTCTGTAAAAAGGGAGGGGGCAAAGGGATGCTCCCCGCATGCTGCCTCCACCCATGGGGAGAGAGGGTGTTATCCTCATAGCTGCCGCAGAGAATTACCAGATAACGGGGGAAAAGAGGGTTTCAACAGAGTCGAGGAAACTATTAAAGTGCTGAAAATATAAGGTTCTGAAAAAACCATTTTACATACCGGACAAAAAAACATTCTTTTGAGGTCAAAGAAGGGTTCCCGCCGTCGTTAACAGGCAGGTAGTAAGCATGGATGAAAAAACGCAACAGGTATTTTCAGGAGCACCCCCGGCCATTGCATAACCGTCTTTTTGCTGTGCAGGATTCTTATCATCATAAGAATTTCCCGCAATATGAGCAGCCTTTTTTGATTTTTTTAATTGCGTGCTTTTCGCAACTGTCACCATGCATCAATCTCATTTTCATTCACCGAAGATCGGCATTATCTTTAAGACTTTTCCGTGCTAAACTTTAGCATGATAATTACATGGCCGGTGTTCCAATGCTCACTACCAGGGGTCTGACCAAGCAGATAGGTGGCCTGTGTGCCGTTAATGGCGTAGATCTCTCTTTAGGGGACAACGAAATCGTCGGACTTGTCGGTCCGAACGGAGCGGGAAAAACCACCCTCCTCAATATGATCTCCGGCATCAGTGTCCCGACTGCGGGAACGATCACCTTCTGCGGCGAGGAGATTACCGGATTCAAGGCTCACCAGATCTGCAAAAAAGGGATCGCGAAAACGTTCCAGATCGCTGAATCCTTCCCCGGACTTACGGCACTGGAATGCACGATGATTGGTGCATTGTTTGGCAACCACAAAAAGATCAGCATGAGCGAGGCAAAATCTGAGGCAATACAGATCCTCGATTTTGTAAGTTTTCCCCAGGATAAACTAGAAACGATCATCAAAAACTTAAATGTGGTTGAATTAAAAAAGGTGCAGCTCGCACGGGCGCTTGCTTCAAAACCAAAACTGCTCCTGCTCGATGAGCTTACAACCGGGCTTAACCCAAAGGAGAGCAGCGAAGCGGTGGACCTGATCAAAAAAATCCGCGATAATGGTGTTTCCATCCTGATCATCGAGCACGTGATGAGTGTCATCATGGGTGTGTCGAACCGGATTGTAGTGCTGGATCATGGGGAAAAGATTGCGGAAGGACATCCTTATGAAGTGGTAAACAACCAGAAAGTGATTGATACCTACCTTGGTGACATGCATGCTTTCTGAAACAACGGGCTCCATGCTGTCAATTTCGGGGCTGAATGTATTTCACGCAAACCTCCAGGTTGTCTGGGATCTTTCCCTTCATGTTGACAAGGGTGAGCTGGTCACCCTCATCGGACCAAACGGTGCCGGGAAAACTACTACGGTTGAGACCATCGTAGGGTTGAACAGAAAAGCCACCGGTTCCATTACATTTCTCGGAGAAAATATTCTTGGGATGCAGCCCTATGTTCTCTTCAATAAAGGCCTTGCACTTGTGCCGGAAAAACGTGAGATCTTTCCAAAAATGCCCGTGGTTGAAAACCTCATGCTGGGTGCAAGTGATCGGACTGACTATTCTGCCAGTCTTAACCATGTCTTCAAACTCTTCCCGATCCTGCAGGAACGCGAGCGGCAGATGGCCGGCACCTTAAGCGGGGGGGAACAGCAGATGCTTACTATTGGCCGTGCACTGATGTCTAATCCTAAGCTTCTCATCCTCGATGAACCCTCAACCGGGCTCTCCCCGCTCCTTGTTGGCCAGGTATTCAGGTCCCTTGAGCAACTGGGGCGTGAAGGGATCACGGTATTACTTTTAGAGCAGAACGTCCGGCATGCGCTCAACATGTGCCACCGCGGCTATGTCCTTGAAAACGGGCGGATCATAAAGGAAGGAAAGTCAAAAGAGCTCATGCACGACCCGCATATCCAGAAAGCCTATCTTGGATTCTGATAAAAACCAAAGCAGAGAAATCTTTTTTTAAAAAAGCGCTGGCATGCGTGGCTTTTTTTTAAAAAAATGGTGAAATGCCAGTTTACCATCTGAACCTGACGTTCCAGGGGGCTTTGCCTTCGGCTTGATCCCGCCACTTTGGCGTCGTCCCCTATTGCGATAACCCTCTGAACAGGTAATACTTCAGTATCGCAAAGCGCAGGGGTGGGTAAAGGGAGGGGACAGGCACTATCCCCTCCGTTATTTTATGAAGGATTTTTCCATTCTAATAAAAAATCCTGATTATTGAAAATCATTTGGTTCCACAATCACCCGATTTTTTAAGATTGCATTTTGGACTTGCATTTTTTGCCATTTTTAACTCCGTAAATCCTTCTTTGATTCAGATGATAAAATTGCATATTACTAAAAAACAATTGTCGAAAAAATAATTATTCTTTCAGTGGTTCCTGGTCAGGCTTTGGTTTTTTGTGAACCTTCCACCATGTATGCACCTTATCCGGAAGGTCCACAAGCCCTTTTGGTAAAAATATGATCACAAGGATCAGCAGTATCCCGATAATAACATACCGGCTGAACGTAAAACCAGACATTTTGAGCCCTTCCCAGATGATGGTAAGAACGACTGTACCAATGACCGGGCCGGCAAGGGTGCACAGACCGCCAAAGATGACATAGGTCATCGGCCAGAACGAGAGATCGACTGCAAATATCTCCGGGGTGATGTACCCGATATGATGGATCTGGAGCGCCCCGGCAACGCCTGCAAGGTACGCACTTAACGCAAATGCTAAAAGGCGGTAGCGTACAGGGTCAACACCCGCTGCACGGGCCTCGAGCTCGTTTTCACGGATTGCCGAAAATGCAAGCCCTATCCGCGATTTCAGGATATACCAGATTATAACGATAGATGCAATCGTAATCACCAGGATCGAGTAATATTCGATTAGCTGATACCCGGGTATGTCCGGGCTCAGGAGCCGGGGGGATGCTATCCCGTCCCATCCACCGGTAACAGGAGTCAGGAGGCTGACAGTGATTGTCTGGACAATGATTGCAAACCCGAACGTGACCATGGCAAGGAACCATTCCTTGAGCCGGACGCAGGTAAGCCCGATAAGGATCCCGATACCTGCCGCAACTCCTGCCCCAAGAAAAATCGAGATGTAGGGTGAAATGCCGCTGTTTACCGCAATAAGTGTTGAGGCGTATGCACCGATTCCAAAGAATGCCGCGTGCCCGAGTGAGCCCTGCCCGGAATAGGCGAGCAGGTTCCATGCTGAAGCAAAGATGATGAAGATCAGCATCAGGGAAAGAAGGTTTAAGAGGAATAAATTGCCTGACAGGAACGGTGCAACAATCGCAAGTGCAATCGCCGCAATGGACCCGTACCTGATCATCGCATCGCGTGTGAGGTTCATCGCCGGTCACTCACCTGACTCCCCAAAGAGACCGGTTGGCCTGATGACGAGCACGATAATGAGGATAATAAACGAGATCGCATCCTTCCAGACCCCTCCGAGGAAATACGCAGCACCATTCTCGGCGATTCCATACAGAAGACCACCAATGATCGCACCAGGGATACTTCCCAGTCCGCCAAGGATAATGATGGCGAATGCCTTTACTGCAGGGATAGACCCCATATAGGGATTGAACACCTGCCCGCTTACTACCCAGAGAGTTCCGGCTGCAGCTGCAAGAGCACACCCGATACCAAAACTCAGAATGTCCATCCGCTCGACATTGATACCGACAAGCATTGCTCCTTTCCGGTTCTGGCTTGTCGCCCGCATCTCCCGGCCGGTTTTCGTATTTTTCAAAAACAGGTACAGTCCGCAGAGGATTACAGCAGTGAAACCCATGATGATGATATAATCCAGCGGTACGGTAAGCGCTCCGAAGGGGAGGGTAATACCTGCATAGGGGCTTTTGACACTCTGCCACTCGTCGCCCCAGATCATAGCAGCACCATTCTGGAAGACGTAAATCAGCCCGATTGAGAGGAATATCTCGTTGAGTTTGCTTGTGCCCAGGATAGGGCGGAAGCACAACCTTTCCACCACAGCCCCTATACCAATCAGGGCCAGCATGGACAACAGGATGATTACATAGGGATTTAAACCAGTCAGAAAAAAAATGGTGGCTGTTACATATGCACCGATCATGAGAAATTCGCCATGCGCGAAGTTCACAATTTTCATAACCCCGAAGATGAGGTTAAGACCGGTGGCAAGCAGGATATAGATACAGCCGGCATACAGCCCCCAGAAAACAATCTGTAACAGGATCCCAAGATCGTACATGCGGTATTCAGTTTCTTATACGTCGGGCAGTTATAAAAAGAATTATAATTGGTTACGGACTCCCCGGCTGGTACCAGTCAGGAAGAACGAAATCGGTAGTTTTCAGGTTATCTGGCCAGACAATATCCGGTCTGCACTCCCCGATAGTGGAGTTATACTTCAGCTGCTCCATCCAGAGATCGAACTGTGACTCACAGAAGTCCTTACTAAACGAGATCGTCCCGCCGCTCATGGCTTCGATGAGCTGCGGCATTTTCAGGTCAATAAGCGCCTGCCTGACGGTTGCCTTATCGGTGGTGCCCGCATTCTCTACTGCCTTTGCTGCGATATAGACACCCTCGTACGTGGATGCACCCATCATGTCCGGGGGTACTCCATATTTTGCAGTATAGCTGTTCTTGAATTTGCTTTGAGCATCAGCTAATGCCCCTGCCGGAGCTGTGTAGGGGGAGAAACGACTCTCGATGATGGACCCTTCACCATACTGTCCAAGGTCCTTGTAGAACTGGGGGTTGTCATTGTTTTCTACGGATAGGAATATCGTATCCAGCCCGATGTCCCTTCGCGCCTGCGTGATTGCCGGGGCTCCCTCGTTCGGGAATGCCGCGATATAAACGGCATCCGGTTTGGCAGCCTTGATCGCGGTCAGCGGCGTCCTGAAATCGCTCTCCCCCATCTTGTAGCCCTGCTGGGAGACGAGCACGATGTTGAGCTTGTTCTTCGTGATCGTATCGATTACCGCTGTCTGCACGCCCTTGCCAAATCCCGTGTCC
>DATKZP010000056.1:0-3314 GCA_035527915.1 Methanoregula sp. | reverse complement strand
CATTGGAAAGATAATCGGTACAAGGAAAAACTGGAGTGGGATGCATTCTCCCGTTTCCTTTCAGATATGGCTATGATCCAGAAGTATGCACCTGCCGACCTTTCGATGTGGGGAGAATGGCTGGTGTACGGCACAGCATTAGGTGTAGGTGCAAACGTTGAGCGTGCGATGAAGACGCTTAACATCAGCATTCAGGAAACCGGTGTCCCTATTGGAGTGATGGGAATGAACGCCGCGTTCGTCCCCCTTATGCACTTCACCCCTCCAAGCCATGGAGGCTCCGGAGGCGGAGGTTTTGGTGGCGGTGGGTTTGGCGGAGGCGGGGGTTTTGGTGGCGGTGGCGCCGGGGGAAGATGAATTCTATCCCCTCATCCTTATGAAATTTTCACATTTGATAAAAAAAGCCCGAACCTTACCGCACAAAAATCACAATCCCGTTCGGGGGGACGGTCATATAAGATATAAATCCGCACAAACCATATGAATACGAAAAAGGGAATCTGATTATATGCAATATACGGAAGGGCAGCTCGGCAGGGTCTTTGTCGTGAGGATTGATGATGGCGAAGATATGCTCGTCTCGCTGCGCCAGTTCATCCTCGACAAAGGTATTCATGGCGGTTCGATCCTCTTCCTTGGCGCCCTGATGAACGGGAGGATGGTAACCGGACCAGAAGAGCCGGTAATTCCGCCGACTCCTCATTTTGTTATGTTTGAAGGGGGTTGGGAAGTCTTTGGAATAGGAACCATTTTTATGGGAGATGCTGGGCCTCACATCCATTATCATGCATCAGTAGGTCGTTCCGGGCATGCTCTCACCGGCTGTCTCAGGGAAAAAGCCACGACATACCTTATTGTTGAAGCGGTTATCTTGGAATTCACCGGTCTTTCCGCACGGCGCGAATTTGATAAAAAAATGCAGGTTCATCTTCCGGTACTTGGGAAAGAAGAAAATGCTTTACCTACAGATAAAGCCGAACCAGAAGAACCAACTGAAAAAAAGGAAGAATCAACGCAAGACGAAGCAATAGATCAAGAGGATGATCTGCCGGGAGGACTTGCAGAGATCATCCGTGACCTGACCCGTCGCCCGCCACCATGAAGATCCTTTATGTTTATCAGAATATTCACCAACTTCTTTATCCCTCCTTATGATGCACCAGCCTTTGTATCTTCCTCTGTCTGTCCATGAGGGAAATAAGCTCGGCATCCGGCAATTTGACATTATCCTGGTGACAGGAGATGCATATGTTGATCATCCTTCTTTTGGGACGGCTCTGATTGGCAGGGTCCTGTGGGATGCCGGCTTTACGGTTGGAATTATTGCCCGGCCTGACTGGACCACCGCTGCTGATTTTACCGTGCTTGGAAAACCGCGGCTGTTCTTTGGCATCTCGTCCGGGAACGTCGACTCGATGGTGAATAACTTCACTCCCAACCTTAAACGGAGGAGCGATGATGTCTATTCGCCCGGTGCGATCCCCAAACGACCCGACCGGGCAACCATTGTCTATACCAACCGGGTACATGAACTGTTCCCTGATACCCCGATTGTCATAGGGGGTATCGAGGCAAGCCTGCGAAGGTTTGCCCATTACGATTACTGGCAGGATCGCGTGCGTCAGTCGATACTTGCTGATGCCCCGGCAGATCTTCTTGTGTTTGGCATGGGGGAGAGGCAGGTAGTGGAGATTGCCCGGCGACTTGCATCCGGTGAAACCGTTGCATCACTTCGCGATGTCCGGGGAACTGCATGTACCCTGGAACTTGCTAAATGGCGTAGTAAACGACCGGAAGGGATCATTGAACTCCCCGGGTTCAGTGAGGTATCAAAGAACAAAATCTCATATGCCCGTGCGTTTGCGATGCATTATTACGAGCAGGATCCAGTCCGGGGCAGGACAATTGCACAACCGCACCCAAAAACGGTGGTAATCCAGAATCCCCCGGCGCTGCCCCTGTCGACTGAAGAGCTCGATCATATCTATGACCTGCCTTTCTCGCGTCTGGCACACCCGTCATATACACAAAGGGTACCCGCACTTGAACCGGTACAGTTCTCTGTGACGAGCCACCGCGGGTGTTTCGGTGCCTGCTCGTTCTGCGCCTTAACCCATCACCAGGGCAGGATCATTCAGAGCCGGAGCATGGCATCGATCATCCGCGAAGTAACGCGAATGACTAAGATGCCGGAATTCAAAGGCATTGTGCAGGATGTCGGGGGGCCGACAGCGAACATGTACTGCCTTTCATGTGATCTCTGGGAAAAATACGGGGCCTGTCGGGACAAACGATGCAGCCCGTCTTGTAAAAACCTGAACACGAGTCATCGGCATCAGGGCGTACTTCTCAGGAAACTCCGTGAAATTCCGGGTGTGAAAAAAGTCTTCATTGGTTCCGGTATTCGCTATGATCTTGCGCTGTCAGATGATTCCGGCTACCTTGAAATGATCTGTGCTCACCATATCTCCGGGCATCTCAAGGTCGCGCCTGAACATGTGACAAAAAGAGTCACGGACACGATGAACAAACCCGATCGTGAAGTTTTTGATCGGTTCTGCGCCCGGTTCGAAACAGAGCAGCAGGGCAAAAAGAAACGGCAATACATCCTCCCGTACTTCATGTCGGGACATCCTGGCTGTTCTATCAGTGATATGGTCGATCTTGCAGTCTATATCCGTGACAACCGGCTCTACACTGAGCAGGTGCAGGACTTCACACCGACACCGATGAGTGTTTCTACGTGCATGTACTATACCGGCCTCAATCCATTCACTCTCGAGCCGGTCCACGTACCGAAGGGGCATGAAAAGAAGATTCAGCGTGCACTGATGCAGTACCGTGAATTACCTAACAGGGAATTAGTTATTGAAGGTCTTATCGCTGCAGGAAGACCTGATCTTATCGGCAACGGCAAACAGTTCCTTGTACCTTCACGTCACAGGGAGGTTCATCAATACGCAATGAAACGCGATAAAATTAAAAAAACAAGGTGATCTAAAAACATTCGGTCTCCAAAAAAAATTCATGTCCTTCCGTAATCATCATCAAACCTGACGATATCATCCTCTTCGAGATATTCGCCAAGTTGTACTTCAATGACTTCGAGAGGTATAATACCAGGGTTCTTCAACCGGTGCCTCATGCCGCTGCGGACAAACGTGCTTTCACCCTGCCTGAGTAATTGGGTTTCCCCGTTAAGTTCGATTTCTGCCGTCCCGCTTACCACGACCCAGTGTTCACTGCGGTGATGGTGCAGCTGGAGCGAGAGTTTCTGGCCCGGTTTGACGCTGACTCGTTTAATTTTATAGATT
>DATKZP010000055.1:0-3524 GCA_035527915.1 Methanoregula sp. | reverse complement strand
CCAGAGTGCATGAGATCCGCGTGGACTTTTGGAGGGACTCCTGAATAGTGGTAAACAAGTCCAGTTTGAAATTCTATCTCCAGAATTTTTGTGCTGTCATTATATCCCACAGAGCGCAGAATCCGGGATTTAACGGGCTGTCTTTCCAAGAGTATCACTACTCTCCTACACGTTCGCTGGATGGTTAAGGGTTTTTATAAAAGGTTCTGATTGAGTTGTCATGACGTCATGACTTTTCTGGTAGTGTGGTGCATCGCGTGACTCCCCGCAGTCTACTATAAGAAACAAACGAAGGTGTGCACGTGAGAAGAGTCGATCCTGTTGCAACCTGTCACTCACTACCGGCATACTACCACGCTAATCTTTCCCGCATTAACAAGGCAAAAAAATATTTTCTCGTTTACAGGACGCTATCGAGCTTCTGTTCGAGAATATCAAGCCCCTTCCTGACGTCTTTTAGGTTCCTGCCACCCGTGAGAATGATCTTTCCTGAAGAGAAGATAAGAACAACGATCTTGGGATCTTTGATCCGGTATACCAGCCCGGGAAACTGTTCGGGTTCGTACTCGATATTTTCGAGATTGAGCGTGACGCTTAACTTGTTGATATTGATGTATTTACCGAGATTGTATGAACAGACCATATTGGTGATCGCAACTTTGGGCTCTTTGAGGGGTTCAATACCCACCTTTTTTAACGAATTGATGACGATAGCAAGTCCGTCGGTAAGCGCCTTATGGTTCTTGATGCCGGTGAGTACTATCTTGCCTGACGAAAAGACCAGGCACGCAATCTTGGGATCCGGGATCCGGTATACTGCACCGGGGAACCGTTTCTTATTGAGTTCGCAGTTCCCGGTATTTTCTGAAAACTCAACGAGATCTATGGACTCGGCGATTACACCGGATGCAACGATATTCTCAATCTTCAATGATTCATACTTTTTATCAGCCATCTTCTATCCAATGATGTTCTCCGGAGCATAAGGTTACTGGACAAGGCATGCACCTTTTGTTCGTTCCGGCAGTATCAGATCCGGTGCTGGTCTCGCGGAGAGCATCGGTGCCCGGACGGGACTCATTTCGGGGGTGAGGAGGAGGTGAAGGGGGGATGAGGAGACCTACACCGACTTCTCCCACCCCTGGCCCATGTCGATGAGCGGCCGGACTTCAGTGACCTCGAAGCTCACCGTGGCATAGATCATCTTTGCCGCCTCTTCCCCTGAATCCTTCGCCATCCGGGCCTTATAGGTATCGAGCACCGGCCCGGATGTCGCGATGTTCTGTGCCTTCAGGTAGACCCGGATCCCCTTCCAGTCCATGAGGGTTGCTCCCGGCTCCATGATCATGAACACGGCATGCGCGTTCTGCTGGAGATTGGCCACCGTGCGGTTCTTCCCAAGCCCCATGACCACGGTCCTCTCATCGGTCATGTTGGGCGAGCCGAAGACGCCGGAATCGACAGTTCCCGCTTTGTCGGCGGTGCTGAGCGTTCCGAGCCTCGGTGATTTATTGAAGTACTCCATAAGTTTTGATGGCATGTAGTAACACCTTGTTTTGTGTTGGGATTCGGCAGGAGGGGAGTTAAAGGTTGTGGGGGAACCGGAGGGTACATGATGAAACGGGATTTGGCATGAATCGCGCGCCGAAATGACCCGTAATAACACCTTTTGGAGGGGAGAGCGGGGGTCGCCGGATGCGGCAGGAATTTATGTAACCGTTGACCCGGACCGGTTCACTGCCAGAATCTTTGCGGATAATTTTACCAATCGATCATTTGTGGTTGATCGTACGGTCAAGCCCGGTGATTTTTGTTTCAGTGCGATCCTCAGGACCCCGACTGGTAGAATGGATTGCAATCATTGATTGATATGCCGTTTGGGGGTTGTGGATCGACTCAGGAAACCACGGGTTCCCCGCATTCCTCCTCCCCATTCCCGCTCTCTGGTTCTTCGAATTTACCATTGGCAGGACCACTCCTGATAGAGATCAATGGTGACCTGGACACGTCAAAGACGATATTTATCTGATGGGGGGAAGATATCCTCTTTGAGAGAATGGTGATGAATCTGCAGAGTATTACGTGTGGTACAACGACGATTAACGTCATTATCCAACAAAAATGAGTGTCCTCTGGAAGTATTTAAAGCCGCAGAGGGGGCTTATTGTCGTCGCTCTCATCCTGGCGGGTATCAGTCAGCTGCTGAGCCTTGTCGATCCGCTTATTTTTGGAAAAATCATCGATGATTATGCCTTAAATCCGGGGAGCAGCACGGAAGAGGCACTTATCAAAGGAGTGCTGTTCTGGCTGGGTGTGGCGATCTCTGTCGCAGTGCTTGCCCAGCTTACCAAAGCGTTCCAGGATTATTTCACCCGGCTGGCAGTAAAAAAGTTCGGTATGCAGATCTTCAATGACGGACTGCAGCAGACTCTTCGTTTGTCCTATAATGAGTTCGAGGAACAACGGAGCGGTGAGACATTATCGGTATTGCTGAAAGTGAAGGAGGATACTCAGGTATTCATTAATTCGTTCATCAATGTTGTCTTCTCTTCTATCGTTGGAATTTGTTTTCTCATAGGGTATTCGATTACCAAGAACTGGCTGTTGATACCTGTTTTTGTGATCGGTATTGTCGTGCTGGGTTCGCTCACCGGATTATTAGGTAAAAAGATCAAGACAACGCAACGTTCGATCAATCGCGAAACGTATAAAATATCGGGGGTGATTACCGAATCCCTCCGGAATATTGAGCTCGTAAAAAGTCTTGGTCTGACATTTCCGGAAATACGAAGATTACAGGACCAGAACCTGAAGATTTTCAACCTGGAGATGACGAAAGTAAAAAGGATTCGCCTGTTGACGTTCCTGCAGGGAACAACGCTCAGCATCCTTAAGCAGTCAATATTGTTCATCCTGCTCTGGTTAATTTTCCGAAAAGCCCTTACCACGGGAGAATT
Source organism: Methanoregula sp. (assembly GCA_035527915.1). Taxonomy (GTDB): domain Archaea; phylum Halobacteriota; class Methanomicrobia; order Methanomicrobiales; family Methanospirillaceae; genus Methanoregula. The sequence continues at coordinate 567 of DATKZP010000055.1, read as the reverse complement.
GATCTCGATGCAGTTTATCTCCACGATCATTTTCGGACCTTTGCAGGATCTTGGCGGTATCATTATCAGTTATCATGAGGTTGAATCGTCCGTGAATAATTTCGATCAACTGATGCAGAAGCCCATTGAACAGAATGTGGAAAATCCGATCGAGATCGATGATCTGAGTAATATCCGTTTTGAGAATGTCGTGTTTCGTCATAAGACTGCAAATTATGATGCAGTCGATGGAATTTCTTTTGAGGTGAAGACCGGTGAGACGATCGCTTTTGTTGGTCCTTCGGGTGCAGGCAAGTCAACGCTTGTTAAGCTCCTGCTGGGATTATACAGTCCTGTGAGCGGAGAGATCTGGTTCAATGGTCACCCGTCTTCACAAATCCGGTATAATCCCTTACGGAGGCAGATCGGTTTCGTTTCGCAGGATGCCCAGTTGTTCGCAGGAACAATTAAGGAGAATCTTCTGTTCGTCCAGCCGGATGCGACTGATGAGCAGATGATGGATGCATTGCACAAGGCTGCCTGTGATAACCTGGTGAGCAGTTCTGCCCAGGGTATTGATACGATTAT
>DATKZP010000054.1:0-10340 GCA_035527915.1 Methanoregula sp. | reverse complement strand
CTGGTCAAACACTACCTTCATAATACATTCTTTGAATACGTTGTAACATTCTTTATTTCGGTGATGTAAGCATGAGCGGCATGAACCTTGAGATCTTTGACCGGATGGATGACGCGGACAAACACCAGTACCTGGAATTTCTTCTCTGGCATTACCGGGTAGTGGATGCATTCTGGTTCATCACCATGACTGAACAGTACGGCCAGCCCGCTGCAGAAGCCATAAACGAGCAGGTATGGGGACGTGTCGCCGGCATGGCGGCTAAGGATATCGTCCGCAGGTTCAACATCACTGAAAAAGGCCTGAGCGGGTTTGTGCGGGCATTGCGCCATTTCCCGTGGGCGATGATTGTCGGGTATACTATCGACGAACGGGACGATGAGGTGATCCTTTCAGTCCCCTCATGTCCGACCCAGGAAGCCCGGCTGAAGCGGGGATTGGGAGAATATGTCTGCCGCGAGATGCACCGTGCGGAGTTTACCGGTTTTGCACGGGAGATCGATCCCCGGATACGGGTGGAATGCCTCTTTGCCCCTCCCGATCCGCACCCTGATGACATGTTCTGTACATGGCGGTTTTACCTGCAGGAGTAACGTAATCACCCCATACCCTGCGTCTTTTTTATCTGCCCGGTTCCGCGTCCAGTTCCTTGTGAAGGATCTCATAAAACCTGTCACGTGCAGATCGTTCCCGCCAGGGATAATGGCCACAGTTTTCCAAAAGAAAGAATTTGAAATTTTTTATCACACGGGACAGGGGGATTTTCACCCCATCGGCAGGATGAGGATCATAGTCCCCGTGGATTGCGACAACCGGACACCGGATTTGTGTGCCGGGTTCGATGAGGGCACCACTCTTCCTGAGTGCTTCGGCCTCTGCCCAGACGTGTGTGTAGATATCATAATTGTATTTAATACCCTCACGTGAATGATCAAGAGCATCAAAAGAGTCAGCTTTTTCGATAATTGTTCCCAATTCTGCAAAAATTCTGTCCTTGTTATGGCTTTCAGGGTCGTTCAGTTTTGTTACCAGAGAGTCTATCGCGATGGTATCCTTGTGAGAAAGGCGGGCTGACCTGGTGCTCATAATGCCCGCGGCATACCTGTCGTCAAACACACCGCTGCTGACAAGAATGAGTTTTTTTACCATAAACGGGTTTTTGGCAGTAAAAATAAAACCCAGCATTGCTCCCCACGAGTGCCCGATCAGGATGACCGGCAGGTCCCCCTGCCCGGCCAGGACATTTTTTAGTTCTGCGACCTGACCGGATAAGGTTCGTTCAGTCTGGAGGGGTTCTAAAACACCCAGTGTCAGGGAAAGCTCACAGGCTACCGGTGCCATCTCTCCTGCTGCACCCGGACCGCCGTGGATAACAGCAACGGTATAGGGGGCGTTCCCATAGGTTCTGAGATTTTTCATACTGGTACAGACTACCTGCGTAATACCCGCGGGGCACTATGTCAATGTTTTACCTGAAGTCTTATAGAATCATGGCGCATATAAACTATTCAAGGACAGAGAAACGGGTTTTTTTATTACGGGATGGTAAAAATTGCTGATGTTTTGATATTTTTTATAGTCTATACAATTCTCAACGGCATTGTCTTTTTTGTATATGCGTATGACAAGAGAAAGGCGCAGAAAAACAAATGGAGAATTTCGGAAAACCGGTTACTTTTTTTGGCACTGATCGGTCCGTTCGGGGCGTATGGTGCGATGAACATTTTCCGGCATAAAACTCTCAAAACAAACTTTCTGCTTGTGCCGGTTTTCCTGGTTCTCCACATCGTGGGGATTATGTGGGTTTTTACGTATTTCATGAATTGAAGAATATATTTTGGCTCTGGAGAAAACCTGATTTTGTTCATCTTTTTGTTGACGTAAAAAAAATACGAAGGTGACCCCCTCTCTCCCCCAGAGGGGGATGCAGCCCAAGGAGTGTATCCCCTTTGACCCCATTTACACAATCTGGTTAACCTTATGAGAGGTAATCGCAATGTGGGGGGATGCCTAAGCGCCGGGGGCGTAGGTGAAACTAAAAGCCTCCAGGAGCGTTATGATTTAATTTTTCTCAAGCATTTCTCCAGAGCCGATATTTTCTTATTACGCCGCATATCCGTTCTGCATGACGAAAGAAAAAAAATAAGAAAACAGGTCACTGGACGGGCACAAAGATCCCGGTGATGATTTCTTCAGGTTTCACAACCCGCGGATCGTTTGGGTATACCTCACGGATTGGACCTGAGATCCGGAGTCCCTGTGTTTCGATCCAGGCAAAAAGATTAAGATACGTTGGTTCACAGGACTCGTACGGTCCTTTATGAACAGTGTGTACCATTTTCCCTCCGGGAAGTTCGTAGACTTTAATCTCCCCGTTGCCCTTCGCGCTCCCTGAAACCGGCCATGCGACTTCGACTGTGGCGGTCCCCTTCTCGTTTGCCTCCATAACCGTTTCCGGAGAAATCTCGTGGCAAAGAAAGATCGGTGGTCCGGCAATCACCAGGTTATTTTTAACGGTATATTCGTACACTTTCATCAGGAGTTCAGGGATAAGTGTGTAGGTCCCGGTTTTTTTAATCCCCACAACCTGTTGGGCTGCGACTTCAACTATTGCGATATCCTCCATACTATTCACCAATTCAACATCAATGGTATGCTATAACAGACTTTACCCGGCGCACAGTGAAAGTAATCTTGCTGCACCACAAACCATGCTTCTTTAATACCGGGCTTTTCCATACTTTCTTCTCATGCGGACCAACAGGCATCAATATTTTCTTGACCTCGCACTGCGGTGTGCCAACCAGGGCACCTGCCTGCGGCGCAACTTCGGCGCGATTATCGTGGATGAATACAATACGATCGTTTCCACCGGATACACGGGTGCCCCGCGAAAACAGATGGACTGTACAGAACTCAATACGTGCTGGCGAAAGGACCACAATATCCCGTCCGGCTCCAACTACGAGCGGTGCCGAAGCGTGCATGCCGAGATGAATGCACTCCTCCAGGCAGGCAAGAATGCACGGGGGTGCACGCTTTATCTTGCGGGTTTTGATGTCGCAACCGATGATCTGACGCAGATATGGCCATGTTTCCTCTGCTCGAAGATGATTGTGAACAGCGGCGTTACCAATGTCATCATGCGGACTGCCAGGGATGCCTTTAAGGAAATGGACCCGATGGTTCTTTACCAGATGCGAAGCCAGGAAGCTCTCGGGGACGAGACGAAATAACCCGTTTGGAATGATAAAACAGGGATATTAAAACAGCAAAGAAGTGAAAAAATTAAAAAGATTATAAATTTTTAAATCAGAACCGGGGTTTCCGGTGTTTCGGCAGGCAATCCCTGCAATATACTGGCCTGCCCTCGGTTGGCTTGAACGGAACTTCGCATTCCTTACCGCAGTCTGAACAGGTTACTTTCGTCATTTCACGTGGACCGGAGTCCCTTGGGCCGCCAAAGTTTCTGGAGCCGCCAAAATTGTTTGATCCAAACATAGTATTACTCATACAGTATGAAACTGTGCAACTATATACGCCGCTCGAGCTTAAGAACTTCACTATAGCCGCAAGAAAAGGTGTGGTGGGGTATCCGGAAGCGATGATGGCACAATGACTCAAATGCTGTCATAATAAACGCTATTTCTATTTAGTTCCCCCAGTTTCCCTAGAAGTGTATGAAATCATGGTGCAGGCCCATAAAAAAAAAGAGTGGATTTTTTATGGATCGGTTTTCGATCAGGTCTGTTATTTGCATGATTTTTTCGGATTGAAGCAAAGGTGATGGCAGAATTCAACTCTTTGGAGTCGCCCGCGCGTGTATTTCTGGTGAGAACTACTGAAATGATCGAGCCATTCCTAAAGGAAGATTAAGGGGGTATTACCTGTCTGCACTATCCGCGGTCAGGCCATTTTTATCTCGTTATAAATAGATACAAGGGAGAGGCTGATCAGGTTCATGGTTGTGGCAGAGTACCACAGGATTGATTCAAAGGGCGTGAGTTTTGTGATCCACCCCGACCAGAGCATAGCACAGATGATCCCAAACGTCAGGAGCGTATCGATCGCAAGAAAGATCATCGGCTTATGAAAAATACGCCCGGCCTGGGCAATAGTGCAGTATTCAAACCGTGCCGGGCGGTGGAAGAGATCGAGCGTGGACCGCCCGATATTCATCAGGAGATCCGCACCCGCCCAAAAGATCACCAGCCACCCAAAGAGGGTAAAGAAAAGATCATCCGGTACCCCCACCCGGATCGCGGTTATCCCAAAAAGCAGCTTGAAAAAGCAGAAGGGAATGCCGATAGTGAAACTTAAAAAAAACGGGCGCTGGAAGAATCTCTGGATGGCATCGGATTCTTTCTCGCACTCAAATCTTTCTTTCTCACTGCTGTCCGGTGACATAGTATCGGGGAAAACGGGTAATTTTTTTTAATAACGTATAGTGGTGCAGCCTGATATTAAGAACCAGAAGATCCTGCACGAGTCATATGCGATAAAAATCATGGTGAAAAAAGCCCATTCCTTAAGATATAAAATATACAGGAAATCCAAAAAGAAAGGTAAATACCTATGGATATCCCTGGTATGCTTTTTATCTGAAATTTTCAGCTCAAAGTTTCGGAATTTTGCTGTTTATTTAAAAAATGCGGGAGGCTGTGCTGCGGATAATCTTCAACAAAAAAATTGGAACTACGTGGGTGCAACTTCAGGAATGCAGTATCGGGAACTAAAAAAATCGTTCTGGTGTTAAATCTTTGACTGGTCGTATCCTTTTTGTATCCCTGTTGGGTGTGCCTTGATTTTCCCCCTGCTGCTCCGGTAATACTTCCGGTTTTTCTCTGTTGCCGAATCACTCCCCGCATCTGCTGCTGACCGTTGATCCGTATCGGTTTTTATGGCAAGGAAACAATCTACCGGGTTTTTGTTTCCTTCACAGGCCTTGGTTTTATAATCCTCGCAATCATCGCAGGTTGGCACGTGGGATGCCAGCACCCTGGGAAAGTGTGCGGTCCAGAGTCTGGCATCAATTTTGCCATCACTCAGGAATTTTTCTATGTGTCGTGCGGTATATTTCATCACAAGTACTGGACAATGGGGTATCTTATCAGTATGCAATGAGGAACAGCCGGGAACAGCTGAACGACTGGATTACCGTTTTCTCAATATGACATATCCTGCCACGACTGACAGGATACAAAATCCCCACCATGAAGGAGATTGTTGCGGGGATGTCCGGATTGGCACAGGTATCATTGTTAAAACAATTGTTGTTGGGGGGGGACTCGCAGTACTGGTTAATACAGGCACAGGAGTTGTAGGTAAGAACGTTGGAAATACCGGCGCTGAAGTTGTCGGTACTCTTACCGGGAGCCCTCGTTCGATCAGGATATTATCATTTGCAGCAGACCGGGGATTTTCGACTTTGATGGAGAATGTTCTGGTTGCAGTGCCAGAAGAGGTCTGGAAAGCGATCACTGCACGTCCGTCAGTATCGGTAGTGACAAGGGCATAATAATTCGTATTCGACATTTCGGGCGTTGATGGTGCAATATCATTGAGAATTGTGCGCCCGTTGCCATTGTTGAATGCATACAGTCCGATCGTGTAGGGTCCGCCGGGTGGATCCTGCTGGATGCCACTCTGGTATGCGACAATGATCGGGGGCTGGTCTCCGGGTTTCCCGGTCATGGTGAATGTCCGGGTCAGCCACACGTAGTAAGGAGTGCTGGGCATTCCGGTTATCGTTATGGTAAAGCGACTCCCGCGGGTTAATGCATCGTTTGAAGGCTCAACAGCTGCCAAAGCAGGAATAACCATGGCGGCGATGAAAAAGGTGATCACGAGGATCGTAATAAACGCGGGGTGCTTTTGCATCATGGTATCCCTCAAATTCTACAGATGATTATTAATCTGACATTTTTTCGTTCATGGATAAAAGGATACCCTGTGAAAGATCAGGAGCAGGAAGTATTTTTTTTTAATGGGCTCCGGTTTTTTATTCCTCCCTTCATAAAAAGGATAATCTCTTTATTCCGGAGGAATTTTTTATTACCAGGATGAGGCAGTGCCGGGAGATCCCGGTCCTGATAGATGGTCTTTTTTTAAAAAAATGGGTGTTGAGCACCCGGACCGTACCGGGCGCCCGGGTTATCTCTTCATAGTGCCCGTGCATTCAAAGTCGATATAACCGTTATAGGGATCCGTCTTTACAAGGCGGACGTGGACCCTCTGGCCAACCCTGAGCCCGTGTTCGCCCCGCATGACCCGGCCCTCTGCAGGTGGGGTGATGAGCCTGACATAGGTTCCTTTCTCCGATGCACCGGTGACTATTGCCTCGAAGAATTTGCCAATTTTGTCCTGGAGGAGCACTGCGGCTGCAGCTTTTCGCATGAAGCGTTCGACCTTTTTGGATCCTTTCTCCCTGCTGGTCAGCCAGGTGGATCTGTCAATGAGTTCTTCGAGAGTATAGGGGCTGGGCACCCTGTCAAGGACTGATTTTACGAGCCGCTGAATAATAAGATCGACATAGCGCCTGTTTGGGGCTGTGCCGTGTGTGTAGTCGGTGACTGCAAGACCGAAGTGGCCGTAAGGGGGTTCACCGGGTTCAAGTGTCATGTATTCGCCAGGCCCTATAAGTTTCACGACGGTCAGGGAGAGATCCGGAAAACGTTCGGGATCTGCTTCTTTTTGGCGGTTGAGGAATGCCGAGAGCGCCTTTGAATCCGGTTCAGCGGGAAGTGTCTCGCCGTATGTTGCAGCGGTAATAACGATCTCTTCCCAGTATTTGGGTGTGCGGACGACTCTTTGGATCATCGGTATGCCGGCTTTTCCTAAGTAGTCCACCATAGTTCCGTTGGCTGCGACCATGAACTCCTCGATTATGCTCCGGGCCATGTTCTTCTTCTGGACAATAAGGTCCCTGACAAAACCCTTCTCCACCACTGCATTGGCTTCGATTGTCTCGAGATCGAGTGCTCCTTTTTCCATCCGGTAATTTTTCAGGTGCCGGGCTGCCTCGCTTTGCAGCTGAACCTGTTCTTCAAGGCCAGGGACTTCCCGGACTGACCGGGGGATAGCCGCAACCCCGTCCAGCCAGTCTCCGACTTCCTCGTAGATGAGTTTTGCCTTGTTGGATACCATGGCCCGGTAAATATCACCGTGGCGAACGTCTCCGTCCGGCAGAACCAGGTATTCAATAACGATCGCCCTATGGTCCTGAGCTGGCAGGAGGGATGTTATGCCTTTGGAGAGTTTGTCTGGCAGCATGGGAAATGTTTCGATGCCGGTATAGACCGAGGTTCCGTTATGGGCTGCATGCTGGTCGGTCTGCGAATGTTTCCGGACGTATGTGTCAACGTCTGCAATGGCGATCTTTACCTGGATCTCCCCGTTTTGGCCGCGTTGTACAAATTCCATCTGGTCGAGGTCCAGGGAGTCGTAATTATCTATTGACGACCAGAGAAGCATGCGCAGGTCTTTGGTATTTTCCTGGTTGTCGGGATTCGTTTTTACGTTTATTGCAGATACTTCCCGGAGAACGGAATTTGGGAAAAAGGGTTCAAAACCATATTTCTTCATCGCATTCCCGGCGATGGTTTTCAGGTCAATTGTGCGATGGTTTTTCATTATTATTTTTAGGGATTCGTTTCAGGATATAACTACCTCTTGTCTATATTCCTCCGGAGTTTTTTTATTCATCCATTCCTGCTCCTTTTCGATAGTGTAGTACTGCATGTTCAGAGGGTTATCGCAAGGGGGCGCCATAGTCATGGGGGCAAGCCGAAGGAAAAGCCCCCCGGGCCGTTAGATCCAGGTATAAAACTGGTAGTTAACCCATCAATGGTAAAAAAAATTAATGCCGGGTTCTTCCCATCACAAAGAGCACCCCGAGCGACAGTACTGCAGCTATTGCTTCAAACCCCGGCGTTTTTGCATTCCCGGAAAGTCCTGTACTGTATTCGGAAGTCTGTCCTGTAGTGATCGTAATTGATGTGGTAAGATCCTGGTAACCCTCCATCTTCAGGATAATTGCGTGAACTCCCGGTGAGAGCCCGGGAATCGTTGTGGGTGTGATTCCCTTCATCCCTCCGTCGACATACACCTGGGCACCAGGAGGGGTTGTGGTTACCGACAGGGAACCGGATCCCGTGATTTGGGGAGACGCTGTTTGTTCCGGTGACTGCGTCCCGATAGCGGTTGTCCGGGTTGTTGCCGTGGTTGTTATGGGGATAAGAACAGCATTCAGCGTTTGTGTATCAGCAGTTACAACAACATTTTTTAAAGAATCCTGGTAGCCATCAAGTCTTAGCACAACAACATGATTGCCATTGGGAATACTATCGAGTGTTAATGGTGTGAGTCCTTTGATGGCATTGTCCAGGTAGATAACAGCCCCGGACGGGTTTGATGCAACCGATATCCTGCCAAATGACGGTGTCGGTGTTGGAGTAGGCTGCCCGATTAACTGTTCGACTTTCACGACAGAGTAGGGGATCACGTTTCCCCGTGAGTCGAGTTCCTGAATTTTAATGAGTGTTTTACTCGTTCCCAAAATGGCACTCAAAGGGACACGTCCCTGGAGTGAAACCTTCACAATAACTTCATCCTGGTTTCTGTAGGCAAGCTCAAAACCGCTGATGGTGAGCGTACGTCCGCCGAAAATTGGCCTTACATTCTCAACACCATTGACACTGATAGAGTACGACCAGCGCGGGTCATCCAGTTCAGTAACAAACTGTAAGTCATCATACGAGGGAAAGGCGACCCCGGAAGCTGCATATACGGTATAGGATATGGTAACCGGATCATTGGGATTTACAACACCCGCAGGTATGACATTTATTGATGATACGGTAAATGCCGATACACCCTGAACAAGGAAAAATAAAACCAGACATCCCATAATTAATTTTGAAAACCTCTGCACCAATACCACCTGATACAATGTGATCTTTTCAATTATATTACCATTGAGACTGGAGGCTATAAAAAAACCTGATATCCGACATATATCACGCCATCTGTCCGTCAACCTTTGACTTCTTCCCTGGAACGGGATATGCAGAAATAGTACGATTTTCTGGAGCGGCTGAGCATGATCCTCTCTTGTACTAACTCCGATGAATGGGTGAAAGGGTCTGTGAGGGACCAGTGGGGTTGTCCCGAAGGGATTCGCGGTACATGAATTTCATATCGTGCAACGGCAGGCGCTGGTGCAGCCCGTCACTCCTCCCCATTACCGGGGGATTCATGGTATGGATCACACCGATAAAAAATAAGTATTGTTCAGTACGAAATGGTGGTATGATCGTGTAAAACGGAGCAATAATTGAGGAGATAAATCCCCTCGATTGCGAACGACTTTTCGGATTTTAATATACAATTATGATTGTTTATTCAATCCGGCAAATTGATCATGCTTTTATACCCCTTTCCTTCCACTGGAGCGGACGATATAAATGTGCCAATTGGCCAGAACGCTCATTATTCACGATTGTTATACAATGCAGTTATGCAATAAAACCGGTATTGGGATACGGACAGGAAATTGTGACATTTCCTATCCGCGAGACAGTATATGAAAACGTCCATATGAGCCCGAAATCAAAATTTATGGAATTAAATTCACATCTCCAGTAGAAGACATAGGGTTGATTATGGCCGGGTTCGTTCGCGGCACTGGAGCACCAGAACCGTGGCAATACAGATGCAGAAACAATCATCTCCCAGACAAAGCAGGAGATTGGTCTCTTTACAGAGCATTCTGCTGAATACGGGTACCAGTTCTTCTTACTAAAAAAACAAGCAGTGAACTTTTTTCCCTCACCTTTGTTTTTCGAGTAGTACCGCCTTTACTTCCTCAGCATGCCCTTTCGGGCTGACTTTTCGCCAGACAGCGACGATCGTTCCCGCGGGATCGATCAGGAACGTGTCCCGCTGTGTGCCTGAAAACTCTTTGCCGAACATCGTTTTTGGTTTCCATGCCCCATATGCCTTGAGAACGGTATGTTCCGTGTCCGACAGGAGCAGGATGGAAAGGTTATGTTTTTCTGCAAATTTCCGGTGACTATCCTGAGAATCCGCACTCACGCCGATTACCTGGGCACCAAGATCTGCAAAATTCTCAAGGGCCGCGTTGAACTGCATTGCTTCAATCGTGCACCCCGGTGTGTTATCCCTCGGGTAAAAATACAGTACTACCCATTTTCCCTTGAAAGTATCAAGGCAGATGCTGGTCCCTTCAGCATCCGGAAGACAGAATGCCACCGCATGTTTGCCCATCAATGGATCTTCACGTGACTGAACCATGTATATCAGGAGTATGATTGGCACTT
>DATKZP010000053.1:0-17914 GCA_035527915.1 Methanoregula sp. | reverse complement strand
AGGTTTTTCATTAACCTTACCAAGAGTTATCGCAATAGGGGGATGCCCGGGCAGCGGGGGCTAAAAGCATGAAATGCAAAGAGCCCCCAAGAGCGATTGTTTGTTTTTATGAGGGTTTCAACAAAGCCAAAAATGCATGTCCGGAATGCGATTTTTAATAAAGTGCGATGATTATGAGACCATATGATGTTTAACAATCGGGAATTTTTAATGGTTTAGAAATTCTTCATAAAATAAAGGAGAGAAAGTGCCTGTCCCCTGCCATTACCCGTCCCTGCGCCTTGCGATGGTATCGTATTGCATATTCTGGAGTTATCGCATCCCGGGGCGGGATTGTGGCGGCAAGCCAAAGGCGAAATCCCCATTGATCGTCAGGATCAGGCATTAAACTGGTAGCTTACCCAAAATTTTTTTTTGGGATCTTACCGATAATCCGTTTACAATCCCTTAATGATACGATATTTACCATTTTCGTTGTCGCAATGCATTCAATGCAATAGTACTCCCCGTTATCCTGCATTATCCCCCGCTTTTTTATGTCTCTCGCACGTACAGAAACCTATGGATGTTGAGGAGTATGTTCGCAGAAGAATTGCGGACGGGACAGACGAAGATACCTTACAAAAAAGCCTGACTGATCATATTTTGGGATTTAAAAAGGTACAACCCTCGTATGCATCCGCTTTTGCCCGCGCGGTGATCGATGAAGTGAAAAACACCCAAGGTCTGACCGGTGATTTTTTTGAACTTGAGCCAGCTGGCGTAAATATGGGGGAGTTTGGTGTGGGATCCCGGGGAAAAGGGGATTTTTTTGCCCATCGCCAGATCGCACGCATCATCGGGAAAACATCGGCATCGGTTGGTGTAGATGAAATGGATGATGCCGGTGCAGTATGTGCCGGGGGTAACTACATCATCTGTACTGTTGACGGCATGCATTCCCGGCTTTCCGATTATCCCTTCCTTGCAGGATTCCATGTATCGCGCGCGACGCTCCGTGATGTTTATGTTATGGGAGCAAAACCGATTATGCTCTTTTCAGATATCCATGTGGCCGATGATGGTGATGTGGCAAAGATTTTTGATTACACTGCCGGTGTCACGACCGTTGGAGAGGCGATGGATGTGCCGCTTGTCACCGGTTCCACCCTCCGTATTGGTGGTGACATGGTTCTTGGGAACCGGCTCACCGGATGCGTTGGGGCCGTGGGTGTCGCACAACATCTCACTGCCCGGAAATCCACGCAACCCGGGGATGTCCTGCTCATGACTGAGGGAGCTGGTGGAGGGACCATTGCGACTGCGGCAATTTATTCAGGATTTCCCGATGTCGTGGAGCAGACCATCAATCTTAATTTCCTTGTTGCCTGTGAAACGCTGATGAAGAGCGATGTCTTCTTACGCGTCCACGCGATGACTGATGTAACGAATGGCGGGTTAAGGGGCGATGCATTTGAGATGGCAGAGACTGCCGGTTGCCGTATCATCATTGATGAACAAGCGATAGGGAGTTTAGTTGAACCCCATGTCCGGGACATGCTCGAAGCATTGCAGATCGATTATCTTGGTGTATCGCTTGATGCCCTTTTAATTGTCGCGCCTCCTGAAGTATCAGCAGAGCTCTGCCAGGTAGTGAAATCTGCGGGAGTGGTGATGCATGAAATCGGGTACGTTGAAAAGGGAAAGCCTGAATCAGTTCTTATGGTTGACGGGAAGGAATGCGATTTCTCTCCCCGGTTCCGGGAATCTGCATATACACCGGTGAAAAAGGTTGTCGATACCAGTATGCGCGATTTTGAGGAGATGAGCAAGGGTGTTATGCGGGCTGCAGACTCTGCAATTCAGAAAAAACAGCGGGTTTTGAAGAATCTGGTGGAGAAGAGAAAATCCAAATAACCCTTTTTGTTATTTCCCGGGTTTTTTTCCGCTTACACAGATGTTATAGGCAAGCTGCGGGACGCTCTTTTCAACGAATGGTTCAATCTTCTGGGCAAGAAGGAAGATGGGATCGATCATGTTGATATGGGCAAAGGAACACCATTTAACCCGGATATCAGAAAACCCGGCCCGGGTAAAAAGTTCAGACATCTCATCGCTGTCATAGTAGTGCTCCCCAAAATCCTTCATAACAAGATGTTTCACCTTGATTTTTTCACCGATCTGGTAAATCGCCGGTATTCCCCGGGTAATGAGTTTTTTTCCCAGCGTGCAGATTGCAATTGAACCCCCGGGTTTTAAAACCCGGTATGCTTCCCTCATCATGGACTCCGGATCTTTTACATAACTGAACACAAGCAGACTCGAGACCGCATCAAATGAATTGTCACAAAAAGGAATTTTCTCCCCGGTCCCGATCATGTAATCGCATGTTGTGCACCGCCTTTGAGCCCGTTCGATCATTTTTCTGCTGATATCGAGTCCGATGGCACTGCCGCCATCCTCGATATATCTCTTGACAAAAAGACCCGTTCCGCATCCAATATCAAGGAGTTTTCCCCGTTTTGGTAAAAAATTCATGATATGGGTGCTTATGTGGGTATGATAGCATCGTCCCCGGCGCTGGTCGTAATGGAGATCATAGATATCGGCAATGGTATCGTAGTGCTCCTGGATTTTCTTCTGCTTGACAGCACTCATGTGAAGACCTCACGGATTCCGGAGGCAAATGCCCCCATCTGGACAAATTCATTATTTCCATGGTGTATGCGGTACTCAGCGTTGGCAAGCGCAATTGCGAGGGAGGGATCGTTATACTCGCGCTTTGCAATAGTACGGATCTCTAAAAAAACTTCGCTGCCGGAAAGCCCATAGTGTATCATCAGAGACTCAAGGTGGCGGATCGCGTTGTGCACATCGCCATTTTTTAAATTATCGATAGCAGAAGCAGCTATGTTTGTTGTTTCTGACTGGGAGATCGCAAAGAGATCCTGGCATCGTCCTGCTTCAAGAGCAACCTGGAGGAGCAGGATTGCCCTGCGCATGTCGCCCTGGGCGGCCTGTACAATCAGTTCAAGGTCATCATCTGAACAGGAATGACTGCCGGAATTTTCCCGTTCCCTGATGGTACGGAGATGGCGAAGCATGATATCCTGGTTGAGCGGTGAAAAGAATAGTGGCAGGCAGCGGGAAGTGAGAGGAGGGATGAGTGCACTCTGGTTGGTTGTGGAAAAGACAAACCGGCATGTAGTGCTTGCACGCTCCATAATCCTTCGCAGTGCCTGTTGGGCATCCCTTGTGAGGGAATGGGCATCTTCAAAAACCATCAGTTTGAATTCAGCATCGAGCGGACGCAGGGAAGCGTACCACTTGATAATATATTTAAAATTCGTGATCAGGGACTGGTTTTTTTCGTAGAGATGGGCATACCGGTCATCCTGTTCAAGGTAGGCTTTTCCCTGCAAAAAGAGGTCTGCGGTCTGGAAAACCGAGGTATTTAACTCCCAGTTTTCCTGGTACAGCGCTTTTGCGAAGCATTCAATTGCCGCACTTTTCCCGGTTCCGTGCGGCCCGGTGAGGATCAGGTGGGGGACGGTTTTGGATGCTGCAAAGGATGAGAGGTGGCGGACGACCGGATCCTGTCCTATGATGTCAATAAGTTTTTCCGGGCGGTATCTTTCAATCCAGAGCATGGGAAAGCCTCGCTGTCATCTCACGTATTGCTTCTGACAAAAGATAATGATTGTCAGCTGAATTAATGAGACGCTCTTTTTCAGTATCAGAAATCTCACGACAGGCTTCGGTAATTTGGGGAAGTGCCCGGGTTAGTTCGTCGACAATGGTAAGGGTGGCTGACCGGGCAGTGCGTGAGAGGGGGTTGAGATCAATGGCGATCACCGTCTTTCCCATGTCCACGAGCGCTGCACAACGGTCCCCATCCTCAAGAGGGACGAGTACAACATCAGCAGAGAACATTCCCCCGCGCCTGCACCAGGCACGGTCATGGGACAGGGGGAGTAACCGCTCTGCCTCACCGGAATAGACGTCCACTCCCGCGTCAATAAGAAGATTTTCTATCATCCCGATACGTGTTTCTGTCCGGTGGAAAAGGTTCACTTCAACCCGGGCCCCGCATGCCTTTTGCAATGCAGCAATCCCGGCTGCTGCAAGTGCTGCAGTGTTACCGTTCACCGAGATGACCGGGTGTTGTGCAGTCAGGAGCATCGCAGCTGCCGTTCTCTCGGCAAGGAGGGCACTTTCAGTCGTCCTCTCTCCAATCAGATAATCAAATGCTTCACCGCGTCCATGGGCTGTGAGTCCCTCCCATGCTACAATTCCCTTTTTTGCACATTCTGCAAGGCGTTCGCGGGTTACCAGCGAGCGGTAGCGGGGGTGATCAACAGGTATCATGCAAGGTCCTCCACGACATAAGCGCCAATACCTGCCACATGAAATTCATAGACATGGCCAAAAGGCATCAGCAGATCATGTGCTTTCCTGCCATAGGCAAAAATACCATTACCCAGCATCGTCATGCCTGAGGGTACTCCTGCTATATCGCAGAGCCGGGTTATCGTTTTCACTTCCCGTGTAATAAGTCCGCTGCGTTCGCTGAACTGGCGCGAGAACAAGAAAAAATCCTCAACAGTTTCCGGTGTTGTTGTGGGAAACGCGGAGGATACTCGTTCCATCCGGACAGGTGAATCCAGGACTGCCGAAGTGAGGATCGGCCCGAAACTTACGGCATATAATGGTTCAGGCATATCAAATCGTCGCTCAATCTGACCATGGATCCCCGGCCCGGACCTGATGACCCTTCCTCCACCCTGGCAGGCTGCTACGTCGCCAAGCCCGGTCCGGTGGGTAACCTCTGCCGCGTGGGCACACTGTGCGATATCGTCTGCACTCATTCCCCGATCAAAAAGGTGGTTCAGGGCAGTAAGGGTGGCAAGCAGTGCAGCAGCAGAAAGCCCGAACCCGGCCCCAATCGGCAGGATGCATTCGGTAATAACAGACGCGGTCACACCAAGCTGTTTCATGACATGAGCCAGGATAGGCGAACCGGAAGCAACTTCAAAGGATGTACCCATTGAACTTCTTTGTCGTATGCTGATGGATGTTGTATCTGAGGGTTTGACGGTTGCCGTGACCCCTTCACTGATGACAATCCCGGCACCGATACTTCCGGTGGATGCAATAGTAGTACCTGAAATTCTCTTGAAATAGCCGGAGATATGCCCCGGACAGAAAGCGGCGACGGTAGAAGGTTTCATGGATTGGTACACGAGTGTAGTAAAAGATAGGGCGTTTTTCCTCTTTAAAGAATCCCGGATTACATAATGTACTGGATAACGGCTTCCCAGATCGCTGCGGAGATCTCATCTTTTGTTCCGCTCAACGGCTTCTTCTGGCTCTTTGTCAGCAGTACATATTCACCACGGGAGCTTCCCATGCTCCCGGGTGCGTTCATCAGCACCATTGCAACGCCGTGGTTAATCATCGCTTTTGCCATCTTTTCCGGTTTATTGCCGAGTTTGAACGCGATGGTCAGGGGACCGTAATCCTGTATCACTTCAGTAAGTAATTTTTTGAGAGGTTTAAGTTCAAGATTTACCGGCTTGCCGCTCGGGATTTTCCCCGGTACTCTTTTTGGCGCAAAATCAGAAATCGCCGCAGCACTGATGTAGATGTCAGCTCCCTCTTTTGAAAGGCAGCGATGCACCGCAGACCGCATGTCATCTGCAGTTTCCACAAAAACATTATTCACGCAGGGAACGGTATCCCGGTGGACAACGGTTACATCGGCACCGAGCCGGAACGCCTGCAGTGCAAGGGCTCTGCCCATCTGCCCGCCTGACCGCGTTGTCAGTATGCGGATATCGTCAACCGGTTCCCGGCAGGGTCCGCTGGTGATGAGTACCTTTTTTCCCCGGAGAGGTTTTCCCATGACGGCACGCTCACACCTCAGGACAATCTCTTCGGTGTCAGCAATTTTGGCTTTCCCTTCTTCAATCCGGGGATCGACAATCTCTACACCCCATGTTTTTAGTTTTGCGATGTTGTCGATGACTGCAGGGTGCCGGTACATGCTGTGGTGCATTGCAGGTACGATAATGACGGGTTTTTTGCTGCCAACAGCTGTTGTGGCAAATGTGGTAACCGGTGTATCGTCAATGCCGCACGCTATTTTACTGATACTGTTTGCGGTACAGGGTGCAACCAGTAAAAGGTCAGCACTCCCCCCGTCCCCACAATACTGTATGTGTTCGACCCAACCGGACAAACGGGTGATGGTCTCCCTTCCACTGGCATAGGTCAGCGCGTCCGGATGGATTATTCCTGCTGCTGCATGGCTCATCACGGGTTGCACCACCGCCCCGCGCCTGCGGAGGGAATGAATCAGTTTCACCACTTCGACAGCAGCGATACTCCCGGTAACCGCGACGATGATCTGTTTTCCTGCAAGTGTTTGTACCTCGGTCATGAAATGGTCACGTCCTGCACCATGTGCCATGCATGGGGGCGGTATTTCTTGACTTTATGTACGTGAATGGTTGCAGAAAAACCTGCGCTATCTGCCAGATCTTTGATAGTATCTTCTACCGTGCCGATACTATGGAGATGAATGACGCTCCCCTCATGCACATGTAAAAGGGCTGACGGAAGCATGGAGATCGCATCAAAATGTCCCATCACGATCCGGTCATAGCTGCCCGTGAGAAGGTCCCTGCAATCTCCAAATGTGGTCTCGACCCGGCCTAAAAGACCATTTTCCTCAATATTCCGGTTCAGGTATCCGAATGCAACCGGGTTTAACTCCATTGCATGAACACAGGCACCACTGCCAGCCATTGGGATGGTGAAGTAACCAATACCGGCAAACATGTCAGCTGCTCTTTCACCAGGAGCACTGCGGTGCACCAGCTGTGCGATCCGCATCTTCTCTTTCCGGTTTCCCTGTGCAAACATCACTTTGCCGGGATCGAGAATATACGTATACCCGTTTTCGTGGTGCCGCACCTCTCCGGCATCCCCCCAAAGGAGTTCCGTGCAGGGTGTTCGTGTTATATCTTGAAGGGATTCAATCCAGAGTACACCCCTTGGGTGACGAAACCCCACGATCTCGTCAACTTCTTTCCGACCGGGTTTTTTACCATGGATGACCGCAACGTCACCAATCATAAAAAATCCTTTTCCCTGGTACCGGATTCGTTGGGGGATCTCGCGGTCGCAGGGTTCATCATCCCTGACAGGAACCCATGCAATGTCCCCTTCAGCATACGGTCTCTTTGCACGGTCAATCCAGCCCTCACCGGCAATCTCTCTAAGCTTGTCTTTTGGTACTGCCCTTACCCGCATTGTTTACCCGACCACAACGAGTTGATCACCATCACGAAGGATAAGCACGTGTTGCCCGGCTTTGGTATCCTGCCACTTCAACTTCCTGAACTCTTTTGTCTGGCAGGTTTCAGGATCGAGAATACCAATACTGTTGTCATCGGCAAATGCCACCAATGCCGATTCCGCATCCCGCAAATTGCCAATCAGGCGTTCAACATCGTCTTCCCGCACGGATCTTTGTATGCCCTCCGTGAGATCGAGAACCTTGAGATGACTGGATTCAACACGTATGACCTCAAAATACCTCCCACGGGAAAGCACAATATCCTGCTTCTGGTACCGGGGGAGCCGGACCGAGTAGGTAATACGGTAGAGTTGTCGCCCCTTTTTCTCACCTACCAGTTTTGGATGGGTAGTGTACCTGCCGCCGAGTTGAGCGATTATTCCCTGTGAAATAAGTGTCCCGATATGCTGGGAGCCGACCGTGATGTCCAGTCCTTCACGGGTCTGGTTCATGTCAACAATAAATGAAAGACGTTCCCCCCCTGACTGCAGGGAGTCTTCAACGGATTGTGCAATTCCTTGTGCCATCTGCAGTTCATAGGTACTGGGAGTTCGCCCTTCAGCGCGGACCTGCAAGTTTCCCTCATAATAACTCCCGCTGATCCGGTTACACCGGTCGCACTGTTCCTTATGCCAGACAAGTTCAACGGTGCATGTGCCTTCAACGGGTGTGTTGTACAGCAATCCCTTCAGGGTAAGAGTTGCCGTTGAGCGGTTCAGGGTATTGTCCTCTACTTTTACTACCATGGATGGTTTCCGGACATCAGGGTGGAAATGGACTGCGGTCTTTGCGATTTCAGGTGCCAGAACGGCACGTTCCAGCTCAGTGTCTGTCCACGTGTTTACCTGTTTTGTTGCACCGCAGCTCGGGCAATAGGTGCTCTTTACGCGGTGATCACATGCAAACCACGGGGTATTGCCGATCCTGCAGTGGTTGCAGAGCCCCTCTTGTTCGGAGATTTTGCCGCATTTTGGGCAGAAACAATCCCTGATACTCATAGCGAGTAGACCTGTGCGTGGGGGATTTCCCCGATCATTATACAGCCTGATTGAGTGACAAATCCCAGTTCAATGGCAATGCGCACGGCACGTTTGCCCATCAGGTTGATGCTCCCTGCCTTTTTGAGTGCCTCTGCCACTACCTCTTCACTGGCAGGGCAGTTGCCATAGAACCATTCGCTGACCTGAATGGAAAGCTCGCCATGGCGTATTGTTGTGTTCAGCAATTCCCGATCGCACACCGCCACAATATCACCTGTACCCGGTGAATGATGAACTTTCAAAAACATTGAATACCTATTGGCGGGGTGGAATAAAAAAGGTGAGTTGGAATACTTTTCAAAGCGTGATCGCCACACCGTATACCTTTTCAATGGTTTCGGCATGGATCCTGAAGCAGTCCTCCCGGGTAATCAGGTTGTCCCGGAGCAGCTGGTTTGTGTACCGGGGTACTGATTTCGGGCCGATAACCGCACCCGGTCGTGAGTTTTCATCCATGTAATCGCTCTCCATAGTAAACACCCGTCGTTCGCGTGCCAGCTGTGGTATGGCTTCATGTTTTGCGATAAGCGAGGGATGCAGCGGAGTATCGGGCGAACCGTAGTGTTTGACCACACGTTCAACCGGGAAACCGGCATTCCGTGCCATATCTGCAACATCTGTGCACGGACCGCTTTCAGCATGGATCTGCAGCGCGCACCTGCACCCGGCTGCCCGGTCAAGGGCATGGATAAGAACCTCGTTGGATGCAGTCCAGACTTCCGGGCTCACGTCGTAATGTGGCCTGCCGCTTTTCAGGGCAACTGCTTTTCCTTCCTCTACATATGCTGCCGCACAATCAATCCCGGCTTTCATAACCTCGGTAGCTTCCGGTAATGGCATGCGTTCTGAAAGCCTGCTGATTTCAGCGGGATGTACGCCGAGAACCGGAAATACTACCACACCGATCTCTTCAATCATCCTTGCAACGCGGAGTGTTTCATCGAAAACTGTTGCATAGTCCGCACCACGGGAAGGGTGAACGGAGAGCGACCATGAAGGTTTTGAGACTAAAAAGAGGTGGGTCCCGCCAGATCTCAGAAAGTCTTTTGCTGCTTCTATCCCCCGCCCGTTTACCGGGTCAATATGGATATGATCGTCAGTGACGGGAAAGACCGGTGATTTCATTGCACTCCGCAATCTGCATGAGTGGGTAACCGTCTTTAGGAGCAAGCCGTGCCCTGCAATAGGTAAACCCGACCCGCGTTACGATATCAACATCAAACATGAGCCCGGACAGTTCACTGTACCCGAATGCGTTTTCTGTCATCAGGGTACGATCAAGCCTGACTGTGATCTCTTCTACGAATGGCTGGAGGATCACTGCCTGTTCAATAGCCTTCTCAACACTTGCAGCAGATTTCCGTGAAATGGGTGTGCCAACCCACTGGTGGTAGAGTGCTCCGAGTTTTATCCCGGCCTCAAAAATTGTCCGATCCCGGTCAGGTATCATGGTCTCTCCCTCTCAGATCAACTGCAGGATACCCAGTTTGGGTTCCATAGCTTCTCCCGATCGTACAAGCATATCGATTCCTGTCTCAACTTTATCCCGTGAAAATCCTTTTGACACCACGAGATCGACAACCTGATCCTTTGACGCACGCCGGCCTTCACCGCCAATGTCACGAATTGCATCCTTGATCACGCGGACGATATCGCGCTTCTCTTTGGATATGCCGGTTGCTATCTTATCAATATCAAAGCTTCCGGTCCTGGCATCGTACGCAATCTGGCGAAGGCAGGCATCTACGATATGGATCACGCGTTCAGCATCGTGCTGCTCGATGGTATCCGAGAGTCGTATACGTGCGCTCGCTTCTGCCAGCCTGACCAGTGCTTCGAGTTGCCGGGCGGTAACGGGAACCGGCTTGTTTTGTTCGGCTATCCCCCTGAGCTTGAGGTAATAGCTGACAAGTGCGTCTTTTGCCTCAGTAGACAGTACGGGAAAGCAGGATCGTTTCGAGTATGCAACATACTTGCGGAAAAGCGCGGGTTCGATATCCGGCATGATCGGTTTGAGCTGCTCCCTGATGTATTCGTCAGTAATACCCGGGATCGGTGTCTTCCTGTTCTGGGCAATCAGTTCCCCGATACCATGTGATCTGAGGATATGCTCGGCGATGGCGAGGTCACGCTTCTGTTCGGGCTGGTCGGTCATGATGAATATCAGGTCAAACCGGGAGAGCAGGGTCGGGGGCATATTGATCTGGTCGGAAATATCGCCCCACATATCGAATCTTCCGTATTTCGGGTTTGCCGCACCGAGGAGAGCGCAGCGCGATTTGAGGGTGGCCGTGATCCCGGCCTTGGCGACACTGATGGATTGCTGTTCCATGGCTTCGTGCAGGGCAGAGCGGTCCTCTTTTTGCATTTTGTCCATCTCATCAACCGCTGCGATACCCATGTCGGCCAGAACGAGCGCACCTGCTTCCAGTGTCCAGCGTCCGTCACCAAATTCATCTTTCACAGCAGTTGCGGTTAAACCGGCGGAGGTTGAGGACTGCCCGCTGGTATAGATTGCCCGCGGTGAAAGTTTCACGACATACCGGAGCAGCTGGCTCTTGGCAATACCCGGGTCCCCGATAAGCAGCACATGTATATCCCCGCGAAGGTGACTCCCGTCCGGCATCTCCTTTGCAATGCCGCCGAAAATCTGGAGTGCGATCGCCTCCTTGACATCCTCGCTGCCATAAATGGTAGGGGCAATGGAATGGGTAATCTTCCGGTAGATCATCGGGTCTTTAGACAGTGCTCTGATCGTATCTTCGTCGTTTTCATTGATTTCCACTTCTTCAAATTCTTTTTCAGCAAATTCCAGAGAGTTGCATTCTAAAAAAATGTCAAAGACGGTACTCTTTTCGCCTTTTACGATCCGCTGCTGAGACCGTAAAATCCCGTTTATTATGACCCGGTCCCCCGGGGTCCCTATTCCGGAGAGATCATCTGTTACATCCACATCAAGTGTCTGGGGCTGTTCGCCCCCGCGAAGCCCCTCAGGAGACTCCTGTATCCGCAGCTTCTGCGAATCAACAAACTTTGATCGTTTGGGCAATAGTTCCAGTTTCTTGAATGTACACCCGTCAGTTGCACACCCCTCCGGCTCGATGAATTTCCCGTATTTCTGCTTTTTTATAGTGAAATGCCCTGCAGGACATTTGAAGGCGGCTTCGATGATTCGCGGCCTTACCTCCGTGATCTTGCGCAGGATACCTTCTACGGAAACAAAGGTGTTGATATGATCTGACCTGATATTGCGGATGGCTACTTTTTTTGGGAGGTTGATGAACCTGATATTGATGCCCTTTGGCTCTTTACCATCCTTGGTCCTGATCAGCTGGCCGTTTTTTATTGCATCCCATACGTCTTCGAGCACTTTTCCGGGATTTGCCAAAAGTTCATCAGCGAGAGCAATACCAACCTTGCCAAACCGTTCGACATCCCGGTAATCAATTTTAAGGGAACGTTTGTGGGGATATTCTCTTGAGATCTCCCCCATCTCTTTTTTATATTTGCTTTTTAATAACCTGCTCCAGTTTTCTGTCTTATTGGTATCGCGCAGTTCCTCGTTTTTATCCATTTCGTTACCTTTCCTGAATTTTTTCTGAGGAGCGTATGAACCGGGCGATCAGGGCCTCCATCTGGATATCACTGTTTGCACCCTCCGAGAGCCGGAAGTCGGTTTCACCGAGATGGTCGATCAGCTCAACTTTTAATCCACGGTTCAATTCCATTTTGACGATCGCACGGTAACACTGGTTGATAAGTTCGTTGGGAGCAATCCCTCGTTCATGGAGAAGGTAGGCAAGGAGTGATTCGGCGCCATCAAAGTCTCCTCCAAGGGAGCGCTTCAGGAGGTCTTCAATTTCATCCGGACGGGCGGTTGAGGTTATTGCATATACCATCTTTTCGTCTATCGTGGAGCTGATGATCGCTGCACCCTGCAGGGCATTGATTGCCTTGCGCATATCTCCCTGTGCAATATAGACAATGGCATCCATTGCCTCCTTTGTAATGCTGAGCCCTTCCCGTCCTGCGATCCTGTGCACCTCTTCTTTTATCGCGTCCTGACCCAGTGGCTTAAACCGGTAAATTGCACACCTGCTCTGGATCGGGTCAATAATCTTGGAAGAGTAATTACAGGAAAGAATAAAACGACAGGTCTGGGCGTAGGTTTCCATGGTCCGGCGTAACGCAGCCTGTGCATCGGTGGTCAGTGCATCGGCTTCATCTAAAAAGAGGATCTTAAATTTTGCATCGCCAAGGGGCGTTGTACGGGCGAATTGTTTGATCTGGTTGCGCACTATATCGATCCCACGTTCATCTGAAGCGTTCAGTTCACGGAAATTCATCTGCCATGAATCCTTGAAAAATTCCCGCGCGAGGGTCACGGCAGCAGTAGTCTTGCCGACACCTGCACTTCCCGTGAAGAGGAGGTGCGGGAGGTTCCCGCTCTTTACATAGGATGACAAACGCTCCACAATTTCATCCTGCCCGACAATATCATCGAGTTTTTGTGGCCGGTATTTTTCAATCCAGATAGTATGGTCCTCTTCCATGGTTCCCCTCTCTTCTTGTTCTTCTTGTTATTGCTCTTTAGTTTCTGCAGCGGATATATGGCTGGTTTTTCTCATGAGAAATTTCCTGGGTAAAATCAAGCGCTCTTTTTAATGAATGTCATAATATTTATCATAAGGGTTTTGAAATTACTTTCCATGCAAGCAAAATATTGCGTACTCGCACTTGTCGTCATTTTTATGTGTACTGCACCGGTGGCGGGCAGTTTATCCAAAATTGCGGCGGGTGCTCCTGTTTATATCGGTGAGAGTAACCTGGATATTTCCAGTGCATTGAACGGGTGTCATACAATTGCGTGGTGGCAAAACGGCACGGATACCAGCGCGCCTCCTGAAAAAAATATTACCGTACAGGAAATAAATACCGTGTCGGAAAAAATATATCACTATAACATCAGCCCGGAGATTTTTACCGGTTATACGGGCAAATGGTATTGTAAGGATAAAAAACCTTATTTGGTGGTCTTTGAAGTTCTTGAACCTCACATTGATATCAGGGCCTGGGATCTGGATCATAACGAGGATGTGAGCGGGAAACCAGTGCCGGTCTCAACAAACATCACCTATCGGATTGATACTAACCTGTTTCCTGCGCTCAAGCCATTAAATCGTCCTGATGGCAATCCGTCAGATTCATTTTTTACGGTGTCATTGACTAATCCCCTCGGGCAGGGAATCGGCAATATCTATACCGGAAACGCCGGAAATCCCAAAACGCAGATTCTTTCATTCGATAGCCAGCCCTTTATCACTGCATCCCCTTATTACTGGAAAAGCGGGAAAGACTGGAACCATAACGCGCGGAATGCGTTTGCCGAACCTCTCTACCCCGTCGGGACATATACGTTTACGGTAAGCCAGAATCTCAACAACATGAAGGAAACATACCGGAGCAGGAATAATACGGATATTACAGGAAAGATTACCCAGACAGCAACCGTCACTTTTGTAAAAGTGGATACACCTGTTGCCACAGCGGTATCAGTAGAGCCGGTCGTGACAACGATACCCGTTACCACCCTCCCGGTATCACCAACTGCGGAAGCAACGGTGGTACAAACTTCTTTGCCGGTACCAACAAAGACAACCTATTCTCCCCTGCCCGAATGGATTGCGCTACTCGGTATTGTTGTGGCGGGTTTGTTTATCATCCGCAAAAACCGGTAAGATCTTTTAATCCACTTTTTTTATAGGAAGTAAATCCAATACTTAGAACTGGAGAAATCGGATGAATTTTACAAGATTTTTGATGGTTGTTCTTATCAGTTTCAGCCTGTTTCTGCCGGTAATGGCTGCCGATTCCTCTGATCAGCTGAACTCTGCCGGGACCCTCTACTCACAAAGTGTCGATCTTGCCAATGCCGGAAAATATGCAGAAGCGCTTGAAATGTCAGATGACGCGCTTGCCATGAATGTAACCTCACTGGTTCCCCTTATTCAGGCTAACAGGGCCGGGATCCTGGTGATGCTCGGCCGGTTCGAAGAAGCTAACGCGGCTGCAGATGCGGTGCTGACCGTTGAGGGTAACTTAACAAATGTCCATTCTGTCGCCTGGTATAATAAGGGCAATGCACTTCGGTCACTTGGCAGGCTTGACGAAGCAAAAACGGCATATGCAAAAGCCTACGATCTTGATCCGAGCCTTGTGCCCCCTGACCTGAGTTCAGACACCGTCCCCCCGACTCCTGCCAAATCTCCTCTTTTGTGGTTTACTGCACCAGTAGCTGTAACGCTCGTCTCTGTTATCTTCGGCCTCTTTTACCGGGGCAGGAAATAATGGTAAAAATAATGGTAGAACCACATGGGATGTTTCAGGTGCGGAACGGGTGGGCAAACTCCGGTATGCCGCTGACTATATCTTGAATACGATCACCAGACCAATTCTGGTACGACACTATGGAAGGAACAGCACGGGTATTTGCCGGGGAATATTGTAGTTCTACGCTCTCGGTACAGGATGATGTTTGCGGGAACCCCGCCTGGGTGGTGACCTGTGGGGGGGCGTGGTGCCGGTTCATGTTCCTTTCCGGTGCACTGACCGAGGTAGCAGAGCGCGGGGATATGGTGTACACCCGTATTGCTGATCCGACAGGAGTATTTGATCTGGTGATTGGCGGCCGGAATACTGCACTGGCTGAAATATTCTGCAAACTCCCCGTGCCGTCATTTGTTACGGTCACCGGGCGAGCGCAGATGTACCTCAAAAAGGGCGAACTGGTGCTGTCCGTGCGTCCTGATAACATCCTTGTTGTAGATCGTCTGGTGCGTGACCAGTGGGTGCTTGCAACAGCAAAATCAACCCTTGAACGGCTTCACCGGGTGAACCTCGCCCTGCAGGGCACCTGTGCAGATGAGCGTATCCTTGCTGCGGTTCGCCACTACTCAATAACGAAAACCCGGCTCCGGGAACTGGCCATGATGGTCGAGAGTGCCGTTCAGACCGTTCGCCCCCCTGGATCTGAAGCACCCCCAAAGCCGGATGTCCGGACGCTGGTGATGGAGTTCATAACGGCGGAAAGCGGGCCGCGGGGGATTGCTATAGAAGAGATACTTAACCAGGCAGCGATCCGCGGTGTAATGCAGGAGGCCGTGCTTGCCGCGATCGAATCGCTCATCATCGATGACCAATGCTACCAGCCCCGGAAGGGATTTGTTAAACCGTTATGAACCTGGAATTTTTAAAAGACGGCCCGGCACTTGTCATTGAAGGCGAACAGCGACTGCTGGTTGTAGCGGATCTCCATTTTGGGATTGAGGCAGATCTCGCTGCCCACGGCCTGCATTTCAGGAGCCGGAGTGCTGACCGGCTCGAACGCTTATTAAAGATTATCGATGCGGCAGACCCGGAGATGCTTATACTGCTGGGCGACATCAAGCATAGCATTCCATCGCTTACCCGGCAGGAATTTAATGAGCTGCCAGGGATTCTCAATGCAATTCGCGGCCGCGTTTCCCTGAAAGTATTCCCCGGCAACCACGACATCGGTATCGAACGATATCTCGTTGACCATGAGCTCCAGCCAAAAGACGGAGCTATCCTTGATGGTGTCGGATATCTTCATGGACACATGTACCCTTCCCCTCTCCTTGCAGGACACCTGATTGTGATCGGGCACCATCATCCCCAGCTCTCGCTTAAAGACGAAGTGGGGTGTGCCCTTCAGGCCCCTGCATACCTGCGGGCCGGTCTTGATACGGAAAGACTGGGGATGGGGAGAGATCCGGAAAATATCACGCCCACCCGCGTGCTGTTCATGCCATCTTTTAACGAGATTGCAGGCTATGATATCTTCCGGATCATCAAAAACCCGTTTTCGCCCCTTTCGCGATGCATGAAAAAAGAGGAAGCGGAGATTATCCTTGCCGACGGGACGTACATCGGCCCTTACAGTTCGCTGCAATCAGATGAAACCGATTGAAGTGATGGATCCAAAGGTCCAGGCATGTATAAAAAAGCGCGGTTTTTCTGTGCTGTCGGACGCCCAGAAGCAGGCGATCCCGCTGATCCTCAAAGGAAACCATGTCGTCCTGATCGCACCGACCGGTACGGGAAAGACCGAGAGCGCCATGTTTCCGGTCTTTAATGCCCTCATGTCAATGCCTGCTGGTGGAGGCATTAAGGCGCTTTACATTACACCCCTGCGTTCACTCAACCGTGATATCCTTGCCCGGATGCAATGGTGGTGCAGTGAGCTTGGGTTGTCAGTTGGTGTGCGGCACGGGGACACGTCGATGGGTGAACGACGTAAACAGGCACTGTCCCCTCCTGATCTCCTGATAACCACGCCTGAGACGTTCCAGGCACTTTTCATGGGAAAGCGGCTCCGGAAGCACCTCCCGCAGGTCAGGTTCGTGATCATCGATGAGATTCATGAACTCGCCGGAAGCAAACGGGGCGCCCAGCTCGCTGTTGCGCTTGAGCGGCTCTGCGTGTATGCCGGTGAATTCCAGCGCATTGGTTTGTCGGCGACTGTCGGAAATCCTGAGGACATTGCCCGTTTTCTCTGCGGTGCACGCCCCTTTTCTGTAGTCCAGGTTCCCGTTGCAAAACAGCTGGATATTACGGTTAAGTACGTTGGCGATAATTTCTTACAGCAGACTACGATTCTCTCAAAAGCGTTGCAGCGGGAAGGATCGACCCTTGTCTTTGTGAACACACGGGTGACTGCCGAAGCGCTGGGGCATGCCCTGTACGAACGCGGGGATGTCGAAGTGCACCATGGGTCACTCTCAAAAGATGTGCGAATCGAAGCCGAGGAACGGTTCAAACGCGGTGAGATCCGGGTTCTTATCTGCACCTCATCGATGGAACTTGGTATTGATATCGGAAGGGTTGACCATGTGATCCAGTTTGGATCCCCCCGCGAAGTTGCGCGACTCGTGCAGCGGGTGGGACGTGCCGGACATCAGCTGAACACGATCTCGCGGGGGACAATCCTTGCGACTGGCTTTGATGACCTGCTTGAATCCCTGGTCATTGCCAAGAAGGCAAGGGCGAACGAGATCGAACTGGTGGTGCCCCACAGGAATGCCGCGGATGTGCTTGCCAACCAGGTTGCTGCCATCGCTGTGGAGTATGGGGAGATCGAACGGGTAAAAATCCGTGAGATTCTCGAGCGCACGAGCATTTTTACCGGTGACGGGACGCTCCTTGATGACGTGTGCCGGCAGATGGAGGAGCACCGGTTAATCCGGATTGACGGGAGCCGGATTGTCACGACTGCACGCGCCCGGCGGTACCTTGCCGGGAACCTCTCCATGATCCACGATGAGCGAAAGGTGCCGATCTTTGATATGGTCTCCCGGAGAACGGTAGGTACGCTTGACGAATCGTTTGTCGTCGGGTGGGTGCATACCGGGGTAGTTTTCATAACCAAGGGGCAGCTCTGGCGTGTAATTGAGATTGCTGACGGCAGACTTACGGTAGAACCTGCAAAGAAAGCACAAGGAGAACTCCCGTC
>DATKZP010000052.1:0-10355 GCA_035527915.1 Methanoregula sp. | reverse complement strand
CGGCTCGACCAGGCCGTCAGTTTCCGGCTCGCGGAGATCAACCAGCGGACCGGTACCCTTGCCGCACAGCAGGAACGGTACACAGAAGAGCAGGAGAAGATCCTCGCCGACCAGAAGACCATCCGGGATGCCGGGGCGGATGGCACCTGCCCGCTCTGCCGGCAGAAACTCGGTTCCCACTTCGGGAGCCTTGATGCGGAGTTTGCACAAAAACTGCAGGAACTGGCAGACACGGCAGCTGCCGGTCGTAAAAAACAGGAGAACCTCAAAAAAGAAAAGACCGTTATCGGGTCCTTACAACCGTCTCTTGACTCGATTCACTCCCTTACAGAAAAACTCCGGCAGAAACCCGGCCATGAAGCGGAGCTTGCCGAACTTGAAGCAAAGCACACAAAGAAGACACAGGAGCAGCAGGCAATGAGCGCGTCTCTTACCCGTCTTGCCTATGACGACGAAGCATACAAGGCCTGCGAGCGGGAGACCGCAGAAGTCCAGAAGGTGCAGCTCCGCTTCATCGAGCTCGGGAAAAAGACAGGACAGGGCATCACCGCAAAGAAGCAGCTTGCCGAGCTCACCGCGAGAATCGCGGAGCGGAATGCCGGGCTTACGAAACTGGCAGGGGAGATCACGGCTTCAGCGATAGATCCTGCCATAATCGCAAAGATGGAAGCAGATATGGCGGAAAACGACTCAGCCATCAGGAACGAAGAAGTCGTTATCGCCGGTGCGACCAGAGACCTCCACTTCACAAAAGAAAAGATCGATGAGTACAAACGTGGGGAGGTACAGATAGCCCTCCTGCAGAAACAGGCTGCATCGCTCAAAGAAGAAATTGAGCTGCTGAAACTGACCCGGAAAGTCATCGCCGATTACGTGATCTATCTCATGCAGGTAGTCCGGAGCCGCATCGAAGGGGAAGTCAGCCGGATCATCAGCGAGATCACGGGCGGGCGGTACGAACAGGTGCTGCTGGACGAGGACTTCAATCTCCTCATCCGCGATATCGACAATGACTACAGTATCGACCGGTTCAGCGGCGGGGAGCAGGATGACATCGCGGTTGCCCTGCGGATCGCCCTCTCCCGGTACCTGGCCGAACTCCATAATGTGCACGAGAGCACGATCCTGATCTTTGACGAGATCTTCGGGAGCCAGGACGAGGAACGGAGAAACAGCCTCCTGACTACCCTGCGGACACAGGAATCACGGTTCCCCCAGATCATCCTGATCTCGCATATTCCGGAGATGCAGGGAGAGTTTGCCAATACGCTGGTTGTTGAAATAGGTACTGACATGGTGAGCCGGGTTAAGGAGGTCGGAGATTGAACATCCGCACATCATACGAGGAATCGTTGAACCTTGCGCTCCGGAAGATCGCAGAACATATCCCGGAGGACATGGTAAAAACGTTTGCTTATGAGAGCGGGATCACGAAAAATGATATCCACACCATCTCCCCCGGCCCTTCCGGAATAGTAAGCGCAATCGACGGGAGCAACACAATGATCGTGGAAGGGGGAACGGTTTCCCTCGCTGCAATCCGGGCAGTCCGGACAACATTTTCGGACGGGGAACGCTACAACCGCTCCATCACCCCCATCACGCTCGTTACCATCGGGCCCGGTCACCGGAACCTTGATTTTGAGGAGATGTACCTGGACTGCTTCGGCGCCCCGCCCCACAAAGGACTGGACAACAGCGATCCCGAGCGCGCTTCTAACATCCTCCGCGACACGCTGGAGTACTGGGTCGCCCTGCAGACAGCCACCACGTTACCGGAAGGAGCACTCCTTCTCATAGACGGTGCGCTGCGGGTTTCCAGCCAGAACCACGACCCGGTTCTTGGCGAAATTATCAGGATTGCACGGGAACGTAACATCCTTCTCTCGGCAGTGGCAAAGCGGACCCGGGCGACATGGGGCAGGGGGCATCCGCTCCTCCCCGCAATGGCAGGTCTTGCAGAACAGTTCGGCATCTCGGGCCCCTGGTGGATAAAGATCGATCAACATCTCCTTGACAAGAATGAGTACCGACAGGGAAGGCATGGCGAGATCTACATCGCATCGCTCCACCCACGCATGAGCAGGCCGATGAAAATGGAACTGCCAAAAGGAACAGGTGTGCAGGCAGCAGCGGCAACCATGCAGGCTCTCGCCGCGTGTGCCGATGACGGGAGAATCCCCGGCTATCCCTACCCGCTCCTCGACGCCCACCGCACGGTCACCATTGACCAGCCGCTGGTGATGCAGATACAGCAGGACATAAAAGCCGGCCTCTCGAAACAGGGAATACGGAACAGGACATTTGAAGACCTTTTTGGTGATTTACATGGTGACTTTGAACGATATTGAAAATGTGGACACAACGAAATTCCGCCTGATCGGCAGGAGTGTACTCTCGTACCGGTTTATTATTCCCCATTCGGCAAACCTTTTCGTCGGCGATATCCTCAAGATCACCGATACAGCCAAGGGGTATTCATTCTATGCAAAGGTAAGCGACCTTGTCCATGAGAGCAACTTTGCCGATGAACGGTGGGACACCCGCCCGTTCAGCGAGCACTTCTACGGCCTTGGCGAGGATGTTTTTATCGAAGTCGTTGCGGTGCCGCTTGGCTTTGTCGATGAGAACGGGATATTTAAAAAACCCCGCACCATCCCGACCAAATTCTCTGAGATCACGATCCCCGAATCAGAGGACTTTGCATTTCTTAAAAAAGTCATGGGGGATATCGAAGTCGGTGTCATGAGGACCGGGCAGGGCGTCCTTAAGGATCTTCCTGTCAAAATCCCGAGTAAGGTTCTCCCCCAGCATATGGGCATATTCGCAACAACCGGCATGGGCAAGAGCAATTTCATGAAGACCTTCTGTGCTTCCTGCATGAAGATGCAGAAGTTCGGCCTCCTGATGGTCGATCCCCATGGCGAATACGTGCGGGGCGGACAGTCCAGCACCGGGGAACGGACACTCGGGCTTGTCCACTACAGCGCCGGCATGGACGGGCTTTGTGTCTTTACCATCAGCGAACCAGACCGGAAGAAGTACTCGCTCAACAGCCTCTGGCTCGACTACGATGATTTCCGGATGACCGACCTTGCCCTGCTGTACGATCTTTCACCGGCCCAGTGGGATGTCATCGAGTCGCTCGACGATTTTTCGGGAAACGAGGTGATCCCGTTCTTCTTAAAAGCAAATGTCGAAACACTCCAGGAAGAGGTGCGGGGACATACCTATACCGGGCCGTATCCGCATATCGCAGAAAAACTCATATCCTTCCACCCCGGCACCCTCGGGGTCATCCAGCGCAGGATCAAAAACATCGTGCAGGGTAACCGGAAGTTCTTCCGCGAATCCGGTTCATGCGTTAGTGAAATTCTCCGGCACCTTCATGACAACAAAGTTGTCCTCATCGACATTCCCCGCATGGGTGAACGCAGCGAACTCTTCATCCTCTCGATGATCACCCGGAGGATCATGCAGGCACACCGCACATCGGCAGAGGAGTTCGGGATCGAGTCAGAACCCACCGAGCAGAAAAAAGTCCTCATTACCATCGAAGAGGCACAAAGGGTGCTGGGGGCTGGCGGTTCGAGCACCCAGATCTTCCGGGAATGTGCGATGGAGGGCCGGAAGTTCGGCGTCGGGCTCTGCGTGGTGACCCAGCAGCCCAGGAACATTGACTCAAAAGTGCTCGCCCAGATCAACACCTTTGTTGTCATGGGCCTCGGTGACCGGGGCGACCGGGAGATCATCATGGGGAGCGCAAAGCAGGATCTGAGTAAAATGGCAATCGAGATCCAGACTCTTGACCAGGGAGAGGCGATCATCAGCACCATCGGCATACCCTTCCCGGTCAGCACCCGGATCCATAAATTCGAGGATTATGTTGATGAGCTCAACAAGGAAAAGAAAACAAAAATTACCGAAGGTCTTTCAACCGGTTTCTGATTCATCCCTGCCGGGGCACGTCTGCAATCTGTGTAAAATTTTAAAAAAACCCGGCTCATCAGTTTATGTTGAGCTCATGAGTTTTTGCGCAAATGCCTGGCAAACCAGCAGGTGGGCGCGGTCCCGTTCGGATTTATTCCAGGCAACGCTGTACAAGAGGAGAAGGGCATTATCAAGCGCAGTATAAAATTCCATGTCTTCATCGTCTGCAGGAACCGTAGGTTTTGCCAGCAGGGGGGTGTCATTTTCAGAAAATTTCAGGTATGTCACGGGGTGGGGAAGTGACTGGTTATTAATGGTCAAATGTTCCTGGATAATACTAAAAGCCCGGATAAGGGGACTCACATAATCGGGATTCTCCCCATCATTCAGTATATCTTTGGAACTCTGTATGGCATCATCATAATTTCCTTCGGCGAACCGGACAAATATAACAGCTGCACGGTGCGCTGCTTCCGGACTGATATCACCGAATGCATCCCGGGTTTGCTCGATATAGGTTTTTAAGGTCCCGCCCAGTTCTTTTCCCAGCGATGCTGCCGTACCGGGAGTGCCGAAGCGGTACTTCAGCCGTACCAGCATGAGGGTGAGACTCACTGCATATAACACCTGAAGCACTAAAGCGGTCGAATAATCGATCGGAAAGGAAAAGAAGATAACAGAGTAGATGGGGGTCGTTAGGGCAACAATATCTTTTCTCGGTCGTATCCATGCAAGATAGGCAAGGAAACATGAAGCAAGGACGCATCCCATGGCAGGAACATGGAAATCCAGTGGAATGCCCAGTATCGGGAAAAGAATTGCAATGAACGCACCCCCAAACGAGAAAAAGGGAACGGCAATCTCCAGCCAGCGGTGAGATCTGTTTTTTTGTTGATTCGGGTATTCGTCGGAAATGTCCACCATGAGTATTCTCCAGAGATTAGTTTTGGAATGATCTGAACGTAGGTATCTATAATTTAAAGTATGAGGAATGTTATGATTTTTTGATTTTTCTGATGGAAACGCAGTTGACAACCGGATCTCCCGCGACAATGTACCGGCGAATTACCTGACCGATTACCTCGACCACATCGTTCACCTTCACGTTCTCATCGGAACTGGTGAACATCTTGACCGATATT
This sequence comes from Methanoregula sp., assembly GCA_035527915.1. Classification (GTDB taxonomy): domain Archaea; phylum Halobacteriota; class Methanomicrobia; order Methanomicrobiales; family Methanospirillaceae; genus Methanoregula. Next base: position 5,283 of record DATKZP010000052.1, on the reverse strand, counting down.
TCACCGGAACGATCTGCCACACGGTACTGTGGACGGTTCAGGAACTGGAAATGTACCCGTTCCACTACACCTTCAAACCGTACCGGTTTTCCCACCATGCTCTCATTGATCATCTTGATCCGTATCGTCTTAGCATCTGCCTCATAGCGGGGCAGGATATCCGCATACTGGCTGCGGCTCATATAATTAAGACTAACAGGGATTACCAGAAGCATGAACAGCATCGGGATCAGCCACATGAGCTGGGACCGTACCTCAGGGCTGAACACGGATGCAAGGAGTAAAAAGAGGGTGAAGAACACAAACACCGCGATTGCAACGATTGATATCTTCACTTCGATATTTCCGATCTTCATCGTATTGAATATTTGTTAGTTAATCTACTTCAGTGCTGCGATCGCCTTTTGTTAAAATACGGAACCGGTTCACGACACCAGCATAGAGCACCCTACCGACGATGTTACTGGCAATTTTCAAATGATCCGGCAGGCCTTGGAATAGATCTGCATCATATCGGTCCGGGTGAGAAAACCAATCATCAGTTCCGGGTGGTCAGGTTCGACAACCGGGAGATGGTGGATATTGTGGATCATCATCAGCCTCAACGCATTTTCCATCGTAGATTCCGGGGAAATCACGATCAGTTCCCGGGTCATCGCGTCACGCACTGGTGAGGACAGGCCGACGCCATTCTGGATGCAGCGGACATTGCACACAGTAAGGATACCGACAAGCCGGCCCGCATCAAGGACCGGAAAGCCGGTATGGGCAGTCTCGTCGATGATCGTGCGTGCCTTCTGGACAGGATCGTCGGGGGAAAGAGTAGTCACCTGGTCTTTTGAGATCATTGCCTCGCGAACCAGGATCCGTTCAAGCACCCGTTTCCCATATTCGTGCCGGTGGGCTTCTGACTGTGCCTTTGTCGCGACCTGCTCCCGGTAAATCGACTTCCCACCGGTGATCATGTACGCTATCCCGACACCGGCCATGGCAGGTACGAGAAGCGAGAAGTTTCCCATCATCTCAACAACCATGATCAGCACCGCGATCGGGGCATTGGCGATTGAGCCAAAAAGCGCAATCATACCGACGATGCCAAAAACCGGTACTGACGCGAGCGGGATAATCTCCGGGTAGAGGATATGAAAGATCATGCCGACCGCACCACCGGTTGCTGCACCGATGGTCAGGCCCGGCGCAAAGACACCTCCGCTCCCCCCGGATCCAAGCGTGAGGGAGGTTGTGAGAATTTTCATAAACGGGAGAAACAGCAGGACGGTAAGAGGGACCATGGTGAAGAGGGAGAGCTGGACAAACCCGTATCCTGTACCGAGCCCGGCAAGACCGAGCATCAGCCCATCAGGAGAAATAAGGGAGAGAGCAATGACAATGATGCCGAGGATGAGCGCCCCGCTGAACGGTTTTAAGAAAAGGGGGAGATTCCTTTCCTTAAACACCCGTGCAAAAACATCTATCGTCCCGTAAAAAAATGAAATATATAAGAGCCCTATAAGGGCACAAACAACCCCGAGAACGAGGAAAAAGGGAAGCTGCCAGATGTTCCATGATATCGGCATTAACGCAAATATCGGATCGAATCCCTCGAACAGACCGAAAATTGAGTACCCGATAATCGATGCAAGAAACGAGGGGATGATCGCTTCTGATTCAAAATCGCGTATGTATAATATTTCAGCGGCAAGAACCGCTCCTCCCAGCGGCGCCTTGAAGATCGTCCCGATTCCCGCCCCGATCCCGGTCGTGAGCGCAAGCCTGCGTTCCCGTGCCGACAAATGTAAATAATCCGCAACCAGTGAGCCAAGACCAGCAGAGATCTGGGCGGCAGGTCCTTCTCTTCCCGCACTTCCCCCGGTCGAAATAGTCAGGATGGCGGTTAATGCCTTAAGAAACGGAACTCTCCGGCGGATCTTTCCATCCGTATGGAAGGCTTTTATCGCCGCATCAGTCCCGTGTCCCTCGGTTTCAGGGGCAAGGTACGTGATGAGCACCCCGGAGAGCAATGCACCGATACAGATGATCGGAAGCAGGAGAAACATATTGCCCGGCGCCGACCACTGGGCAATTATCGCAGCAGTATCCCCCTCCATCGGCATCTGGTAGTTCATCAGGTAGCCCATGAAAAACCGGGAGCCCAGTTTCAATCCCTGGAAAAAAAGAAGCGAGCCAATTCCTGAAATAATGCCGACAATTATCGCGATGAAAAGGACCCGTTTATAGGGATCAAAAAGGCGCCTGAATCGATACATATGCAGATAATACTGGTTGGGCCGTTGCCCGGAAGATTCTCTATTGGCTATTCAATTGTAGTAAGATGATAATACTATTTAGGTGTGCACGGTTTAATCTCGTTGCAGCAGGTGAGAGATTTATAAAAAAGCGTGTATGAAAATTCATAAAAAATAAAAACAGGGGCTCTGGAGAAATCATCGTTTTTCATAACGTACCTGGTAGTTTCACCCTGCCACTACGGCAGTCCCCCTTTACGATATTCGTGGAAATCCCTGTCAACATTAATTTCTATTACTTAGGCGGGATCAGGAATATCTCCAGAGCTAAACCAGGAAAATGCAGTTTGTACAGGCGATGTGAACCAGGGCTCAGCTCTTCTTTTCCTTCCTGGTTTTTTCCACCAGCAGCTGAGAACGGCTCTGTCTTTGTATCGATCTTCCGGATCACAATGCAATTGACAACGGGATCACCGACCACCATGGTGCACCAGATGATCATTCCCGGCACCTCAACCACATCCCCTGTGTTCATGTCATCAGTTGGCGCAGTGAACATCTTCACAGAGATTTCTCCGGAACGGTCACAATAAACTGAGGACGGTTCAGGAACGGGAAATGCACCTGTTAACAAGACCCTGAATACAGACGATCTGTCCAGTCATGCTTCCATTCAATATCCTGATCCGGACATTCTTCGCTTCCGCCTCATACAGTGGCGCCAGGTCAGAGCGCTGGCTCTGGCTCATATAATTAAGCGAAAGAGGAATTACCAGGAGCAGGATACGCAACGGGATACTCCACACGAGAATATTGGAATCCCCGGTAAGAAGAAATGTTCCAAATAAAAAAGGCGAAGATCCCGAGGACCGCGATCACGGAACTCGGGATTTTCTCATTTGTGGTTCCGATCTTCATCAGAAGATCGAGCACCATATATCTACTTCAGGGCTGCGATCTCTTTGCGGAACGCAATAAAGTAGATGACACCGACAAAGACCATCCCACCGATGATGTTGCCGATAGTGACAATGACTAGATTGCTTGTCCACATCGACACCCAGTTCAGACCGGCATTGATCTTTGCAGGATCACCAAATCCTTGCGTGAAAATTCCCGCCGGGATGAAATACATGTTGGCTACACAGTGTTCGAATCCGCTTGAAACGAAAGCCATGATCGGGAACCAGATACCAAAGAACTTGCCAATAAGGTCATCCGCACAGATACCGAGCAGGATGGCGAGGTTGACAAGCCAGTTGCAGCCGATTGCCTTCCAGAATGCAGAGAACTGACCAGCTAATGTGACATAGGAGACCTTACCCGCGGCAATAGCTATTGCCCTTGCGCCGAATGCGTTAACGGATACGACTCCTAATGCGTTATATGATACAAACGGACCGTTTGCCATCAGGAACGCATAAAAGATCGAGCCAATCAGGTTACCGATGTAGACCCATACCCACAGGTTCAGGACCTGCGCCCAGCTGATCTTGTGGATAAACGCTGCCATCGGGGCGAGCATTGCGTCACCAGTGAAGAGTTCTGCACCGGTTGCCACGATAATAATAAGCCCAACCGGGAACACCGCTCCCGCCATGAACTGTGACATTCCTGCACTGGCAGTACCAAATCGCAGTGCAGCATCAGTTGCCTGAATTCCAGTGCTGCACATTGTTGCAAGAGCACCACCCATGGCGATATATGCACCAGCCATGAATCCACGTAGGAGCATATTCCATTGGGGCAGGCCTACTTTGTACTTACCGGCATCACCGCACTTTGCGATGATTGCTACCGGAGGATGAAAAGCCATTTTTCAAAACACCTCTGAAACGTTTCAACCTATACCAGCAACATATTAAATCACTTTTCGTATAGGTCAATTTACACTCTTTTCTGTGTGTTATTAATAATTTTCGTATTGTTTGCCAATTAAAGGCTTACAACAAGAATATTAAAAAAATAATTAATAAGATTTGTTAACCTTATATAATTAATAATACTATTTGTTAATTATCTTAAAATAAAATCCAATTGTAAATTCCTTTATTATATCCTTTCTGGTAATTACAAGGGACGTAAATATGCCAAACGCGCAACCATGGTGGACTTTGCCTCACTGCCCGGTAACATCCCACTACCAGTTGTATCATTTGTGCGTAATTCACTGCTGATAAAAGATTCTTATGAACCAGCAATATTTCTTGGGTAGTCTGCTATTTTAACACCCGGATTACCCCACCATTTTCGATGGATTCAATAACGAAATGCTGTTCCTGAAAACGTAAAAGAAAAAGTGATAATAGACAGGGAGTAAATTTTCACACGTGGATATCAACTTCCTCTCTCTGTATCGCAACCGGGGGATGCCCCGGCAGCGGGTCGAAGATGCAGCCGAAGCCCAAAAGAGTGAATGAGACTTACTGATTCGATCCTTATCGATAGTAATGAGGAGTGGATCACGGGTAACCGGTATTTATCTGTGAAGAGTACGACGATCTCTTTGGATACAGGTTGTGCTGAATTTACAGCAATATAGAGACACTTCCATTTCTTTCAATGATAAAAAATAATAAAAAAAATTTCACCCCATGTTCCTTTGTATAATTGTATGATTTTACCCGTTTATCTCTTTACTATACTACAAGAGAATGACATGAGCCGGATTCTCAGCCTTGTACATCAATACCAAACAGTTAAACAATAAAAGGTATGAAGACAAATAATTCTATGGATAAAAACACAACGATCCTGCTTGTTCTTGGGGCATTTATCATCCTCATCCTGTTGTTTATCAATATTTATCTTGCAGGAATTTCCTGTATAATCCTCATTATCATCTTAATGACTTTCAAGATAATGCAGGATTCTACCGGCATTCCGGAGATTGTAGTAAATCTCAGGGACGATGCAAAGGCCATTATACTTACAAACAAGGGAAATGCCAGAGCAGAAAAAATACATGTGGCACTTGTACCGGTGAATATTGAGTTTGATATTTCATCACTCGAAGTCGAATCAACGTATGAATTTT
>DATKZP010000051.1:0-8163 GCA_035527915.1 Methanoregula sp. | reverse complement strand
CTGGAACTTTATCACGCATGGCGAGCAGGGGAGCATGGAAGCCACCCCGGGTAAAACCGAGGTGACAATTCCGGTCCCGGTACAATATTCCGATCTTATCAAGGCGGGATGGAGTATCCTTTCCCGGGGCGAACTGCCCCTCAGGGTCAATGGCACAGCAGCGCCGGATTTCTTCGGAATCGCTCCAGTGCTGCCTTTCTCGTATAACACCACTATCCCGCTGGCACTCCCGGGGATATGAGCAGCGGTCGTGATTATGATGGATATCTTCCCACTTTTTGAACTGTTAATTCCCAGGGCCCTTAAACATCACAATGACCCCCATACCATTATATAAGGTGAGCAGTATGTATTGTTTTTAATAGGGTCATTTCCTTTCGTGATATCCGTGATCGGATCCCATGAATAGAATCACCGGGGTGAAGCAATGTTTGAAAAAATTCTGTTTCCGACCAATTTTTCAGAAAAGGCAACGACTGAACTCAGCTGTATTACCAGTATTCCCGGGATCCGGGAAATAATCCTTCTCCACGTAATCAAACACTACGCGATGCCGATGGGAGCTGAGATAATTGAAGACCTGGCAGCTCGGTCCGTTGAAGTCTACCTCCAGGAGGCAAAAGTCTACATCAAAACGCTCAACCCGGCTATCCGGGTGACGCTTGAAGAAAAGACGTCAACTGATATCACCGGTTCAATTATTGAAAAAGCAGAAGAACATGGTGTCGGCCTGATTGTTATCCACGCAAACATAAGGGGCATCATGACTGGTATACTCCTCAGTTCTGTATCTTCGATAGTTCTCTGCCGCATCAGTAAAATCAATGTCATGATTATGCCCAATAAACTCGTTGACGCCCTGACCGGGAAGACATATGAAAAGTTCTGTCCGATGATCTTCTCCCGTATTCTCTGCCCGACAAATTTCTCGGAGTTCTCGTTGAATGCAATGGCTCTTGCCGGCACTATACCGGGTCGGGGAGATATCATTCTTTTGCATGTTGTCGAGGATGGCGAAGTAGGGGGTGATCCTGTGGAGGCTGTTAAAACCGCAGAACTTCGGATTAAAGCAATCTGCGACCAGCTTACCGCACAAGGCATCAACGCCAGGACTATCGTCGTGGCGGGAAAACCTGAGATCGAGATTCCCCGGATTGCACAAGAGGAGGACGTATCCCTCATCTGGATGAGATCTGCAGCACAAGGCTGCCTTCATGACTTCTTTTTCGGCAGCACGGTGCATGACGTGGTCATGAATGCAAGACAGCCGGTGATCGTCATCCGGTCATATCAATAACGAAGAGCGAAGTCAGAACGGACAGATAAACACTATTCTGTCTCGACTGGTCAATACTCCCCGTCTTTTATCTTTTCATCCGGAACAATGAGGCGCCCGGCCACTTTGAAAAATCAAACCGATTGAATGATGCAGGATATTTGCCAACGGGTAGAAAGGAAGAAATGGCATGCCTCTTACCCAGGAAGAGGTAAAGATAAAAAAACTCTTGTTAATCGCAGGAATTGCTGGTGCCCTCGTACTCTTTGGAATATTTCTTTTTGTGGTGTTTCGATAATACCGATCATAAAAAAATCCCGGTCAACCCAGAATCCCCACATTTTTCCTCTTCCCACCATGGGAGGGGAAACATCCGTATTTAAGAGCAATCATTGTGATATTTCTATAGATCCATAGACCGGTTTTTCTATGCGTCAGGTACGGGATACACCTTCGGGAATACGGCTGATTATCGCTGTTATATGCATTACCATCCTCATACTGCCGGGCGGAGTCTTGGCGGAGACTTCGGAGAATATAACTCCCGGCGCGGGGGTCACGACCGGCATAGTCTCAAATCTTACCAGTTCACCGACAGCACCGGTTCCGACGGTTTTTCCGGTCTATGAGAACACGACCGGCACTGTACCGAATGTTACCAGTGTACCGACAACACCGGTTCCCCCGGTTTTCATGGTTTGGGAGAATACGACCACCACCGTCACCCCTCCCCCGCTTCTTATCTTCGATACACCGGTAATTGAAAATCTGACCTGTACCCTGTACGGGATTGTCGATCCTGGCTCGGCGAACGTGACCATAACAGGCATCCTCTGGGACTGGGGGGACAGCCAGACGCCGGAACTCCATGAGTTCCCGCACTCACATGTATACAGCAGCCCCGGCACCTACACCGTCTCGATCACCGCCCGGCAGTCCGACGGGCAGAATGTCGCCGGAATAACAAGCATTTCTGTCGGGCAACCGGTCATCCCTCCTACTCCTTCCGAAACGCCGGACACCACGGTCACGGGGGGACCGGTCACGATGATACGTGCACCGGTCCTGACCCTCCTTGAACCGGTGATCGACAAGACGACGGTCACCCTGAACGGGAATCTCTATGCCGGATCACCCGGCGTCACTATCGAGTCGGTGAGTGTTGACTGGAATGACGGAACCATCACGAGATCTGCCGATCTCCCGGCAGACCACCAGTACTCCGGCTACGGGATTTATACCGTTACCATTTCGGGATACCAGTCCGATGGCCAGTCAACCACCCGGAGAATCGCGCTGGAGATTAAAAGAGAAGCACCCGTCCCCACAACGGTCCCGTTGGGCCCCCCGCCGAATAATGACTCCACGGTGTACCTCATTATCCTCACTACGGCAATCATCGTCATGGCAATCGTGATCGTAGGGCAGTGGATCATGCAACAGAAGAGGGGATCGCGCCAGGAGCCTGCTGTCCCGAAGGCATTTTCACCAAGAGCCGGTTCACAGGGGCCAAACCTGCCTTCACCAGAAGAACTCTCAGCGATCTGTTCCGGCACGGATGTCACACCAGGCGTACTGGATCCGGTCATAAAGGTTGCCGTGGAAATTGCCCGTGAAGGACGGGAGGGACAAGCGATCGGGACATCGTTTGTTGTCGGCGACACGGAAAATGTCCTGAAGCATTCAAAACAGTTTGTCTTAAACCCGTTCCACGGTCACCATGAGACCGAACGGCAGATAACCGATGTTGGGACACGGGGAAATATCAAGGAGTTTGCCCAGCTGGACGGGGCGTTCCTCATCACGGGCAAGGGAGTGGTCGAAGCGGCAGGGAGGTGCATTACCGTCGACATGAGCCAGGTGAAACTTCCCGGGGGGCTGGGTTCACGGCATTCGTCAGTCGCCGGCATCACCCAGGTCACCAAATCCATCGGCATCGTCGTCTCCCAGAGCGGGGGGCTGATCTCCATTTTCAGGAATGGGAAGATCGTGTACACCATCATGTCGTGAGGGGGGATCTCCGGTCTCTCCTTCCAGGCTGGTCATTCCCTGGTATCCGGTATGTACACAATGCCAAGATATCCGGCAACCTGAAAACCCCTTTTCCCCCCCTTTCCTACCCCAGCCGCTCGTTCCTGAACCTGATGAGCGCATCGCAGAACTCTCCGAGGTATTCATCCATCGAAAGGCTGCCTTCTGCAAAGGAGCAGTCCCCCTCCTCGATCACCTTGTTGATGATATCCCGGGTCGGGAGAAGGAGATCGATTGGCACTCCTGCCTGCTCTGAACCCCGGACCAGCGCCTCACGGAAGAGCCCGATGCAGTACCCGATGCGGTACCGGTACACGTCCCGTGTCTTGTTTAAGTATCCTGCAACGCGTTCGGTCTCGATGCGGAGGAAATCATCCTTGACCTTGTCGTCATTGCACTTCCCGAGCATGTACTTGTAATGGGCATACGGGTACATGGTCTCGAGCTCGGCTGGCACAATCCCGCAGGTCCCGAAGATCACGATATGGTAGCGGGACGGGTCCAGCACCTGCGATATGATCATCCTGATGAGCTGGTGGCTGGGGCTCGCGCTGTAGGGTTTCTTCACGGCACAGGGCATGAAGATCGCAATATCCCGGGGTGTCACCTCGTACTCATCGATGATATACCGGTACGATTTCTCAAACTCCGGAAGATAGAACGGGGGACCGGTCAGGAGCGGACCTTCACTGGTCCCCGGGTCATCCTGTTCATCCTTTGTGCTCATGCGTGTTCATTATCAGATTGGTGCAGGAATAAAAAGAACCAACCGACTAAAAAAACAGTCGCGGGAGCTCATCCCCGGTCACCGGCGGTCCGCCGGGGGATCTCACCCACAACAACCGTCCCATGGTCCTGTGTTTTTTTAAAAAAATTTGAATTTTTCTCCATTCTCATGTTACTTTTTTGAGAAGGACCATACGGCCTTCCCGTACAACAATCTGCAGCCTGACTCCCCCCATCTCAAAATATTCAGGATAGGATGCATTCATCATCTCACCAGCGACATAACGGGCATCCGGATCTTTCAGCCAGTCGTTAAAAGCCACAGGCTTGTCAAGAAATCTTTGTGCACTTTCCTTATCCATATGAAGCAATAATCCAAGCCAGTAACCTTTGATTGCTCCAGCAGTAATCGACAGGTCCTCATACGGGACAGCATTTTTTTGAAGATAGGCTTCTGCCTTTTGTGAAAATATGACATCTTCGTTTGTCACCACCGGCGTTGTGGCTACCGGATAGGTCAGTGCAACACATACAGAAAAAAGACCTGTCAGGCTGATAATGCTGAAGGCCGCAATAGTACGGAGCTGATCCTTCTGAATATGCCTGACTGCAAAAACTACCGGGAGGCAGGTGGATACTGATACTACCAGAACGAGCAGGTAGAATATTTTATTTGCATAATACCCTGCAATAATTCCGAAACGGTTCAGAAAAACAAATGCACAGTACTCTGCAGATATGATAAAATAATAGGCAAACAAAGCACTTTTCAGATAAGCAGGCCGTATTTTCAGGCAGAGGATAATGCCGGAAATACCCAGAACGATAAAGAGAATAGAAAAATTAAGAATATTTGGTTCAACGGTAAGCCCTTCATGCTGAAGAATTCCGCTTCCTATGGACATCCGTTCGTACGAGAATAGTACAAAAAGGAAAGCGACCAGAAGACCTGATAGGATGGTAACCCGATCCACAAGAGGACGGATTTTATCAGGGTTGAGAATGGCAAAGAGGACCAATGCCGAAACCGGGATAATAATAAACAGCGTATAGGTAAAAATTATCCCCATGGTCGCCAGTATAAAGATAAAAATCCATGGTGTACCCCCCGTTTCAACGTTCATGAGTGCCAGCAGGCAAAGGAGGACCAGCAGTTCCCCAAATAGCATCGAATAATAAAAATTCCCGCAATATTGATCCAGGAAATAAACCGGGACCGAAAACACCATGAATGCGCTGACCAGTGCGCCTGCGTCTGCCAGCTTCTTTTCAAAAGCAAATGTTTTCAAAAATTCCCGTGCCAGCAGATACACGGTTACTGCAATCAGCGCAGATATGACAGCAGCAATCAACCCTGTGGTGGTCATAAGGGGCAGGCCAAAGATCCTGGCGATGACCGATGTAAAGAGCGAGGGTCCGAAGGGGTATTGCACCATCTCGCCAAGGCCGGAGGTGAGCAGGGGTAATTGTTCATGGGTGGATAAAAAATCGATCAGGATATAGTGGTTGGGATAATCAGCACTCCAGTTGTTCGGTATCAGTGACGGTGAAATATTCAGGGAAATTAAGAATGAGATCAGAAAAACTAAGATCCCATAAAGAGCAGTTTTTATTTCAGCGAAGATCTGAATTTTTCTGTATGCGACACTACCCAGCAGCAGTAGTTCCGGTACTATCAGCAATGAAAGGTTAATGACTGAAAGTTTCAGATGAACAGCATCCAAAAAATATGCGTCGAGGCAGAACAGTGAATACATGATGCAGAAAAAAACAATGCCAAACTCCATGATATTTGAAAAAACAAATGGCGGGGAACGTCCCTCCCCAGGAGAATCATCCCCCGGGAAAGGCCGGAGTGGGGTCGGTTCGGCAGGTACAATCGTAATTTTCGATGTGTTTTTCCGCCCCATATCCTTTAAAAAGACCCCCCTCCTTAAAGATTTTTCATTTTAACGTGATTTTAACGGAATTATTCAACCGGACTTCTTATTTTAAAAAACGGGAAATGACTGATCACACAATCATGCCCCTGACAACGTAAAACACAATCACCGGGATAAACAATACAATGTATACCGGGCGCCCCTTGTTCATAACCTGCCTCGCCATTCCTCCAGGACAGAGTTACCCGGCTGTATATGGCCATAATAAGTCTGACAGAAAACCAGAAGCCCTCATAGTGTTCCTCACGGTCAGCCCTTCTCGCCCGTGAGGAACACTATGAGGGCTTCTGGTAGTGTTCCTCACGGTCAGCCCTTCTCGCCCGTGCCACCCCCTCAGGTAACCCCCCATCACACCGCACGGTATTCAGGAATCCAATAAAGAGTATTCTGGTCAGGAGTGTAGTGCAGGATCGGGCCGGTAATTCCGGGGGTAGCGACATTTCCCCTCATTATCCTCATTGCACGGATTATTGAGACCAGCCTTGAAACGGTCAGGACGATCTCCATCAACCGGGGGCATGCAAACCTTGCCGGCTGTATCGGCATTACAAAGACCGGTATCTGGCTGCTCTCGATCGGCATTGTCATCACCAGTCTTGGGGATTACGGGAACCTGTTTGCCTACCTTGCCGGGTACGGCATCGGGACCCTGCCTGGCATGCAGATCGAGAACATGATATCCCTTGGGCACATGATCGTCCGGCTCATCACCCCGTCAGACCTCCAGCCGCTCATCACCGGGCTCGCAACCCTCGGCTTTGGGATGACAAGAATCGAGGGATCGGGGAGTTTTTCGCATAGCGTGGCGATCATCATCATGATCGTCCCCCGGGCAGAATTCGGGCGGCTGCCGGGCGTGCTGTCAGCACACTATCCTGATATTCTCTCTGCCGGAGAAGATGTGCGTGCCATCAGGGAAGAGGCAAAAATCTTCCACAAGGATGCAAAAGCGCAGGATCCCGGGATTCTTCGGGTTATAATCCTCGTAGTTCGTTTAAGAGGACGAGAATAGGACTCTGTAGAAAACTTGATTTTGTTCATCTTTTCGTTGACTAAAAAAAATACGAAGGTGACCCCCTCTCTCCCCCAGAGGGGGAGGCAACCCAAGGGGCGTTTCCCCTTGACCCCCTTTTACATTCTGGTTAACCTTATGCGAGGTAATCGCAATGTTGGGGGATGCCCAAGCGGCCGGGGCGGAGGTGAAACCAAAAGCCCAAAAGAGCGTTATGATTTATTTTCTCCTCAGCATTTCTAAAAGAGCCGAAAATTGCTCTCCTTATGTAAGAAGGAATGCAGATGGATTATCCATCAGAAGTAACGTGCTGATGATTTTTCCTGTGCCTTTTTCCCCTGATCAAAAAGACTATGTTCCTGCTGTCCCATCACTCACTACAGGTGCAGATATCATGGACATTCCAGCAAAAACACCAGGTTTAATCCGCCTCTTCAATGCCCGGACCGGTACGACAGAAGACGTTGCTCCCGTCATAAAGACCGATGCGGAATGGCAGGCACAGCTCACGCCGGAACAGTTTGACGTGGCACGCAAACAGGGCACGGAATACGCCTTCACCGGTAAATATCATGCATCAAAAGAACACGGCATCTATACCTGCATCTGCTGCGGCACCGACCTCTTTTTATCAGACACCAAGTTTGATTCCGGCACCGGCTGGCCCAGTTTTTACGCACCGGTTTCGCCGCTCAATGTCCGCACACATACCGATACTTCGGGTGGGATGGAACGCACCGAAGTGCTCTGCGCCCGTTGCGGGGCGCATCTCGGGCATGTCTTTGATGACGGCCCCCGGCCCACCGGAAAACGCTACTGCATGAACTCAGCAGCGCTGGATTTCATAAAAACCTGATAATTGATAAGGAGATCCGAAAGTAACTTTCAATAGAAAAAACAGCTCTGGTGAAAACCTGTTTTTCAGTCATTCGCTTTTATCAGCGACAGATTGGAGGGTGACCACCTCATTCCCCCATAGGGGGAGGCTGCATACGGGGAGCATCCCCTTGACCCCCTTGTTTTCTGAGGATTTAATCAACCTTCTAATGATTATCGCAATACCGGGGGTACCCAGGCAGCGGGGGCAGAAACCCAATATAAAAAAGAGCCCCCAAGAGTAACTGCTTGTTTCCATGAGGGTTTTAACAAAGCCCAAAACCCCGTGATACCTCCAC
>DATKZP010000050.1:0-3009 GCA_035527915.1 Methanoregula sp. | reverse complement strand
ACCTTATCGCAGATGCAGGCAGAATGTTTGGTGATATGCTTAAACTCGATACCGAACTTTTTCTGGGCATCGTACTGTTCAAACTCCTTCTTTAACCGCAGCCCGGAACCCGGGATCACCGGAAATCCCCGCCATTCGACATCGAAAGGTTCAAAGACTTCATACATCACCTTTTTTGCTTTTACGTTCCCTTCACGGCTGACTGCACGCGGGTAGGCATTATCCACCCGGTGCGTACCTTCCTTGACCTGGCGCACCAGCATGAGAAGACCAAGCAGGATATCTTCCGGTTCAAAACCGGCAACAACCTGCGGGACCGGGAACTGTTCATACTCTTCGTAACCCATGACCGTGCAGACATGACCGGGGAGCATGAACCCATCCAGCTTCGCTTCGCCCTGTTCAAGCAGCCATTTCATTGCCGGGGGGACAATGCGGTGGCAGGAAAGTATCGAGAAATTTTTGGGGGGCGAGGTGAGCAGTGTTGCAGCAACGGTTGGTGCAGTGGTTTCAAAGCCGACGGATATAAAAACAACTTCTTTTGTGGTCTTTTGTGCAATTTCAACTGCCTTGAAAACTCCCTGGACTACCCTCACATCGCCGCCACAGGATTCTAAAGAACCTTTTGAACCCGGCACACGGAGAAGATCGCCATAGGTGGCAACAATACAGTCCCTGCCGGCAAGGTCCAGCGCTGCATCAATTTCCCCTTGTGGGGTGATACATACAGGACACCCCGGGCCCATGACAATTTTAAGTTGTTCCGGAAGGAGGCTGCGCAGTCCGCTCCGTGCAATCGCCGATTCGTGCGTGCCGCAAATATGCATGAACGTCAAGTCCCGGTCTACCAGTTCATGGAGTGTGTCTGCTATTTCTTTTCCCGTAGCCATGCAATCTCAAAAGTATTTACTGGGAAATGACATAAGAGTACGTATATGGATATAGGATCTCTGGAAATTAACCCTGTATACGCCGCTGCCACCATAATTTTGGGTGTTCTGCTTGCACTGGTTGCGCGAACGGTCGTCCGCTGGCTCGAGTCAAAAGCCGGGGAGACCGATACCCAGCTGGATGACATCATCATCGCTGCAATCGGGACACCGGTCCAGGTAGCAATTGTTGCGGTTTCCGTCTATATTGCACTAAAATATTTTGGTGTTGTTCCGGAAAATCTGCAATGGATCCTTGACCCGAAGTATGTTACCTCATCGTACATCATCATAGGGGCCTGGATATTATCGTCGTTCCTTTATGATATCATCAAAATCTATGGTCGTGCGCTTGCTGATAAATCTGAAGGGGACTGGGATGACCGGCTGGTGGAGCTGTTCGAGCTCGTGATCAGGTATGTTGTCTGGTTCACAGCGTTTATGCTGATCCTCTCGGTCTTTGAAGTGAATATTACTCCTTTCCTCGCAGGTGCCGGGATAGCCGGTCTCGCGATAGCCCTTGCTGCCCAGGATATCCTGTCAAATTTCTTTGGTGGCGCCCTGATTACGGTCGATAAACCTTTCAAGGTAGGTGACAGGATCAAGGTGGACAATTTTTACGGGGATGTGACACAGATCGGCCCTCGCAGTACCCGTTTGAGAACCCTTGAAAACCAGATTATCACGATCCCGAATAACAAAATCACAACCAATGTTATTATTAATTATTCCATGCCGGACCCGAAAATCAAAATGACCATCCCCATATCAGTTGCCTATGGCTCTGATATTGATAAAGTAACCAAAATCCTCAATGATGTTGTTGTTGATGCGGTAAAAAATACAGATTATCTTCTTTCCGATCCGGAACCAAAGATTTTTTTTGTTGAATTCGGTGCATCCGAACTCAAATTTATTATCTGGGTCTGGTCAAAGGCATATAATACACCGTATGAGGTGAAAGACGCGGTCAACCGCCGTATCAATAAGCGATTCGCAGAGGAGGGAATTGAAATCCCGTTCCAGCAGATAGATATCCATATGCGGACATAACGATTTTTTCTCCTTTTTTTTGTTTTTTAAAAGAGAACATTTATTGTAGTTCGCTCTTAAATTTCAGGACAATGTTTGGCATCTCCACGTTTTGTCTTCACAAGCTTCCCCTGTCAGAAGCACTTGAATGCCTCATTCCTCTTACAGATTATATCGAAGTGATGGACGAAGGATTGCATTACCTGGATTCCGCAGAACTGCTCCTGAGTTATTCCACCCGTTTTTCCATCCATGCACCCTGCAGGGGAACCAATATCGCAAGTCTCCTTGACCCGATACGACGGGCAAGTGTTGAAGTGATAAAAGAGTGCTTTTGTATTGCCGCGGAAGTGAACGCAGGGGTTATCGTGCACCCGGGATATTTTGCCTGGGCAGAGGAACGGACGAAGGCAGAGCGGCAGCTGGGAGTATCGCTGAGGGATCTTACCCGCCTCGGGAAAGAATATTCGGTATCTTTTTATGTCGAAAATATGGGAAACTGGGATTATTTTTTCTTAAAAACACCTGATGAACTTTCCCTGATTGGTGATACTCCCCTCGCGCTGGATGTTGGTCATGCAAACCAGAACCACTGTCTTTTGGATTTTCTTTCATGTCCTGCCGGCCATTACCACCTGCATGATAATAACAGTAAAGAGGATTCCCACGTTGCTGTCGGCGAGGGAAATATTGATTTTAAACCCGTGATGAAGGCCGTCCGGAAAAACAACATAATCCCGGTAATTGAAGTGGCGACATTTGAAGGCGTGCAAAAAAGCATCGAGGCACTCACCGGGCTCAATGCATGATGATTTTTCCCTCGCGCACGGGTATCGTTTACTCTTAAAAAACCGGGTAGAATTTCTTTTAGTTCCGCAATGTTTTATACAGAATACTCACAACGTAGTTAGGCAATCTGCCTCAGGGATTTTGTGGCATACTGCGTTCCGATTTCCGGACGCTCACTTCTGACCTTGGCCCGGTGAGGTTGCAGAAAAATTATATTGTGCCTATGTGACACAGCCTGGCAGTGTGCCTCCTTGGTAAG
>DATKZP010000049.1:0-14664 GCA_035527915.1 Methanoregula sp. | reverse complement strand
ATTTTTTGATTCACTCCCTGATTCATGCCTCGTTTTTATCATCTTCGTTTTTTCCCTCCTGCCCGGATCTAAAAAATCGTGGACAGGAAATGAATTCAAGGCATATGCCGGACTCTCATTACCCCACAATGATACCCCGGTTGCGTTGCGGGTTGCACCTGGTGTTCACGTCCCGTTCAAGTATCCGTTTCCTGATAACTATCCTGATGGAGAATATCCCTTCCAGTCGTATGAATTGAGAGATGGGGGATGGTAACGGGATTACTGACTTTTTTAATCACGTCCCACTACAGGGTAAAGCAGCGGTACCGTCAGAACGATTATACCTGGATATCATAACTCTGCCTCCTCAAGAGTGAACTTCCATGAACAATAGGGCGTTCCTGGCTGCATCTCCGGAGGACACGACAGGCATTCGGTGACTACCCGTGCATCAATGGTCCGGGCAAACACGGGAAATTCGACCAGCCCGACGGACCGGCAGGGAAACAGCGGCATTCTTTTGCGTTCCCTTGCGGCCTGCACCCGGCAGGTCGTCATGGTAACAACCAGGGTCTTTTCATCTGGTCTGAAGATCTCTGACTCATTGACATACGTGAAAAGCCGGTTTTTAAAAGCGATCTCCAGTGCATCCAGCCCGCCCCGTTCAGGAAGGCCAAGACGTTCCTTTATCCGCCGGGCTTCGATTCCTGCGTACTGGTTCCATATCTTCCGGTCCATCGCAACCGCTGCGTCCATGCCGTATTCCTGCCCGACTGCCTGGAACCAGAGACCGTCCATGGCAATCCAGTTCTTCGCTGCATCAGTGAGTTCTTCTTTGCAGGTATCCTGCAATAGTGCCATAGACAGACGCTGGAATGTATCAGGGCAAAAAGGTGCCGGTATGCTGCCAGGGGTTACTGGTCTGCATCCAGCTGTGCCTGGATCTTTGACGCGATCTCTTCTGCCGTCCTGTCGAGCGGGACGAGATGAATATCCGCGGCGGATACAATCCCAATACCCAGTTCTCCAGCCCGGGCGATCTGATCCTGCTCAAAGATCCTCCCCTGTGTCAGATCACGCATGGTGCCGTATGAACGGAGCAGGGCAACACCTGCCGCATCGATCGCAACCCGGTCCGTGCCGCCGATGATTACGTTGGGGCGGATGAGTTTTCCCTTGTCCGGCCCGCCGGTCGTGAACCCTTCAGTTGCATCCATAACGATGAGATCCGTGCGGTAGAATTTGTTGATCTCGGCAATCATCAGCCGCTGGTGAATTGATTTATGGAGCTCGCCCATGAAATCGTAATTAATACCCGGAACCCTTCGGGCGATACAGCCTACGGAATTTTTCAGCGACAGGGTAAAATGTCCCCCGAACCGGTGGGTCTTGAGGCAGCAGGTCTGGACCACGCGATCAGCCCGGGCAAAAACAGCCGCAATAAAAAAACCGCGTGACCAGTGCAGGCCTGCATCCTGGATCTCCCTCCAGCCGGTTCGGTCGAGTTCATCAAGCACGACTACAGAAAACCCCTTCTCCTTTGCAAGCGCGATTACCCCCCGCTCTTCCAGCACGCCGCGGGTGTTTCCCATGCCGCTGCGTTCCGCAAGGGTGAGTTTTTTGGGGTTTTTTGCAAGGATTGCCGTGCAGAGTGCATCGAGCGTATCGATATGCGTTGAAGCCGGCGGTGGGTCGGCACTATTGTAATTTGCCTTGAGAGCGGTATCCGCCCCGGAAAAAACCGAAAGCTCGCACTGTTCGCACACACGCTGCACCCCGCCGGAACGGTCAGATGCATCGGCAATGAATATCTCTGCAATCCCTGCCATACCTATCCCTTTTCATCAGTAGAGCGATGAATGATATCAAACCTTGCCTGCCCTGCAACAGTATCCCGTTCCTCTTTTTAAGCACGGCAGGAACCATGGTATCAGGGAGTATATCCATCGACAAACAAGAAGAACTTCATGCACAGTAGTGGCAGATCGACCGGCAATCGCACCGGGTGATCGACTATAGGGGCATCTCTGTAAAGAACGATGAATACTGACGGGATGGATATATTTTAACGTGCATATGCTCTATAAACTCTATTCTTAACATTTTCTTTCGGTTGCTGCTGGGAAAATGCATTGCTCATCCAGCTCTGTATATTCAATTTCATACAGATAGTCTGAAGCCACGTTGGATTTAGTCCACATTCTCAGGTTAATGTTCAGGTGCAATGAGACTATGAATCTGCTGAAATGAGAAGAGAGAGTGATGCGGGGCATTCGTAACCAAAATAGTTGGATTTACCCGGTCATCTATCCCTGTTTTGGAGTTATTTCGTTTTTGATACTTCGTTCTCGGAAAAAAATTCCCTTATCTTATTGACCTGGTCGGCAGTGGTGATGATCACCGCTTCATCTCCTTCCCTGACCACCGGATTTTCTCCAGAAAGAATGAATTCATCTCCCCGGTAAATTCCTATAAAAGCACTTTTCGGTGGTAAAGTCACTTCATCGAGACGCCGGTCAATCTGTTTGGTGGTGGCCAGGACACTGATAAATCGGACATCACCACGGACAAGACTACTCAATTCGATGGTATCCACATCACGAAGGGTATCGGATATTATTGAGGATGCAATCTGCGATGGGTTAATAAGGTCGTTGAATCCCAGCTTTTTCGCCACCACAAGGAATTGGGTGTCGTGAATGCGCAGGATAATTTTCTGTACCTTATAATTCCGTGCAATGAGGCCGATGAGAATGTTATCCTGATCATGGTCCGTGCAGGCAACGATTGCATCCGCTTTCTCAATTTCTGCTTTTTCGAGGATGTCGGGGCGTGTCCCTTCTGCATTGATGATGGTACAGTCAAGGGATTCAGCCAGTTCTTTTGCATATTTCGTTTCACTCTCTATCATAATCACCTGATTACCACGGTTTACCAGCTTCTGGGCGAGGTGTTTTCCCAGTGCACTTGCTCCGATAATAATTACCCGCATTATCCACCTCCCGGTCCGTGCCTGTAACGAAGGATATCAGATAAGAGACTCAGGGTACCGCCATCATTATCAGGCTTGCATAAGGGCAGCATTCACTCAACACCTTTTATCATCATACGTATATCTGAATTGCTCCATCAATAAATCAATCTTCGTTCATGGCAGGAAGGATCTATCGAAAAACGATATTAGTAATGTGATGAGTCTGTAGCCGATGCGAGGATATATCTATAGTCATCCACCTAATCCGGCAATGCATGCGGGGGCTTTTCTACTGTGGTTTCAGATTTAACCGTTTGCCTTTTCCACCATGTTATCGGGTTAAGAAGGATAAGGAACGGGATGACTTCTAACCGTCCGAGCAGCATATCGACCGAGAGTACTCCTTTCAGGACGAGGGGGAGAGTCGGAGACGTTAATCCTGTTGATAAACCGACAGTTCCGACGGCGCTCGTCACTTCAAACAGAGAGTTACTCAATCCATAGCCATATAATAGAAAAATAAAACATGAAACAGCAAGGACAATCCAGTAGAGAAAAACGTAGGATACGTGCTGATATACCTCATCCTGTTCCATTACTCGTTCCCCCACCTTCAATGGAATAACTACTTCCCTCGGTAAAAAAATCCGCATAAAAATAACCCTGATCAGCTGGACTATGAGAATCAGCCGGAAGATCTTTAATCCACCTGATGTCGATCCCAGGCTCCCCCCGATTCCCATGAGTACAAGCAATACAGCACGGGATGTTTCCGGAAGCCCCCCAATATTGATGGTTGAATAGCCAGTGGTGGTGAGGGCGGAAATTACCTGGAATACTGCAATGGGGATTGCATCAATAATAGTTACAGTGTGT
This sequence comes from Methanoregula sp., assembly GCA_035527915.1. Lineage (GTDB taxonomy): Archaea > Halobacteriota > Methanomicrobia > Methanomicrobiales > Methanospirillaceae > Methanoregula. The sequence continues at coordinate 10,832 of DATKZP010000049.1, read as the reverse complement.
GAAATAGTAAAAACCATCAGTGCCACGCCTATTATAGCGATGAGGGCGAAATACCGCAGCTGAACGTCAGCGAAAAATTTTTTCGGATTCCGAAATAGTTCAGGAAAGATACTAAAATTGGTCCCACCCATAACCATAACAACACACATCACAACAGGTATCGCAAAACCGGAAAAATCTGCAATGCTCCCGGTTTTTGTGGAAAATCCACCTGTGGAGACGGTACAAAGTGCATGACAGAGAGCATCAAATGGTATCATCCCCCCTGCCCAGAACAATCCAAATGCGAAGAGCGTGATGGCGATGTATATCCGAACCAGCATCATAGCTGCGGAAAAGACACCAGGCTTCACGGTGTCGGTACTGTTTTGTGTTTCATAGATCAGGAAGGTACTGGTTCCAGGTTTTAAGAAAATGAGGAGCACCACAATAATAATTCCAATACCTCCAATCCACTGGAGCCATGAGCGGAAAAAAAGGAAAATGGGATCTGATACGGTTGGCATTACTGAGAGACCGGTCGTTGTTATCCCGGAAATACATTCAAACAGTGCATCAGAGTAGGGCACACCCGTGATGAGATGCACGGGGACTGCACTAATGACTGATGAAAGGGGGAAAAAGATGGCTGTAAGCACTATCACTTCTTTTAACCGTAATTCAGTCTTGGGCAGGAGTTTGTAGAGAATAAAACCTGCACAAAGGATAATGCCTGCAACAATAGTAAAAATAACGGCAGCACGATTTTCATGGATGAGTCCTGCGAAGGCTGCGGGAGGTAGAAGGATAATACCCAGTGCCATGAGGAAGTATCCAAGATATTTCCCGATTCTCCCCGGTTCGATTGGAGAGACCAGTGTATACATCTATTGAGTGTAACAATTTTGAAGCTGATAAAATTGTGTGAGACTGATTTTTTTGTTATTCCTGCATCGCCACATTCTGGCTGCAAAGTCAGTGAGGAAGTGATAGTCTGCTCCCTTTCTTCTGAGTCAGGTTTAGAAAGAGGGGAAAGAACGAACACATTTGTAAGTTATTCATACTAATTTTCAGTCAGGGACCTGATGGTTGGTATTGGGAAGGTTCCGGCGGGATATTATGAAACATAAAAAACAGGTAATAATTACTGACAGCGCCTGGTATTCCTCGCTCTTATCGGGGATGCACCCCCACATGGGCGGCCCGGCTGGCATCGGGCATGAGGGAGCGGTGCACCGAACATAACCCTCTCGTCATGAATCTCTTATCTCTATTATTAAAAACTGCCATGAGGCCTGACCCCGGGGTGTTTTTTAATCCCCGGCGGGACTAAAAAAGAGGATTAGTCCCTGCCGTTTTTATTATCCGTTCTCACGTGGTACCAATTGCGATCCCGCTGGAAATAAGAGAAGGAACAGGACAAGGCAATAATACCAGAAAGGACTGAGCGATGATTGATAGTGCTGACTAAAAAGGCGTGCAAAAGCAACAGGAAAAAAAGTTACAACAACAAAAGCACCAGATGACGGGGTGAAACACCTGTTGATAAAAAATCTTCATCAAAGGTAATTCATTCTCAATCATCATTTTCCCTGTGTTCTTTTTCCCTGCTTCAATAGTATCCGTGTCGGGTAGAGCGCACACACAAAAATGAAGCATAATCGCAAAAACAGTTCCTGGAATAAACCATTACCGCTTTGAAAATCTATCAGAAAAAACCGTATTTTGATCTTATTAAATACTAATTGCATCGCATAACCGTGAATTCCGGTTACCTGTAACAGTACAACAGGATCCCGTGTCAATTACCCCGGAGAACAGATGCCATGCACCGGTGCCTTGCATATCATTAAATACATTTGAATGGAAGTCAATTATTTAAGTCGATAGTATACTTTCTCTAAAATATTTTCCGGTATTGTTTAGTCACCCGGATGGCTACACACGGTACCTTAAGATAAAAGAAAGAATAAGGATTGTATCATGACACCGGCACGTGTATTGTGTAGGGTTGCGGTTCTCTTTTTTATTCTGGTTCTTCTTCACGGCGTCCAGGCAGCAGAAACGTATGATTATGTAACGCAATGGGGAACGAGCCGGTGACGCCGTTCGATCTTAACGGGAACGACAGGATCGACTTTGCGGATATCGTGAAGTTGTTCGGGGAGATATAATGAAACGACATGTAATACTACTGACGCTATTGTGTATTCTCATTATAGCGGTTCTGATAGTACCGGTGACCGCTCTTGCTGTAGTGGAGGGTGAGAAGATCATTGTTGCAGATGGAGCCACATCACCGACGTTCATCATCGATAGTGATCTTGTAAAAGATGGCAACATCACCATCAACATCACAGATTTACACCAGTATGTTGCCGAAGGTAACTTCACAACCGCTAACGTGATCGTAAGTGACAATGCACCCGCGGCAGAATGGACTGGTGTAGTAGCAGGTAATACCCTGACGCTTACATCAACCGGGGGCACAACGGCAAAAGATGAAACGGTCACAATAACTTTTACCGGTGCAACAAATCCCTGGATTGCATATACTGACGGAGAAAAGACCGTGGGACTGACTGCTGTCAGGATTGATACCGGCCATACCAGTACTTTCAATTTCACGATTAACACTGGAGTGCTGGAAGCAGGTTTTTCAGCTTCACCAACATCGGATTATGTGCCTGCAACAATTGCGTTTACCGATCTGTCAACAGGAAATCCGATATCATGGAACTGGGATTTCGGTGACGGTGCAACATCTACCGAGCAGAACCCCACCCATATCTATACACAACCGGGTTTGTATGATGTAACCATGACCGTCTGGAATGCATACAGCATGGGCCTTGTATCGAAGACGAATTACATCAATATCCTTAATGTAACGGTAAGGGAAGCAGATACATCGATCGCCGGACTGACAATTTCCAATTGTGGGGGTCCCCAGACAATCATGGTTAATACCTCCATCCTGACTGCTGCATTGAGTTCCGGCAATTCTGTTCTGGAAATTCAGGCTCCTGCTGAAAGTGGCTTTAAAACTATTATCTTTTATGACCTGGACGGAGTGGGTTTTTCGCAAAACGACAACCTGATAACCGGGAATCCTACCGGAGTTAATCTCGTATCGGAGGATATAGCTCCCTCCTTGGGATTCTCAAGTGACATAGGCACTAATGCCTCGTTTTACTACAGTATAGATCTTCCATCCTATCCCTGCAATTCGCTACTCAGCACAGGAATCCGGGAAGGTGTGGCACTGTATTATAATTTAAAATTCCAGCAGGTAGCTTATGCTAATAATGTCACTCCGGTTGGAACAGCATACACAGCAACGATTACCAAGACCAACTTCCCCTCAGGCATACCAGCGAAAATCTATATGAGTGTCAATTCAAGCTGGAAACAGTCACTCTACGCGGATTATATAATTATCTGGAGGATTGCAGATGATGAAACCTACGGGCAGATACTTCCCACCAGTTTCCTGTATTCGGATCCGGTAACGAATCTCGATTATTATGAGGCTGATTCGCCTCTGGGACTTTCAACAATCGGGATATCTGCCACTGTGGATGTCCCAACACCAGTTAACCCATTCCAGATGATCGTCTTCGCCGTGGCAAACGTTGTCAATGGGGGAAGCGATGAACAGAGCAGTTCGGAAAGTACGGTGACGACAAATGCTGAACAGGGTAGCCCGAATTCCGATCAAATGCAGGGGGGCCCGGTACAAGAGCCAGCACCGGGGGTTCCTAAAATGCCTGAACCACTATCACGACCCGCCATGACCACCAATATCGGCATGGCAGGATGGGTGCTTTCCACGATCCGACAAAACCTTGTGGTTCTTGTTATTGCGGTAGCAGTAATCGCAGGAACAGCCTACTTCGGCTGGTGGAAGCGGCGGTTGTAACGCCGGTGATCACCCCACGGTAATCCTGCTGCGGAGTATGCCCTGGTAAGGAACCATACCCACGTGCATTGCCGCAGCAGATACGAACCTGACGTCTGGTTAAGATAGTAAAAAAATTCACCTGAAATTTTACCGGATCCAAATCAATAATTTCATAACCATTTCTGAATCAATCAGATAAATAAACACAGGAAAAATTTTTACCGGATTATATTACAGCATACCGGTTAGAGGATACGCAGCATGGATATCGAGGCAATGAAACAGGCCGGGAATGTGCGGGGGTTAATACGGCACCTTGACCATGATAACGACGATCTCCAGTGGCGTGCTGCAGATGCACTGGGCAGCATGGGGGAGATTGCCTGCGAACCGCTCCTCAAACTGCTTATGTACCAAAAGAAGCATGTCCGCATTGGCGTTATTGAAGCGTTAAGTGATATTAAAAGCCCGCGATCGGTCGACCCCCTTATCCGCACGCTCCTGACCGATGACAGCCATGAAGTACGCTGGGTTGCCGCGCTGGCGCTTGGGGAGATCGGGGATAAACGGGCGATCCCTTCCCTGCTGGTCTCCTTAAAAGATACCAACCGCTATGTGCGGTATGGATCAGTAAAAGCACTCGAACAACTAAAGTGGTCAGCGGAAACAGAGCAGGATCGGGCATACGCACTCATTGCACTACAGGACTGGGACGCACTACAAAAAATGGGCAAACCCGCTGTCGGTCCCTTAATTGATATGCTCGGGGATGAAAATCCTGTCACCCGGATAAAGATTATCGAGTTGCTCGGCTCGAGGAGGTATGATGAAGCAAAAAGCGCCTGCGAGACCGCTCTCATGGATATTGATCCGTCTGTCCGCTGGACTGCCGTACTGGCCGCCAAAAAATGCGGCATCACAACCACCCGCCTCCCGCTGTTAATCTCCCGGCGTCCATGGTCAACCCCAAGCCCGTTCGGAGTGGCACTCATCAATTTCCTGTTCTGTGGTCAGGGTTATGCCTTCCTCCAGAAATGGTATGGTACCTTAATTTTCATGTGTTACACCACCATTATGCTCATTGTACAGCTGTATACCGGGTCTTTTTTCCCGTTCATCTATGCCTACCCGTTCACATTGATAGTGGGTGTACATTCATACTACATGGTAAAACGAATGCACGATTTGTGAGTTGAGACATGCTGCACCTTCCTGACATCTTTGCACGAAAGAAACCCGACATCAAAGTGCTGACAGAGAAAAAGGATATTTACGGGCTCATCAGGGCACTGAATTCGTCGGACCTTGATGTTCACACAGCCGCGGCAAAAGCACTGGGAGCCATGGGCAATGAGGCCGTCGATGACCTGGCAAAAGCGATCAGGACACGCAAACTGGCAGTAAAACTCGGCATTATCGGGGCTTTGTCAGAGATCCGGGATCCCCGTTCGATCCCGTGCCTGACAGATGCCCTCGCAGATAAGAACAGCGAAGTGCGGTGGCAGGCGGCGGTAGCACTGGGAGAAATTGACGATGTTGCAGTCATCGAACCCTTAGTCAAGGCACTCAGGGATACCGACAAATACGTCCGCTATGGATCTGCGTTCGCGCTTGCAAAGAGGGGATGGAAACCCAAAGATGAGAAAGAATTATCCGATTATTATATCGGCATGCAGGAATGGAAAGCCGCAAAGGATATCGGCAAATCTGCAATCCCTTCCCTGACCCGGACCCTCCGGGATCGTGATAACATTATCCGTACAGAAGCGATTGATGTGCTCGGGGAGATCCAGGACCCCCAAGCTACCCCGGCTCTCATGCGGTCGCTGGGGGATGAGAACCGGGAAGTGCGGTGGCATGCCATGCTCGCATCACCAAAATGCGGTATTCCGCTGAGGTACCTTCCCCGCGGGCTGGCAAAACGGCCGCAGGTGATAAAGAACCCGTTGATTGCGGCTTTTCTCAACTTCTTACTCCCCGGACTGGGATACGGCTACTTAGGAAAATGGTGGGGTGTGCTGATATTCCAGGTCGATATTACCGCCACTGTCTGGCTCTTCAAGTACGAGAGTGAAGGGGTCAGCTACCAGACACTCTTCCCGATTTACCTCGCACTCGCGATTCATGCCTGGTATCTGGCAACAAAGATGCCAAAAGATCCGCCGTAATACTTTTTTTTTAAAACAATACCGTTCGCATTTTCATCCGGTCGTCTTGTTGCCCGGGGCATCATATTGTATTTTTGGTCTTTTAGAAACCCTGATTTTGTTCATCTTTTTGTTGACTTAAAAAAAATACGAAGGTGACCCTCTCTCTCTCCCAGAGGGGGAGGCAGCATGTGGGGTGTATCCCCTTGACCCCATTCTACAATCAACCTTATGAGAGGTAATCGCAATATGGGGGGATGCCCAGGCGCCGGGGGCGCAGGTGAAACTAAAAGCCCCCAGGAGCGGTATGATGTAATTTTTCTCAGGCATTTCTCCAGAGCCGAATTTTGCTTTTTTTAGGGGAAAGAAAGGGAACCGGTAGATCGTGATTTACAAACGTAAAATTTCCATTCTTAAAAAAAGAAATAAAACTGAACTTAAAAAAAGGCAAAACACAGGAGAGCATGCGAGGGATGGGATTCGAACCCAAGAACTCCTGCGAGATCAGGCCCTGAACCTGACGCCGTTGACCTGGCTTGGCTACCCTCGCGCTTGTATACATTATGTATGAAATTACATAAAGATAGGGGGTCAGACAGGGAGTCACACGCCCTTACCGGCGTTGTCCCCATTCAGGGATTTCTTCATCTCCCGGTCACGGAGCTCATTCCGCTTGATCTTTCCTGATACGGTCTTGGGGAGTGACTCCACAAACTCGATCGCCCGCGGGTATTTGTACGGTGCAGTTACTTTTTTCACATGGTTCTGGATCTCACGGATCAGCCCCTCGGATGGCTTGATACCGGGTTTGAGAATTACAAAAGCTTTGACAATGAGCCCGCGGATATCATCCGGTGATCCGACAACTGCCGCCTCCTGCACTGCAGGATGCTCAATCAATGCACTCTCTACCTCGAATGGTCCGATACGGTAGCCAGATGCCTTGATCACGTCATCGTTCCTTCCGATGAACCAGAAATAGCCATCCTCATCCTTATACGCCTTGTCACCGGTGTAGTAAAAGCCGTTCACAAAGGACTTCTTATTCTCTTCTTCATTGTTCAGGTACTCCCGGAACATGCCAACCGGACGGGGGTCAAGCCTGATGGCAATTCGTCCTTCTTCGTGCAGGCCAACCGGTTTTCCGTAGTCATCATGTATTTCAATCTGCCAGCCCGGTGACGGTTTTCCCATGGAACCAAATTTTGGTGTCATGCCGGGAAATGTGCCGATACAAAGAACGGTCTCGGTCTGCCCATAGCCTTCGTAGATGGTAAGGCCGGTAGCATCCTTCCACGCTTTGATCACCTCAGGGTTGAGCGGTTCACCGGCGCTCACGCAGTGGCGGAGCTCGGTAAAGTCAAACTTGTCCAGGTCAGCAAGGATGAGCATGCGGTAGATGGTCGGGGGACAGCAGAACGTGGTGATACCGTACTTCTCGATAAGGGGCAGGATCTCGGTCGGGTTGAATCTGCTCCGGATATCATAAACAAAGATCGCCGCTCCCTCGATCCATTGCCCATAGAGTTTTCCCCATGCGCTTTTTGCCCAGCCGGTATCAGACAGCGTGAAGTGGACATCGCTGGGACGCAGGTCGTGCCAGAACCGGGCGGTTACGATATGCCCGAGCGGATAACTCTGGTCGTGCACCACCATCTTGGGCTCACCGGTGGTTCCGGAAGTAAAGAAAATGATGAGCGGATCGGTGCTCCGGGTCTTTTTCATAACGGAAAGATTGACAATTTTTGCCGAAACGGGTGCAGGGTAATCAAGCTCCACAGGGTAGCTGATCCATCCGGGTCGTTTACCGTCAACCATCATCCTGCAGGAAAGAGAGGGACACTCTTTTGCGATCTCATCGATCTTATCTGCCTGCTCTTCATTCGTGATGACCATCTTGACATCAGCTATATTAATCCGGTATTTCAGATCTTTTGGCGTGAGCATCGTAGGTGCCGGGCAGTACACAGCACCCCGCTTGATCAGCGCAAGAGTAAACGTCCACCATTCGGGAACTCTCGGCAACATGATCAGCACCCGATCGCCTTTGTTGAGACCAAACTTGATCATCATGTTTACGATCTGGTTGGAAAGGCGCATCAGGTCCCAGAAGGTGTATTTCTTTTCCTTACCTTCCTGGTTCACCCATACCATCGCAAGTTTGTTCCGGTCTTTCTTCGCCCACGCATCAACAATGTCAAAACCGAAGTTAAAATACTCGGGAACATCGATGGTAAACGAACGGTACATCGCATCATAATCGGGCATATTGTGAATAATATGACCCGGCTCCGGAACTGCAGATGGCAGGGCGGTTGCACCAATTGTACTGGTACCAGTACCCGAGGCGAGGTGCGTGGTGCACGCCTCATTGATCCATTCTGAGCGGGAGATTTTTCTCGTTTCACATGATTTGTCGATAGTGGCCGTTAGCGTATCGTCCATCGTAACAGAGTATCGCACCATTCTAGATCGATTTGTTGGTGCACTTAATGAGTATTTCGATTATCGTGTGCACCAGCAAAAATGCATCCCGGCATACAGGGCATCTCAATTCCGCCTGAATAACAGGACCTCATTGCCAGTCAGGCTGGCAGATAACCGATGCAAAATTGTGGTGCAGTTCTTCTTACCCTTCCAAAAGCAGAGCATTTGAGGAACCCAAGGGAACATCCGCATAAGTCTGTTCATGGTCGATCATGGTGTGCCCGTGTCCGGTCATAGTAACAAAAACTGTTCTCCGGTAGTATTTTTACTAAAAAACTTCGTAACCGATGCATGATCTCCCCTTTTCATACCACTACCTCGACCCTCCTTTAAAAAAACGTTCGTAAGGGGGTCTCCACCGACAGGACATAAAGATTGTCCATTAGTATTATGATTCAGAGAAAAGCATAGTATAGTGGATGGCTGATAAAAAGTACGATTCATTAAAAATTGAGAATATCGTAGCATCTGGCGTTATTGCCGATTCTATTGATCTTGCTGATGTTTCAGCGAAGATAAAAAGCTGCGAACTCAATACGAAACGATTTCCCGGTGCGGTCTACCGCATCGAGAACCCTAAGATTGCGTCCCTGATTTTTTCATCAGGCAAGGTCGTACTTACCGGTATCCGGGACAAAAAGGCGCTTACTGACGGGCTTGGAATCATCATGAAATCTCTTAAGGAGGCCGGTGTTGATACCTACAAGGAACCCAAAGTAGCGATAACAAATATAGTCTGTTCATACGATATCGGAAAATACATCAATCTTAACAAGGTAGTCATCACACTCAACCTCGAAAATATCGAATATGAGCCGGAGCAGTTCCCGGGGCTTGTATACCGGATCAAGGATCCCAAGATAGTCGCGCTTCTCTTCTCATCGGGAAAGATCATCCTCACGGGTGGCAAGAACCTTGAAGATATCAAGAAGGGACTCGATTTCCTCGAGCAGAAACTCGAAAGTATTATGTAAAGGGTAAAAATAAACCATTTTCTTTTTTTTTTAAGTGTCTATGACCATTTTTTTAGTGTCTATGACCAGTAGCGGTGGGTCTGGATAAAATTTCGTTCAGCTTTCATGATCTCGCGATAGAATGCATCGCCGTCAGTCAGGGTTGCGAGAATGCGGGACGTAATCTCCGGCCCGACACCCCGTGCCGAAAGGGCAATCACCGCTTTCTTCCCGCTGGACAGGACAATATTGGCATTTTTTAAGAGACGCTGCTCGATCGCACGCTCACTTTGTGTTTTCCGGGGTTTCCGGATAACCGCATACAGCTCATCTTCATACGGTTTGAGCGCCGCAATGAGGCGTGCTGCGCATTTCGGGCACTGCGGGTGATCGGGTACGCGGGAGACAACCGTCCGGCTCTTCCAGTTACGGCAGTTCATGCACACGAGCAGCACATCATCCTGGTCAAGCCTGCGTTTCAGCGTCGCAAGCACTGCCTGATCAGCAGTGGGGGGTGGGATCTGATCCCGGGATGAAAGCAATCCTCCGGCACCGATCATCGAATGGGGTCCCAGTGCAACGCACATCTCTCCCTGTCTGACCTGACGGACAACTTCTGCTGCAGTCTCAATATCCATATATTCCGAGAGCAGTTCCCGGTACGCTTCCTGTTGCACGACCGTACCCTCAAAGTATTCAAGCAGACGCTGGATACTGATCTTTTCATAGTCGGCATCCGGATCAATCGCCCCGAATTTCTTTGCGATCTGGACCAGTTTCCACTTAAAAAGAGCGGTGCGTTTCAGGGCAAGCCGGAGAATTCCCGGCAGGTGTGCAGGGTCTAAAGAGAGCAGCATATCCCGCACATCTGCAGCCCTGATCGATGAAGGCAGACGCAGGAGCATGCGATATGCATCGAGTTCGAGCCCGACCGTTGTTCCGTACCGGGCTGATATGAGTATGGAAAGTACACGTCCCAGGGCTTCGTTCGTCTTGTGTCCGGCACAGACATTGCAGACTACCCCGTCATCGGTATTTTCCAGCGTAATGAGCTGATCGGTGGGGACCAGGGAACGGTTTTTGTCCATTTCAGAGAGGAAATGCGTGGCAAAGGCGATTCCCTCCCGCTCTGTGGTATACGCTGAAATCTCACGGGTTCTCCGCATCGCCCCGACCTCGCGGGCGACCGGGAAAGGTACCGGGATCTGTTCTCCTTCCCATGACGGGAGTTCTCCTTGTGCTTTCTTTGCAGGTTCTACCGTAAGTCTGCCGTCAGCAATCTCAATTACACGCCAGAGCTGCCCCTTGGTTATGAAAACTACCCCGGTATGCACCCACCCGACGACAAACGATTCGTCAAGC
>DATKZP010000048.1:0-12604 GCA_035527915.1 Methanoregula sp. | reverse complement strand
CTGCTGCGCCCCGTAGGGCCTGGATTCGTGTCTCAGAATCCATCTCCGGGCTCTTGCTCCCACAACCCGTACCGATTACAGGCTTGTTGGGCCGTTACCCCAACAACAACCTAATCGGCCGCAGACCCATCCTATGGCGGCGGACCTTTCAACTACAGAGCATTCCAGCACCCATAGTCTATGGGGTATTATCCCCAGTTTCCCGGGGTTATCCCCCTCCTTAGGTTAGGTTGTCCACGTGTTACTGAGCAGTATGCCGAGGTCTTGCACCTCTCGACTCGCATGGCTTAATCGAACTCCGATAGCAGTGGCCTCTGGCAGGATCAACCAGAATTATAATTTGTACAATGTACGCACACTATGTCTGAACTGTTTTAAGGAATTAGCGGTTACTAAACAAATTTCCGCATTGCCAGTATCAACGTCAGAACCAATCCCGGTCATGCCGGGTCTTTTTGGATCTCCATCAAAGAAAATTATCTGTAAGATTGTGTAGTTATTCGTCGTGATTGTTTACTTATTCACGGGCTAATAACCTTGGCTGTGGTATTATTTATACCTTGTTACCTGCACACATTTTTCTCTGAACCGACACCAGAACTTTCGTTTGGTTTTCGTCGGTTCGTCATCAGATCTTGTGGATCACATAATAACACATTCAAACACTTAAACATTATCCATGACCTAAGTTCCCCTTTTTCCCACCAATCCATTGGCCAAAAATTATAATCAAAAAAAATATCTTCTGAATGCCTCACTAATAAAGTTTTAAGAGAAAATTTCGCATTTTTAGCATTTTTGCAGCGTACTGCGCGAAACTCCCAAGTCCAGTGACAGCCCGTGTCCCAGGATCACGTTCTCACATAGAGCGCATTATTGTTCCCGGACATTTTCAGACGTGAAACGCTTTCTGGGATTTTTTTTTGGAAAATACCATGCCGCGATCGCGCAGGAAACAACTCCAATCGTTCACATCACCGTGTATCAGTTGTCAGCGCGACAGATCTGCACATAAACATCACTGAAGAACTCTTCCTGGCGAAGGGAACAACGTCCTTCGTTGGCTAAAAAGAGAAGGGGGATATAGACTTCCGGCATACCCCACCCCAGTTTCTGGCAGATTTGCGCGAGCGTCGTCTCCTGTTCAAGCTCAATGCAATCAAGACATTCATGCAGAACCGTCATTGCCGATTCCTGGTAGTCTTCATCATGCGCAATGTTCACTATATCATCAGCAAAGATCAGGGAATCGTCCCCGGCATCCGATAGACGGCGGCGGCGGCGCTCCTCTTTTTCGAGATTTTTCAGTTCAATGATCAGTTCAAAAAGCGTAACCGGGCTTTTCCGCATATTCTTCCGGTCGAGCCGGCGTTGTATCTCATGTTCCAGCCGCTCGATGGGACCAAGCCTTCCATTGTAATCAATCTCAGAATCGAGTGCAACATCAAAATTCTCCCCATAAAATTCATCATCCTCATCCGTACCTGCTTCTTCTGAATCTGAAAAAAGTTGGAGGTGCTCTGACTTCATGCGCAGCAAGGTCGCGGCATAAAACAGCGTGCGTCCGGACACCTGGAGATTGAGTTGCCTGCACCGCTCCAGTTCCGACAGGAACCGGTCGGTAACTTCTATAATGTTAATATTCCAGGGATCGATTTCGCCCCGTTCTGCAAGGCCGACAAGGATCTCTACCGGATCTTCAACCATCTCCTGCAGGGGGGAATCTGTTTGTTCAGACTCTTCAGGAATCGAAGATTTCTCTGTTGCACCCCCGGGCTCTTTTTGAACAATATCATCGGATCCAGGAGTTCCGGGCGGTTTTTGAGAAAGGACAGGGGAATTTTGTCCTGAATTGTTCTCTGTCAGCTCAGCCATTTGCCTTTACTCCGGTTACAAGCGTGCTCTTATCCGGCCGCAGCGTGACACCCATGATCCGTTGTGCTGCCTCAATCATCGGTTTGCGCAGGGAGACAATCACAAACTGGGATTGGGGGGAAAGCTCGATGATCATTGAAGCGATACGTTCGGCGTTGGATCCGTCCAGCGACATGTCCACTTCATCAAATGCATAAAAGGGGGCCGGGATGTATCGCTGGATAGAGAAAATAAATGCAAGCGTGGTAAGAGATTTTTCACCACCGGACAGCGATGAAAGAAGGTGCACCTTCTTATCACGGGGTTGTACAGCAAATGTCATGCCACCGGCAAATGGATCTTCTTCATTCTCGAGTATAAGATGCCCGCTTCCACTCGTGAGCCGGGCAAATATCTCACGGAAATTCGTGTCAATCGCGTGAAAAGCGGTGGAGAATGCTTCATATTTCATCTGCTCAAATTTCTCTATCCTCTCAAGCAGGGTCGTACGTTCACGGGACAAGGTTTCTTTTCGCTCCGTCCTTTCTTCGACCTGCCGCTGCACTTTCTCATACTCTTCAATCGCGAGCATATTCACTGCCCCGATCTTACGCAGTGCCCCATCAGCCTCCGCGATCTTCCCTTCAATCTCAGAAAGGGACAGGGTCGTATCCATATCACCCACCTGCTGCCTGAGCATATCCACTTCGATACCGAGGGTCCGTGCACGCTCTTGTATTGCCACCATCTGGATGCTGATCCTCTCTTTTTCGGCATCGAACTTCATGAGCTTTAATTCAGAGTCATGGATATGCTGGGTAACTTCACCCCGCTTGGTACGCAATTCATCGAGCTCCCCTGAAAATTCCTTTTGCCGTTCTTCAAGTGCTGCTATCTGCGATTTGTTCGCTGTGATCTGTTCGTTTGATCCTGCAATATCAGAATCAATCTGCCCGTTGCGTTCATCCTGCCGTTTGCGATCTTCACCCAGTTCGACAAGGCGTGCATTGAAATGCTGCCGCTCCCGCAGGGCATCATTGATATCCCCGTCCTTGTTTCGCAAATGGCGTTCCGATTCTTCGATTTCCTTTCTCTTTTTCTCAATCTGGTCGGTAAGTACCGGAATATTGGTGTCGTCAAGACGCTTCTTGAGCTCATCTATCTGGGAGTTGATCGTATTGATCATCCCGGTAGTTTTGTCAAGATCAGCTTCGAGCAGGGTGAGTTCAGCAGCGCCGTTCTTCGTCTCTTCCTGCTGCCGTGATACAGCCGCTCCGATGGTCTGCTTCTCGACAGTTATAGCTTCGAACCTGCGGGAAAATTCATCATTAAACATCCCGAAGCGTGCGATATTCTGGTCGATCTCGTTGCGTGTCGTCCGCTTTGTATCCACTTCTTCGGTCAGCCGTTTTATCCCTGCTTCAAGCGTTGCCGCTTCACCCAATAGTTCCCCAAGGTGTGCACGTATGCGGAATATCTCGTCATCAACAGCAGCTCCGAAACCCCGACCACCCTGTTTCTTTGTCGCACCACCCGTCATCGCGCCGCTCCTGTCCAGCAGCTCACCCTCAAGGGTTACCATCCGGTACTTGCCGATGAGCTTGCGGGCACGTTCAAGCGTATCTACAACAACAGTTGAGCCAAGGGCAACGGCAAATGCCCGATCATATTTCGGATCGTATTCTACCAGATTAACTGCATAATCAATAACACCCGGCTCTTTCAGCGGCGGAAGGGCAGGAGGTCTTAATTTGTTGAGCGGGAGGAACGTAACTCTGCCCAGCCGCTCTTCTTTTAAGTACCGTATGGCATCTGCTGCCACCTGGTCATCATCACAGACAACAAACTGGAGCTTGTTACCAGCTGCAATGTTAAGCGCAGTTGAATACTCTGCAGGCGCTTTCCCAAGGTCGGCAATCGTGCCATGGACATGTTCCATGGCCATAACCGCTTCAATTGCCTTGCCACCGGATTCACCCCTCGCCTGCTGTGCTGCCTCAAGCCGGAACGCGTCCTGTTCGTATTCCCGGATCTCGTTACGGAGGCGTTCCAGCGATGACCGCTGTGCAAACATCGCTCCTTCCAGTTCCGAGAGGTTACGATCCAGCTCTTTTTTCTCAGCGACAAGATCGCCAACGCTCTTTTCACTACCCGTGAGCTGGTTCTGCTTTACACTGAACTCTTCATCCAGTTGATTGAGGAGCAGGGTGAGGCGTTCGAGTTCCGTTGTACGCATCCGGCTCTTCTCGATCAGCATGTCCTGCTGGTGAAGGATCTCTGATCGCTGCCCTTTCTTCTCTTCAAGTTCTTTTAACAGGGCGAACAACCGTTCGCGGGCACCTTCATTATTCTCGCCATGCTGCCTGATTTCCGTTTCGAACTTTTCAAGCTGCGCTTTGGCGCCAGCAACTTCCATTGCGATATTTGTACGGTCAATAGACAACGTGCGAATCTGATCGGTGCATTCTGCCACCCTTGCTTCGGCACGTTTGGTATCCATATAGACACGATTAATTGCCTCAAGATTCGCTTCCTTTTCCTTCCGCAGGCGCACAATAGTCTGTTCGGCGAGCCTGATCCCGCTTTTTGCCTCCTCAAGTTCTGCAATAAGTTTGAGATAATCAGACCCGCTCTTCTTGTTGATCAGGTCATCAATGTCTTTTAAGTCAGCATTCAGGTAAGAGAGTTCATTCTCTTCGAGACTCCGGTCAGTACCAATACGGGTAAGCTGGATCCCGTGCTCCTCGGTTGATCGCAGGAGTGATGATAACTCTTTTTCCCGGTCATGAAGCTGGGCTGCAGCACGACAGTTCTGGAAAAATGCGAGATCTTTTTGCCATTTCTGGTACTCAAGGGCATGCTCACGCTCACGTTTAAGCTCATTTACTCTCCTGGTGAGCTCAAGCAGAAGGAGTTCTTCGCGTTCAATCCGTTCCCTCACGATATCAAGTTCGGAGAGAGACTGCTGCTTTTTGGTATCGAACTCTGAAACACCCGCAATCTCATCGATAATTTTACGTCGCTCGAAATCACTCATCTCCATGATGCGGGTGACATCTCCCTGCATAACGACATTGTACCCGTGGGGTTTGATCCCATGCCTTGCGAGGTATTCGACAATGTCACTTTGCTTGCAGAGCCGTTCATTAAAGTAATTGTAACTGTAATATCCGTTACCGGTACGTTTGATCCTTCTTTTGATCTTCGTTCCGTCAGAAAATTCGAGCGCAACCTCTGCGGTATTCCTGCCGGAATTGAGGTTGATCAGATCCGTCAGCTTTTCAGCCCGGAGATTGCGGGAGCTCGAGAGCGCAAGCACGAAGAGAATCGAATCGATGATGTTGCTTTTGCCCGAACCGTTGGGCCCGGAAATAACGGTAAACCCCTCTAAAAAGGGAATTTTTGTCTTTTTAGAAAAAGACTTGAAATTATCAATCTCCAGTTCTGTGATATGCAAAGATCCGGCTCCTTACTTCTTTGCAGGATCCTTCTTGGTTTCCTCAGCGGCATAGATAAGATCGCCCTGTTTACCCTTGGCGGACGTTCCCTTTTTCTTCCCGTATCCTGCTGATGCAACAATGTAATTTTTGTCCCCCCGCCGTTCTTCCAGTTTCATGGTTCCATCTGATTGCATGATCATATCCATTGCCGGTTCCGGCGGTGTTGCTGGTGCATCGGACGGACGTGCACTCTTGCGCATAACGACAGTACTTGAAGATCCTGAAGCACCGCTTATCGTCGCAGACTGCTGTTGTGCATCCTGTGCAACAGCCTGAACTCGCTTCAGTTCCTGCCTGCTCCGCTCTTCGGTCTGTTTGGACATTTTCATCGCGATTGACTTGAGGTCAAGAAGCTCCTGTGTTAAGCCCTTGACAAGCGCTTCCATATCCCTCATTTTCTTTTCAATGGCGACAATACGCTCTTCAGTTGCAGCTCCGGTTCCTGAAATTTCCAACATTTTATCAGTTACTCCTCTTCTTCAGGTTCATGCTCATGATATTTGGTCTTTGCATCAGACTGAGCCGGAATGATCCCTTAGTGTACTGGTGCAGCGCAGTCCTTATAAATATTAGTAGTGATCGCCGGATAAGGAAAAAAGGTTTGTGCTTTATTTACCCAAAAACCCATTGCATCCTTGCCATCAGGAAAGAATTTGCACGACTGTCCATACCACTGTTCATGTACTCATTTCCACGCGCTCTATTCAGGGCACTATTCCAAAAAGCCGAGGCAGCAGGAGATCCGGTCTACCTCCTTTCCATTACCGGGAAAAAGGTATTACCTGATTGAAGCGAACGCTTTTCCATATGTCCTATCTGTCTAAAACTGATCCAGAAATAGCAGATATTATCGAGAAGGAGTGGCTCCGCCAGAAAAATGGACTTGAATTGATTGCTTCTGAAAATATCGTTTCCCGTGCAGTGCTCGAGGCAATGGGATCAATAATGACCAACAAGTACGCTGAGGGCTACCCGGGAAAGAGGTACTATGGAGGCTGCGAGTTCTATGATATGGCAGAGAACCTTGCCCGGGATCGTCTGAAAAAGCTGTTCGGTGCAGAGCATGCAAACGTCCAGCCGCACTCAGGTACCCAGGCGAATATGGCGGTCTATTTTGCGTTCATGAACCTGGGGGATACGCTGATGAGCATGAAGCTCACCCAGGGAGGACACCTTTCCCACGGCTCACCGGTCAGCTTTACCGGGAAGTTTTACAAAGTAGCCCAGTATAGCCTCGACCCAAAAACAGAAACTCTCGATTATGGTGCGATCGAAGAGATGGCAAAAAAAGAAAAGCCAAAGATGCTTGTGTGCGGGGCATCCGCATACCCAAGAACCATTGATTTTAAAGCGTTCCAGGAAATCGCAGATGGTGTTGGGGCTTATTGTATGGCAGATATTGCCCATATTGCCGGACTTTGTGCGACCGGTGTTCACCCGAACTCAGTCAATGTCGTAAACTTCACGACAACGACCACACACAAGACGCTTCGGGGTCCCCGTGGAGGCGCGATCATGTGTAACAGCGAGTATGCGCAGGCAATCGACAAGGCCGTATTCCCCGGGATGCAGGGAGGCCCGCTCATGCACACCATCACTGCAAAGGCGGTATGCTTCGAAGAGGCACTCAGGCCTTCATTCAGGGAATACAACCAACAGATCGTTAAGAATGCCAAGGTGCTCGCAGAAACCCTGATGGATAACGGTCTCCGGCTCGTTTCCGGGGGCACTGATAACCACCTCATGCTCCTTGACCTTACTGCTCAGGGTATTACCGGTCTTGAGGCAGAGAATGCACTCGGAAAAGCCGGAATTACGGTGAATAAAAACACGATCCCTAATGAGACCAAAAGCCCGTTTATCACCAGCGGGCTGCGTGTCGGCACACCAGCGGTTACTTCCCGCGGCATGAAAGAAGCAGAGATGCGCCAGATCGGTACCTGGATCGCAACGGTGGTAAAAGATATCCACAACGAAGCGGCAATTAAAACTGTGCATGCCAGCGTGACTGCGATGGCAAGCAAATTTACCCTGCATCCCGAATAAAAAAATATAACCGGACTCTCTCATGGCCATAATCCTTGATGGAAAAAAGATTGCAGACAAGCGGCTGGAAATCCTCAAAGAGGAGATTGTGGACTCTGGCCTTAACCCACGACTGGCAACAGTGATTGTGGGAGCCGATCCGGCATCACAGATGTATATCAGGATGAAGCACCGGGCCTGCGAGAAGGTGGGTATCGGCTCGGTGGGGATGGAGCTGGCGGGAGATGCAACAACTCAACAGGTCCTGAAAGCCGTAGCGCAGATGAATGATGATACAGACATCGATGGGATTCTCATCCAGCTCCCGCTCCCAAAACAGGTTGACACCGAGCGGGTAATCGCAGCAGTATGCCCGGATAAGGATGTCGATGGATTCCACCCGTTCAATCTCGGTCTTCTCTTCTCCGGAAGACCCCGGTTTGTTCCCTGTACCCCAAAAGGGATCATGACACTGCTGGCGGAATACAAAATTGAGCTTGCAGGTACCCGGGCAGTGGTGATCGGGCGTAGTATTGATGTGGGTCGTCCGATGTCGGCATTGCTCACGAATGCTGATGCAACGGTTACTGTCTGCCACAGTAAAACGAAGGATCTCGTAAAAGAACTCAATCGGGCAGATATTCTCATCTCCGCAATCGGCAAAGCACACTTCATCACCCGGGAGATGGTCAGACCCGGTGCGGTCGTAATTGACGTAGGCATCAACCAGTTGAACGGGAAACTGGTGGGGGATGTGGACTTTGCAGCGGTAAAAGACATTGCCTCCGCAATCACAC
Organism: Methanoregula sp.; assembly: GCA_035527915.1. GTDB lineage: Archaea > Halobacteriota > Methanomicrobia > Methanomicrobiales > Methanospirillaceae > Methanoregula. The sequence goes on along the minus strand of DATKZP010000048.1, from coordinate 4,428 downwards.
CGGTGCCGGGCGGCGTGGGTCCGATGACAATCGCGACCCTTATGGAGAACACCTATCGTGCAGCGATTGTGAAGACATGCGAGACTGTGTAGTAAACAAACTGAGAATCGGGGGTAACTCTCCGGTTCGCCTGATGGGCGTGATAAACTGCAGCCCGGAGTCGTTTTATGCGAATTCATATATCCCAACCGATTTCGTGCATAAAACAGCAGTCGAAATGGTAGAACACGGTGCAGATCTTATCGATATCGGTGCACGAAGTACAGCACCAAACACCCAGGCTATCAGCGGGAATACCGAAGCGGAACGGATCGATGCTGCACTCAAGGAACTGGACGGCAGCGGGATCACGGTCTCTGTGGATACCATGAATCCCCGGGTGCTTGATATCTGCCTGAAACATGAGATCCATGCAATCAACGATATTTCCGGTCTGTCATCCGCAGTATATGCAAAACGACTTGCCCAGTCAGGGCTTCCTGCATTCCTGATGGCATCCAATGAACAGCCGGGTGATGCCGTTGGACTGGATGCAACAATCGCTACGCTTGCAAGCGTAGTAGCACGGTGCGAGACCGCAGGTATCAAAGATTTTGTCCTTGATCCCGGTATCGGGATCTGGACACCCTTCCGAACCGTAGAGGATGACTGGACACTCTGCCAGCATTTTTCTGAATTTGGGAAATTCGGCCGACCGGTTCTTGCCGCAATCTCAAGAAAAACCTTTATTGGAGATCTTTTAAACCGGTACCCGGAAGATCGTCTGGCCGGCAGCCTTGCAATTACCCTGATGCTGCTGTCCAAAGGAGCATCGATAGTCCGGACACATGATGTGGCACAAACCCTTGATGTAATACGGGTTTTCGAACGCATGGTGAAACGGTAATGAACCGTTCGTTCGAGGTTTTCGGGCTCTCGACGGGCATAATTACCATGGGCGATTCGATTTCCGATCGCGTTGTTGCAGCAGCAAAGCAGTCCTGTAACGGTTTTAAGGATGGCGATATCCTTGTTCTTGCCGAAACTGCCGTTGCAACAGCTGAAGGGAATGTCATCACCCTCTCAACCATCATTCCTTCAGGCCAGGCCAAAGAACTGGGGAAAAAATACCAGATGGATCCCCGCACGGTTGAAGTCGTCCTCCAGGAAAGTGATTCGATTGTCGGAGGTATTCCCGGATTTCTTTTATGCATGAAAGGGGGAACACTTCTCCCCAATGCCGGCGTGGATGCTTCTAATGCCCCACCGGGTTGCGTTACACCACTCCCAAAAAACCCGGACCTGAGTGCACTCACTATTAAAAATATCATCAAAGGAAAGACGGGAGCGAGGATTGGCGTAATTATAGCCGACAGCCGGACGCATGCGATGCGCCTCGGATGCAGTGGGGTTGCAATCGGGAGTGCAGGGATCACCGCAGTCATCGATGACCGGGGAAGGAGCGACCTGTTTGGCAGGATACTTGAAGTAACAAAACGGGCAGTTGCGGACAACATCACATCTGCAGCGGAACTTGTCATGGGGGAAGCAGATGAGTGCACCCCTGCTGCGATTATCCGGGGATTGGGAATGCCCATTGGCGATCAGACCGGCATTGAAACAATTGCCGCAGATGAATGCTTATTCATGGGTGTATTCCAGAAAACTACCCGTCCGCTTTGAACAAATTCAGGAGACTTTCATAATTTTTTCGAGTGCCCTTTTTGCTGCAGCCTGTTCTGCCTGTTGCTTACTTTCCCCGGTTCCCTCTCCAAGAAATTCATTTCTGAAAAAAACCTGGCAGGTGAAAACCGGGTTGTGGTCAGTGCCGTTCTTAAGGGTCTCCCGATATTCCGGGACTGTGGATTTATCCTTTTTCTGGAAAAATTCCTGCAGGATACCTTTTACATTCTGGTTCGGATCGTACTGTTCAATCTCCCCAGACAGAACATTAAGGACAATAGTGCGTGTCACCTCAAATCCCACAATCTCATACAGCGCACCGATAAACGCTTCAAATGCACCACCTTTAATCTTTTCACCATAGGTCTGCTGCTGTCCGATGGTTTCAGGAATCAACAGGGCAATATCGATGCCGTTACGATTAATTATTCCCGTGAGCGATTCATTGGAAACGACTCCCATCATTTTTGTCATCTCCCCTTCGTGTTTTAAGGGAGCTTGATGATACAGGTAATCGGCAGCAACAAGATTCAGGACACGGTCGCCAAGAAATTCATACCGCTGCCATTCATCGTTTGAGATATTCCATGTTCCTGATTGAAGATCCGGATCAGAAAAATCAGAATTGAAAATTTTTATGAACTCTCTAAGTTTTTGATTGAAATCTGCGTCTGGGTCAGGAAGATGTTCCTTTAGCAATTTTTTTTGCAGGTTATTCATTCATTCAGCTTCGATATTCTTTCCCTTTCGCTCGACCCCTACTCTCCCCTTCTCTGCAGAGAGTACGAAACCGAGCTCTTCGAGGTAAGCACGGCTTTTTCCCGTCCCGTGGATCAACAGTTCGACAAGATCCTCTTTCTCATCGATATCCGTGTGGAGCCGGAACGAATCGATCACTTCGCACGAAAGCCCTGCTTCATGTGCAATTTTTACGTGTTTGAGAAAACTCATCCCGTAATAATCGACATGGAACCGTTGCGGTTCTTTGATGAAAATAACATTCGTTCCCCCACCCCTTCCCGGCACAATTGCCACATCATTTTTTGTCGTAATTACCCGCTGGATTGCCTGTTCATTGGCGAGCGGAAGATCGGCCATGATTATCAGTATCGCTCCAACGGATTGTGGCAGAAGTGAATTGAGCGTCTGGTTGAGGTCCGCGTCCTTAACCGTTACCTGGATATCCTCGCTTTCAAATAATTCGGTACTTACGATCACCGGGCTGCAGTTCGCATCTTTTGCCGCATGGATCACATCTTCGAGCATCGCACGGGCAAACACTTCCCTCTCGTCCTGAGTGAGCACACAGGAGAGCCGGGTCTTGGGGTTAACAAGCTTGTACGGGATCAGGGCATGTGGGCACATTTCATACCGTGATATGCAGTAAGATAAAAAAAAGGTGCTGGTACGTATCTTTACACAACGAAGAGGTGAAAAACCGCAGATTTAACACTCCTCTTGTCGATAGTACTGGAATGGATGACCTTGCATTTACCGTTAAAAAAATGCCTGGAAAAATTATCATGGGGGTCCAGCGCAGGACTTCAAACGCAGATGGCCGTAGTATTAATGATATTCCCGCCTGCTGGCAGGATTTTCTCTCCCGGAACATGGCATCAAAGATTCCTAACCGCGCAAAGACGCCGGCAATGTTCGCAGTATATTCAGATTATGAGAGTGACTGGACCAGGGAATTTGCATACATGATCGGGAGTGAAGTGACAAAGGCAGTTAATATTCCCGCAGGGCTGGCAGTCGCCCGCATCCCCGCCCAGACATATGTGGTCTTTACTGCAGCCGGGCCTATGCCGGATGCGCTCCTTTCAGTATGGATGTCGATTTGGGGAACGAAACTTCCCCGGGCATATACCTTCGATTTTGAACAGTACGATGTCCGGTTCACCCGCCCTGAGAATAAGGAAATTGATGTATACATTGCAGTGAATGAAGAGCAGCTGAAAACGATGCAATAATTTCTCTCAAATTCATGTATTTTCTCCCCACATACATATTGACCTGCAGGGATGGCAGACGAGCCCTGGCAGGGCGGTTAAGAGAGAACAAACGCTTACCGGCGGGTAATCCCGGACAGTTCATGACAGCATTACCTTTCAATAGATTGGACGAGTATCTTTTCTCATGCAGCCCCGCATAATTACTTTCTCGAGGAATGTGTTTATCCCCCTTACTACGGTCTGCCGGAATCGCTGTGGGTACTGCAGCTTCAAAACCCCGGTACAGGACGGATGCCTCATGGCACAGGAAGACGTAGAGAAGACGCTTCAGAACGGGGCAGCTCTTGGATGTACGGAAGCACTCTTCACGTTTGGGGAGCGTCCGGAGGAAGAACCGGGTTTTTTCTCATATCTCAGACAAACCGGTTATTCCACTATTCTTGAGTATTGCGAGGAAATGTGCAGGAAAAGTATTGCATATGGAATACTCCCGCACACGAATGCGGGTATCCTCACCTTTGAAGAAATGGAGAGATTACGTGGGGTAAATGCCAGCATGGGACTCATGCTTGAGACAACAGCAAAAATCCCGGCGCATGCGGCATCGAAAGGCAAGGAGCCGGAAGTCAGGCTCGGCATGATGGAAGATGCCGGAAAACTCAAAATTCCTTTCACTACCGGTCTGCTTTTGGGAATTGGTGAGACCATGGTCGACCGGGAAGAATCCCTCCATGCAATCCGGGATCTTCATAAAAGGTACGGGCACATCCAGGAAATTATCATCCAGAATTTTTGTCCTAAACCGGGGACA
>DATKZP010000047.1:0-5845 GCA_035527915.1 Methanoregula sp. | reverse complement strand
GAGAATATCTTCGCCATCCCAGAATTTCATCCCGAAAAGATGTACTTCATGCCCGCGATGAGTGAGCCGGACCGCAAGTTCCCAGACACGTTTTTCCACACCACCTTTCACAAAAGGGTATATGACATCGTAGATGATGGCGATCTTCATTGGGAATCCCTAAACATGATCGTTGTTCTCATTCAGGAGCATCATACTCTGGAAAACAGCAAAAAGGAAGATCTGTATGCCGGTCACAGTAAGGACAAGGGAAATAATTGCCGTGGAGATTTCTGAGAGAAAACCGAAATTGGTCGAGACCCAGCGGAGGAAGATGTTGAGACCTATGATTACTCCGGCTGCCGCCAGAAAAAAACCCAGGATAAGGAATATTTCCAGGCTATAGTATTTCATCAGTATCTCAATAATCCCCTTCTTGCTTTCATATCCGTGAATAACCGAATACGTCTTCATTAAGAAACCCGAGAGAACGACCTGAAAACCCCCCATCATGAGAATTGCGCCGAGAATGAATGCATGAAGGTGTGAGGATTCAACATTGCCCTTCAGATAAAAAAAAGCCATGAGCAGCAAGCCGACAAGTGAAAACAAAAACCCGGGAATTGCCACAAAGGGCAAAGGCTTCATGAGGAGGACAAACCGGATGTGGCGCCACCCATCAGCGAAACTGTGCAGCTTTGATGGGGTCAGGCGCGGATAATAATCAACAGGTACTTCAACGATTTTCAGCTGCTCTTTTGATGCCATAACAAGCATTTCAGATGCGAACTCCATGCCTCCGGTCTTTAACAGGAGCCGATCAAAACCTTCCCGCGTGATCGCACGAAATCCGCTGTGGGTGTCGGAAAAATGCGTCCTGAAAATAAAATTAATCATCCACGTAAGGAGAGGATTGCCGAAATACTGGTGGAGTGGAGTCATTGACCCGGGACGCATTGTTCCCTTAAAACGCGATCCTATAACAAAATCTGCACCATGTTTTAAAGGCTCAATAAGTTTTGGGATCTCATAAAAATCATAGGTATTGTCTGCATCACCCATAACAATGTATTGACCTTTGGCGTATCTGAACGCGGTGAGATACGCATTACCGTACCCGCTTTTTTCTACATTAACGACTTTTGCACCCAGGGATGCTGCAATCTCCCGGGTTCGATCGGTTGATGAATCTGCAACAATGATCTCGCCGTTGATTGCATTATCATGGAACACTTTCTGTATTTTTGTGATGCATTCTCCAATTGTACGCTCTTCATCGAGGGAGGGAATTATCACGGAGACATCAAAAATATCTCTGCTGCCGGAGTGTGTTTCCATGGTGTGTTCTGACGGGATTTTTTATGCAATGGTAAAATAATAGACGTTTGATTCAATAAATTCATTGGAAATGAATTCCAGAAACAGTATAATCATCATATCAGGAACTGTTCATTTCAAATAAAAAATTGATTATAAATAGTACCGGCAATAATTGCGCACCTGCTCATTCTTCCTGAGTAAATAAGATACAGATCGATGACAAAAAATGAAAGGGAATCCATGAAAAAAATTCTCATCACCGGGATCAGTGGTTTTGTTGGGGGCTATTTTGTTGATTACCTGACATCTCATTGTGATACTGTCGAAATTCATGGTATCAGCCGTTCAAAGCCTGCATGGGATTTTGTCAATGTTACGCCGGAACTGCTGAACAGTCATCACTTCCATCTCGCGGACCTGAATGACATCCCAAAAATTAAATCCCTCATCGAGGAAATCCAACCGGATTATATCCTCCATCTGGCAGCACAAAGTTCTGTTGCGGAAAGCTGGAAAACCCCGGTTTTTTCCTTTATTAACAATACGAATATTTTTTTAAACATTATCGATACTGTCAGGCTCAACGATAATGGGGCACGGGTTCTTTCTGTGGGATCGTCAGAACAATATGGAATAGTATCCGAGCAGGATTTGCCCCTGACTGAAGACAAACCTCAATGCCCTGCAAATCCCTATGCGGTTGCCCGTGTCGCCCAGGAGCAGCTGGCAAGGATATATGCAACAGGGTACGGGCTGGACATCTGCTGCACACGATCCTTCAACCACTGTGGCCCCGGGCAGACTGATCGTTTTGTCGTCAGTGCAATAGTGAAACAGTTCGTAAGCATCGCCCATGGTTTGCAGGACCCGGTTATCCATATCGGCAACGGGGCAATTGTACGGGATTTTGTTGATGTCCATGATGTGGTGGTGGCATACAGACTGTTGCTCGCACAAGGAAAACGGGGGGAAGTCTACAATATCTGTAGTGGTAAAGGCCGGTCAATTCGCGATATCGTCACATTACTTTCTGATATGTATCATATCGACGTGCAGGTCCACCAGGAGCAATCCCAGATTCGCCCGATCGATAACCCACGGATTGTCGGGAGTTACCAGAAGATCCAAAACGATATGGGGTGGAAACCGACGATTCCTTTTGAACAGAGTCTTCGGTCGATGTATGAATACTGGGACACCAGGGTACCTCATGAATCAAAGACAAAAGAACATGATTAGTCATGAACACCCAAGGGTATAGTCCAGGTTTTGCCGATGCAAAAAAGGTATTAAGTACCTGTATAAAACCCCCGCGGGATTATATTCAGTGAAATAGTCCGGATCATTCCCCTTTCTGACCTTCGGGCAGCCGGGGCTGAAGCGCCGGGTGAATACAATGCGATTTATGCAAAGAATATACCAAAAAAATGGCAGAAAGGGAACCCGATAGCACCGGGGAATAACATCAAAGCAATGATCGATCCTGCCATGATCAACCAGGTAGATTTTGTTATCATCGCCGTCCCCACTCCAAAGACAAAAGCAAAAGACCCCGATATGGAACCGGTTGAATCTGCATCAAACATTGTCGGACAGATTTTTTATGCTGCTTCTTTTATAACCAGTTACAGGGATTATTTCTCTTTAAACACAATGACCTTATATTCCTATCTTCTTATGAATAATCAGGAGTACCTATGAAACCATTCAAGATCATTGTCGAAAAACACCTTGATGGATATGTTGCATATCCTGTCGGCATGAAAGGGGTTGTTGTAGGGGAGGGTGATACATTCGATGATGCACTATCAGATGTCACCTCTGCAATAAAATTTCACATTGATACATTCGGAAAAGACGCTTTTTCCGATGACGAGATCATCGACACCAGGATTGCAGAGGTTGTCGTTTAGATGAAGTTCCCCCGCGATGCACCAAAGCAGGGGGTGATAAAAACATTTGAAGCACTTGGGTTTCGTATCGTGAGGATCGCTAACCACATTGCCATGATGAGGGAAAATTCCGACGGCACGCGAACCCCCCTGACTATGCCAAATCACGATACTATCAAAGGTTCGACATTACGGACAATATGCACCCAAGCTGGTATTACCCGTGATGCTTTTCTGGATGCATACGACAATTGTTAAAATTGAAAGGAGGACGGTGAACCGCTGTGCGAATTGCTATCTTTCATGATTATTTTGGAGCGATTGGCGGCGGGGAGAAAGTAGTTATTGAGATCGCAAAAATCCTTGATGCTGATATTATTACAACAGATACCGATGCGGTAAAAAAAATTGACCCGAATGTCCGTGTCATCAGTTTGGGAAAGACGATAAGAATCCCCCCGCTTAAGCAGATTTCTGCCACACTGATGTTTTATTTCTGCGATTTTTCCAAAAACTATGACCTGTTTATATTCAGCGGTAACTGGGCTCATTATGCAGCGCACCGTCACCATCCGAATCTGTGGTATTGTCATACCCCGGTCAGAGCGTTTTATGATCAATATTCCACCTTTATGAATCGCCTGATCATTATTTCCCGCCAGGGGTTCAGGGTATGGGTGCAATTTCATCGTTGGTTTGACCAGCAATCCGTCAGACATATCGATACCATTGTGACCAATTCGATCAATGTTCAGAAAAGAATCAGGAAGACGTACTCACGGGATTCTGAGGTCATATACCCTCCGGTTGACACATCACGGTTCCTCTGCATTGAATATGGTGATTTCTGGCTCTCGGTAAACCGGTTGTATCCGGAAAAACGGATCGAGCTCCAGGTAGAGGTATTCCGACAACTACCTGAAGAGAAGCTGATCATTGTGGGGGGATTTGCACAGGGAGATCATGCATCACAGTATGCGCAGGGTATTGAGAAAGATCTCCCTTCGAATGTAGTTATGCTGGGGGAAGTAAAAGAAGATCAGCTTATTGATCTGTATGCCCGGTGCCGGGGACACATCTGTACGTCAATCGACGAGGATTTCGGGCTCACTCCGCTTGAGGCAATGGCGAGCGGAAAACCGGTTATCGCAGTGGATGAGGGCGGTTTCCAGGAAACGGTTACGCCGCAGACCGGTCTGCTCGTTAAACCATCACAGGTCATTATATTAAATGCGGTCAAAACTCTTTCAGGAAATCCTGAGTCGTTTCAAAATGCCTGTATCTACCGGGCACGGGAATTTGATCTCGCAGTCTTTGAAGAGAAAATTAAAAAGGCGGTGAATAATGCTTTTTCAGCACATCAGAGAACTCTATAACTATCGAAACCTTATCTGGGTTCTGGCATGGGTTGAATTCAAGCAGAGATATAAAAATTCGGTTCTTGGTTACTTCTGGTCATTATTAGAACCCCTTATGATGCTTGGGGTGCTCTATATTGTTTTTTCAAACCTCATGAGGATTCAGGTAGAGCATTACCAGCTCTTTTTACTTCAGGGCATCATTATGTGGAATTTTTTCTGCCGGGCAACATCAATGGGCCTCTCTGCAATTGTTGGAAAACCGCATCTCGTACAGAAAGTCTATTTTCCCCGGGACATTCTGGTGATTTCAGGCTGCACAACGGCATTACTGATGGGTATTTTCGAGTCTGTCATTTTTATCGGGTTCATGTTGTTTTTCCAGATTCCCCTTTCCGTGAATATTATCGTGCTTCCCGTTGTCATATTCTTATTTTTTATTATCGCACTGGGTGCATCGCTGACCCTTGCCGCACTCAATACTTACTACCGTGATATCCAGTATATCTGGGCAGTCGTCCTGCAGATCGGGTTCTTTGCATCCCCCATATTATATCCCCTGACGATATTTCCCCCATTACTTTTCAGGATATTGTCCTATAGCCCCATTGCCCAGGTACTCTATCTTGCCCGGGATGTGACCCTCTACTCAAAGGTTCCGAACCTTGCATCATTTTCCTATGCAATTGTCATTTCGATTATTGTTCTGGGTACAGGATATGCAATCTTTTCCCGGCTCGAACCAAAATTTGCGGAGGAGTTGTAAGTGGCATCCGTAATTGAGGTGAACCATCTTCACAAAATTTTTCGTATCCCTCATGAAAAGCGAAACACGATCTTTGAAACACTGACAGGATTGATGAAACCGAACAATTACGAGATATTGCATGCATTAAAAGACATAAATTTCAGTGTCGAAGAAGGAGAAATGTTCGGGATTATCGGTAAGAACGGGAGCGGGAAAAGCACCCTGCTGAAAATAATGTCCCGCATTCTTATTCCCACGGAAGGATCCGTCATCACCAAAAAGGCGGTTACGCCGTTTCTTGAACTGGGCGTTGGTTTCAATTACGATTTTACCGCTGCGGAAAATGTCAAGATCTATGGCATCATCATGGGACTGACCCCAAGGGATATTGAAGACAAGACGGAAGATATTCTTGAATTTGCCGGTATCAGCCAGTTCCGGGATACCAAGCTGAGGAATTTCTCATCAGGAATGCAGGTGCGGCTTGCCTTTTCAACCGCAATCCAGACAAACCCGCAGATCCTGCTGCTCGATGAGGTACTGGCGGT
>DATKZP010000046.1:0-19554 GCA_035527915.1 Methanoregula sp. | reverse complement strand
CTCCTGCGCAATAGTGCAAAGTGGATAGCAGATATTACGCTCCTGGTTGTAGATGAAGTCCACCTGATTGACTCGCAGGGACGTGGCCCGACACTTGAGATGGTGATTGCCAAGATGCGGTTCCGGAATCCTGCCATGCAGATTATCGGACTGTCTGCAACTATTGGAAATCCTGATAAGCTTGCAAGCTGGCTCGATGCGGAACTTGTGACAAGCACATGGCGACCTGTTGACCTCCGGCAGGGGGTCTTTTATAATGACTGCATCCATTTCCGAGATGGGACCCGCGCTGTCAAAGCGGTATCGAAGAATTATGATGATATCAACCTCTCTCTTGACACAATTGCTGAAGGGGGGCAATGTCTTGTCTTTGTGTCATCACGCCGTAATGCTGAAGCATTCGCAAAACGCGCTGCATCGGCAATAAAAAGCGAAGATCCTGAGCTCGCGGTATTTGCCGGGCGTATCCAGAAAAGTGCAGAGACTGATATGGGAAAATTACTTGCTGCATGCGTAACTAAGGGTGCCGCCTTTCACCATGCCGGATTGAGCCGTCCCGAGCGGTCGGTTGTCGAAGAGGGGTTCCGAAAGGGTCTGATAAAATGCATATCTTCAACTCCTACCCTTGCTGCAGGACTCAACCTTCCCGCACGGCGAGTGATCATCCGTGATTACCATCGGTTTGCAGCTGGTGAGGGGATGCAGCCGATCCCGGTGAGCGAATATCACCAGATGGCAGGAAGGGCCGGTCGCCCACGGCTCGATCCCTATGGTGAGGCCGTGCTCATTGCCAAGGATGAGGGGCAGGTAGAGGAGCTGTTTGAATGGTATATCGAGGCACCCCCGGATGAGGTTCACTCCAAAATCGCAGAACCTACAGCGCTTTATACCCATATTTTGTCTCTCATTGCATCTGGTTTTGCTAAAAACCATGACGAGCTCTCTTCATTTATGAACCGGACATTCTATGTCCACGAACACCGGCAGGGACGTCTCATACAGCGAGCGGTGGATGCAGCACTCGCGTTTCTCATTTCTTCTGACATGGTAGTAGAAGTTGGAGAACATCTCGGTTCGACTGAGTTTGGCACCGTTGTTTCAAAGCTCTATATTGATCCAAGAAGTGCTGCAATGATTGTCAGTACTCTGCGCGAAAAGGATGTGTATACCGATCTTGGTCTCCTTCAGGTAATTTGTAGTACTCCGGATATGCCCAAACTTTATGTACGAAATACCGATATTGCTGCATTATCCCGGATGATTGATGATCATTCAGAAGAGCTCTGGCTCGCGCTGCCACGTGATGATGATGAGACCGAGGCATATTACCGTGCATTAAAAACCGCGATGCTCCTATCTGACTGGACTGATGAGCTGTCTGACACAAAAATCTGCGAGCGATATTCGGTGGGACCCGGGGATATTTATGGGATGGTGGAAAGTGTTACATGGCTCCTGCACGCAAGTGCGGAGCTTGCGCGAATGTTTGCATCGGCCTTTCATCTAAAAGTACGGGAATATGAAATCTGCATGAAAAATGGTACGCGGCGAGAGCTTCTGCCACTTATCCGGTTGCGCGGGATCGGCAGGGTTCGTGCGAGGAGACTATTCAATAACGGGATGACAACTCCGGACGAGATCCTGGTGCGCGGAATTGAAGAGGTGACAAAGATACTTGGGCAGGGTGTTGCCGAGCAGATATTTATTCAGCTTCAGAAAAAAAAAGGAGTGTTATCTATGAAAGAGGACAGTATAAACTCCCCTTCGGGTCAGTCAACACTCAGTCATTTTGGGTGAATGAATGGAAACGCCAATAGAGAGGTACGAGATCCGGAAGGCAAGGATGACAATTGATGACCGTGATGCATTCCTCCAAATAATACAGGAAATTGCACGGTTATATTCAATTCATATTATCTGTTTTGATGCCGACAAAATGGCAGGGCTGGATCATGCAGAAGCCGCAATACGACACGCACAGCGATCTTTTTTTTCAGGCAAACCGATATCCAACTCATATGAGATGGAAGCATTATTATTCGCTGCCGGATCCCGCCAGTGCCAGGTGGCAGCATTATTTGGAATTCAAGAGGGTGAAAATACTATGTTCGTCTGCTCGTGCCCTGTGAATGGAAATGTGTGGACTGATCTCTCTCACCACATGCACTTTATTGATGAAACGTGCGATGACATGACTCCAGACAAAGAAGCAAGACTTGTATCTTTGTTCGGTATCACACAAGAGGAACTTGAAGTGGTTGGTCGGGACCGAATAATAGATCTTATACTTGAGCGTATAGCGCTCCTCTATGTCAACCGTTAGAGGTCCCGTCCAGGGTGACAGTCCCGGTATATATTTATTTATTCAGAGTATGTGGGTTATCTTGGTCGTCATGAAAATTCTGAAATCTGCCGGTGATCTACCACACAAAGGGAGATTGCAGGTGGAGGTGTAAAAATTTTCATTGCTTTGGTGCGAGGCTCATTAGATTCATGCAGGTTTTATTGAAATATTTTTTGAACTTTTTAATTCACATTCGTCATGATTCACTATTCTTCAACATACTGCCATTGAACAATATTTTTTTTTAGTATTGATAGGAGTGAAAAAAAAGTTATAATATCATTTATTTACATGGGAAAGGATATGCGCGATCTCAGGAACAATAAGTTCTTTTGTTGCCAGATTTACGGCAGGTGTGGAACCGGGTATGCAAAAGATTGCCTTTCCATGACAGGTTCCGGCCAGTGCACGGGACAGCATTGATGAAGTGCCAATTTCATGATAGCTTTTCATCCTGAAAAGCTCACCGAATCCATCAATTTTTTTGTCGAGCAGGGGTACGACAGCTTCAATTGTGCAGTCATCGTGCGTCAGACCGGTTCCACCATTGAGTATTACACAATTGGAATTTTTTATTGCAAAATAAATTTCTGCACGGATTGATTCAACGTTATCCGGTATGATTGCATAGTGTTGTACCTGGATTCCTGCCGCTTTTAAAATGTCACGGATGGCATTTCCACTCGTATCATTTTCCTTGGTTCTTGTACTCGATACAGTAATAATTGACGCGATTATCGGTAATGATGTGATGTGTTTTTGGTTCATCTTAAAGATGATAGTACTTTTTCCATTAATAAACTATGATTTCGTATTGTATCAGTTAAATTCGAGTTTCGTTGTTGAACCTTTTTTATTCCTGATAGAGTAAAAAACTAATCTGAATTACATCGCGACAATCAGCATACATATAACACCTGATATAATATCTGGATCGGAGTTAAGCCAGTAATGATGATACCTGGAATTTCCCTGTTTACAACAGTGGAACATCGAATCCAGAAACTGAAGCTAATTGAATCAATACATAGATTTTCTTAACTGATAACAGATAACTGTGATTAATAGAGTATTTTATAAAATTGTCACCAAGTTATTATACTAAACAAAAAGAGGGGACCCCTTCATTTCCAGTGGAAATTTTGATATAATCCCTCCTTTTGTATTAAATATTCTATTTTACCATTTTATTGAATGAAAAATTTCATTTCTTTTGCTGAAACTTTTATATACTTTAAAATCAAAAACAAAATGAGCTCATTTTATCAAGATTTATCATTAAACTCGCTCAAATTTAACGATTTCCACACGAAACCAAGGGGTCTCCCCCTACTACAGATAAACAAATTGGTAAAATACTTAAAATCAGGATTATTTTTGATATTTGTTTTATATAATGTCAAATGTCTGGTAATTCCACAAAATAATAATAAAAAATAAATTAAATTATTTGGGCTTTATTGATAAATCGCTTAATAAATTGAACGAATTCCACTCGAACCAATGGGGTTTATATAAGGAATAAACCAATCGGTTTTTTATCTTATGTCGCTAAGTGTCAGATCCTTAGTGTCACTATGCCAGAAACAGAAGATCCCTCAACAGGGCTATTTAAAAAATACCTTGCGAATAACAAAATATTTCGCAATCGTGAAGTGCTCAGACATTCCTATCGTCCTCAAATCCTCCCCCATCGCAAACCCCAGATTGATAATGTTGCCTCCATCCTGGCACCATCGCTCAGAAATGAAACACCTTCGAATATTCTTATTTATGGCAAGACCGGGACCGGTAAGACGGCCTGTGTCCGTTATGTTGGTTCAGAGCTTGAAAAGGCAAGTAGTAAAATGGGCACCATCTGCCAGATTGTTCATTTGAACTGCGAAGTAATTGATACTCAGTACCGGGTACTTGCCCAGATTGCAAAAAATCTTTATGGAATGGACGAAGTTACAAGTGATAAAACCCGGACGCATATTCCAATGACTGGCTGGCCCACGGATCAGGTATACGCCGAGCTCAAAAACCAACTGGAAACCGTTGGCGGAGTTCTGGTTATTGTGCTTGATGAAATTGATAAACTTGTAAAAAAGAGCGGTGACGATACTCTTTATAATCTTACACGTATCAATTCCGATCTTAAAAATTCCAAGGTCAGTATCATTGGTATTTCAAACGATCTGAGTTTTAAAGATTTTCTGGATCCCCGTGTTCTCTCCTCTCTCTCAGAAGAGGAGATTGTTTTCCCGCCCTACAATGCCCCGCAGCTCGTTGATATTCTCGCTCAACGCTCTGACGCGGCATTCATGCCGGGTGCAATAGATGATGGTGTTATTCCGCTCTGTTCAGCTCTTGCAGCTCAGGAGCATGGAGATGCCCGTCGTGCCCTTGACCTTTTGAGAATCTCTGGTGAGCTTGCCGACCGCGACGAATCAAATCAGGTAAAAGAAGAGCACGTTAAGCAGGCCCAGGCAAAGATCGAAACGGATAGTATGATTGAGTGCATCGCGACACTTCCCACCCAGAGTAAATTGATACTCTTCTCTATGCTAATACTTGAGCAGCTTGGACAGAATATTTTTACGAGCGGGGAAGTTTCGCGTATTTATCAGGACATTGCACCGAGCATTGAACTTGATGTGCTTACTCATCGCCGGATTACTGATCTCATCTCTGAGTTAAACATGCTCGGTGTAATTAACACCCGTGTGGTAAGCCGTGGGCGGTATGGCAGAACAAAAGAGATGTGGTTTGACTCAAACACGAGCAAGATCCGCGAGGTTGTACTTAATGATCCACGACTGAACGGATTAAAGGACCTTGATGTAAAGCAAATGGAAGCAAAATGGTTAAAAACATGGTTCAGGTGATGAGTTATGGATGAAAAGGATCTAGAACTCCTCATTATTCTTGAGGATAACAGCAGACTCTCTGCAGAGGAAATTGCAACGATGACCATACTATCCCCCGCTGAAGTGGAGGTACGAATCCATGCACTCGAAGATGCCGGTGTGATCCGTAAATATACTACCGTCATCAACTGGGAGATGGCAGGTATCGGTGAGGTCGCTTCAATCATCGAGCTCAAGGTAAGTCCCGAACGCGATTTTGGTTATGACCGGATAGCAGAAAGGCTATCCCGGTTCAGGCAGGTAAAAACTCTGCGTCTGGTGACCGGTACCTACGATCTCCAGCTCCTTGTAACCGGAAAGAATATGCAGGAAGTTTCCCGTTTTGTATCCGAACATGTGGCACCCATGGACCGGATCCGCGAAACGGCGACACATATCATCATGAAGTCATACAAGGAAAATGGCAACGTGCTCTTTGAACAACAGGAAGCAGAACGCCTCCTCTACTCATTCTAAGGTGAGGATATGCGGAACTATGTTTCTGAACGTGCAAACGGCATCCCGCCGTCGGGGATCAGGAAATTCTTTGATCTGGCTCTCACGATGGAGGATGTTATATCATTAGGTGTTGGCGAACCCGATTTTCGTACCCCCTGGAATATCTGCGAATCAAGCATTTACTCAATTGAGCAGGGCGTGACATCCTACACTCCAAACAAAGGCCTGCCGGTGCTCCGTGAAACCCTCTCCAGCTACTTAAAACAGCACTATAATCTTCCCTATAATAGTGATGATGAAATTATCATCACAAGCGGTGTATCAGAAGCGCTCGATATCGCGATCCGGGCAATTGTGGATCCAGGTGATGAAGTTCTTATTGCACAGCCATGTTATGTCTCTTACGCTCCCTGTGTTATGCTGGCAGGTGGCCTACCGGTTCCTGTTGAATGCACAGAAGCCGACAGCTTCAAACTCAACCCTGATATACTGCAGGAAAAGATCACCAGTAAGACAAAAGCGCTCATGATCAATTTCCCGAACAATCCGACAGGCGCAGTGATGAATCGCAAAGATCTTGAGGCGATCGCTGATATTATAATTGATAATGATCTTCTGCTTATCTCTGATGAAGTATATGCAGAACTTACCTACGAGGGGAGTCATGTTGCTGCAGGTACAGTAAGCGATCTCTGGCAGCGGACAATTACACTCAACGGTTTTTCCAAGGCGTATGCGATGACCGGATGGCGTGTTGGGTATCTCTGCGCTCCAAAAGAGCTCTGTGAAACAGCCCTCAAGATCCACCAATACGTGATGCTTTGCGCACCCGTGATGGGACAGATCGGTGCACTTGAAGCGATCCGGTCTGCTGAAGAGGATAAAAACACTATGGTAAACGAGTACCGTTTAAGGCGCAACATGTTTGTATCAGGATTAAATCGCATTGGTCTTGCGACTCACGTTCCGCAGGGTGCATTCTATGCATTTCCATCCGTGAAAGGGACCGGGCTGTCGGACACGGAGTTTGCCGAGCGACTGTTGAAAGAGCAGCGGGTGGCCGTGGTACCGGGTAGTGTCTTTGGTGCGGGAGGAGACTACCATCTGCGCTGTGCATATGCGGTTTCCAGAAAGCAACTTACGGAAGCACTCGGCCGGATAGAAACTTTCCTGAATGGTTTCTGAAATAGTTTGGTATATATCCCAAAAAACCACTTTTTATACCCCATAATCATATAACCGCGTTAAGGGAACCCGTACAAAGGATACTTTATTTTGCCACTTGATCAATACTAATTGATATTACAATGAGCTGCACGATCATCGTTGGTGGATTTTTTGGGGATGAGGGAAAGGGTAAGGTTGTTGCCCATATTGCGTACATGGACAAACCCGTTATCATCTCCCGCGGCGGTGTGGGGCCGAATGCTGGACACACTGTTCAGGTTGGAGACCGTGAATATGGTGTCCGTATGGTTCCTTCCGGTTTTGTTTATAAGGATGCCAAACTCTGTATTGGCAGTGGTGTGCTTGTCGACCCCCGCGTTCTGAAACATGAAGTCGAAATGCTTGATGTGAAAGGCAGAGTATTTGTTGACAAACGCTGCGGCATAATTACCGAAGATCACATTGTCCGGGATAAGGGGAGTGCCCACCTGTCAAAGAAGATAGGGAGTACTGGATCAGGATGCGGACCTGCAAATTCAGACCGGGTGATGAGGATATCTCCACAGGCAAAGGATTTGCCCGAGCTTGCCGAATACCTGCTTGATGTTCCACAAGCGATTGATGATGAGCTGAAACAAGGCAGGACAGTACTACTTGAAGGGACGCAGGGTTTTGGCATCTCTCTTTACTATGGGACGTATCCCTTTGTCACGAGTAAAGATACATCAGCGTCCCAGATTGCAGCTGACAACGGTGTAGGGCCGACAAAAATTGATGATGTGATTGTTGTTTTCAAGGCATATCCTACCCGAGTAGGGGAAGGCCCGTTCAGCACTGAGATGACCTCTGAAAAATCAGATTTGATGGGCATCCAGGAGTTTGGGACCGTGACCCACCGGAAGCGGCGTATTGGTGGCTGGGATGGGGGAATGGCCCGGTATTCAGCGATGATCAATGGATGTACCCAGGCCGCAATTACCGGTATTGATCGAGTGGATAAAAGCTGTTTTGGGGTCACTGATTACGGAAAACTGACAAAGAAGGCAAAGGACTTTTTAAAGATCGCTGAAGATGATATTGGCAGCCCCATCACACTCATCTCCACGGGACCTGAGATGACCCAGATTATTGATATGAGGGAAGAACTGGTATGAGACGTTCACTCATGGACATACTATGCTGCCCGGTGTGCAAAGGAGATCTTGCACTCGATGTTAAGAGTGAGGATGAAAAGGAAATTCTTGAGGGGGGGTTACTCTGCGCCGTATGTGGGGTAAACTATCGTATCCATGAGGGTATTCCTAACCTTCTCCCCCAGATCCCCCAGACAAAATAAAAAAGGAGCAGGAATGAATTTCCCGTTGTCATTCACCGTGCTGACTGCTGCGGGTCAGGTCTCACATGAAACTTCTTTTGAATTTTATCTTAACCGGCTGGGAATTAATCTTATTGAAGCTCCAAAGGAAAACATCTGGGCAGAGATCGGCGGTAACCTGAGCATAATTTTTAAAAACCGTGGTGCCCCATCCCACATTACGATATCCTCTCCAAATTCAGGAATGTACACTGATTTTTTTCACGAAAACATGTATGTCATTGATGAAACCGTGTTACTTATCCCTCTGCGAAAAGACTGCCAGGAAGGTTTCTTTGACCTAGAGATTACTACAGGATACGGGGGGATAAAAACCTCAGTACGCGTTGATGTCATTCAAGAGGTAACCCTTCAGAAAAAGGCAGTAAAAGAAGAATTCCCCCTCCGGCCGGTTGCCCACGGTCGCCCGCATCTCCTGATGATCATGATGGGAATCGCTTTAATCCTCTATAGTGCATCGCTCTATACAAAAATTGAATTTCTCAATACCGCCTCGTTTATCCTCCTCATCGTGGGTGTTCTCTATACATGGTACCGTCAGCAGTAGAGGCTGTAGTAATTGTATTAATTGCCGCCCTTCTTGTTGATCGTCTGATTGGCGACCCGTATTCGAACTGGCACCCAGTTGCTCTCCTTGGCAGGTTCATCGGGTGGTGGGGCAAACCGGAAAATTATTCCCCCGGGTTTCAGCGTTTAGCTGGCGTGGTCTTCTGGCTTGTCACTGCAGTCCTTTTCGCACTACCATTTTATTGTTTTGCAGCGATTATCCCGTGGTACCTGTATCTGGTCATTGCACCCTTCCTGCTCAAATCCTGTTTTGCCTGGCGCTCGCTCGAAGAACATACTCTCGCAGTTGTGGCTGCGTTGAAGGGGGGGGTGCAGAAAGGGCGGGCACAGGTCAAAATGCTGGTATCGCGGGATACCACACATCTTGAACGGGAGCATATTCTTTCAGCCGGATATGAGTCGATGACGGAAAATCTTACCGACAGCATCATCTCCCCGCTGTTTTATTTTTCCTTGTTCGGACTTGCCGGTGCGGCTATCTTCCGTGCAGCAAATACGATGGATGCGATGCTCGGATATCGGGATGAACGGAAAAGATTAGGCTGGTGCTCGGCACGCATGGACGACATACTGAATTTCGTTCCCGCCCGGCTCACGGTACTGCTTCTGCTTTCGTACTTTGCCTTCATGGGGAAATTTTCGGATGCTGTGCGTGTGATGCATCGTGACAGTTATAAACGTCCTGGCTTTAATGGCGGCATTGTGATGGCAGTTATGGCAGGGGGAACCGGAATACGGTTCGAAAAGCCGGGGGTCTATACCATTGGTGATGGGGAAAAAACACTTGATGAAGCCGGGTCTGATATCATCCGTGCATGCCGTGTAGTAACCCTCGCCTTCACAGTTCTTGCCGGTGGTACTCTGATTTTATTGGGATCATGGATCAATAGTACCGGCATATGAAACTTGAAAAACTGAGATTTGGCACTGAGCTTCTCAAGCGAGGCTTTGCATCCATGCAGAAAGGGGGTGTAATCATGGATGTCGTGAATGCTGATCAGGCGAAGATAGCTGAGGATTCCGGGGCCGTCGCCGTCATGTCACTGGAACGGGTACCCTCTGATATCCGGAAGATGGGGGGGGTAGCCCGCATGGCGGACCCGGAGAAGGTTATTGAGATTATTGATGCGGTTTCTATCCCGGTGATGGGTAAGGTGCGGATCGGTCACTTTGTCGAGGCGCAGGTGCTCGAAACGCTCGGCGTCGACATGATCGATGAGAGCGAAGTTCTGACGCCGGCAGATGAGCAATACCATATCGATAAGAAACTGTTCAAGGTCCCCTTCATCTGTGGTGCCCGCGATCTCGGCGAGGCGCTGCGCCGGATCAACGAAGGAGCCGCGATGATCCGGACCAAGGGTGAGGCAGGTACCGGTAACGTTGTCGAAGCGGTGCGGCACATGCGAAACATTATGGGAGAGATCCGCATGCTCAGGGGAATGGACAAGCAGGAGATGATCGATTTCGCACGGGATATCGAAGCCCCGGCAGAACTGGTTATCGAATGCGCGGAGCTCGGACGGCTACCGGTCGTGAACTTCTCAGCTGGCGGAATTGCCACCCCCTCAGATGCAGCGATGATGATGCAGCTCGGAGC
The DNA here is from genome assembly GCA_035527915.1 of Methanoregula sp. Taxonomy (GTDB): domain Archaea; phylum Halobacteriota; class Methanomicrobia; order Methanomicrobiales; family Methanospirillaceae; genus Methanoregula. Next base: position 9,154 of record DATKZP010000046.1, on the reverse strand, counting down.
CGATGGCGTCTTTGTCGGATCCGGCATTTTCAAATCCTCCAGCCCAGAGCGGATGGCGAAGGCTATCGTCGAGGCGGTCAACCATTTCAACGAACCTGAGGTTATCGCACGGGTAAGCCGGGGTCTTGGTGATGCGATGCCGGGACTTGATATACACACTCTCAGGGACGATGAGGTGTTGCAGACCCGTGGACGTTAAGATCGGTGTACTTGCGCTCCAGGGAAATGTGAGCGAACACATTGATACGTTCCGGCTGGCGCTTAGCCGGATGGGGCAGGGTGCATCATCCGAAGTTTTTGAAGTTCGGCACCCTGCAGACCTTGCGGGATGCAATGCCCTCGCAATTCCAGGGGGGGAATCAACGACCATCTCCCGGCTCATTGAGAAAAACCATCTTTATGAGCCGATACGCACTTTTTCCGGTGGTATTTTTGCGACATGCGCCGGCATGGTGCTGATGGCAACGCATGTTGATGATTCCCGTGTCCATACGCTGGGCCTTATTGATATGACGGTGAACCGGAATGCGTTCGGGCGACAGAGGGAGTCTTTTGAAGCCGACCTCCCAATCAAAGGACTTGTGGGGCGGCCGTTCCATGCGATTTTCATACGGGCACCGGTTGCTACCTGCGTGGGCACCGGTGTGACGGTACTCTCAAGGATGAACCAGGGAGTAGTTGCGGTTGAGTACGGGAAGCATATCGCGCTCTCGTTTCACCCTGAACTTTCGTGCGATACCCGGCTGCACGAGAGATTTTTAAAGAAACTGGGTGTTTGATCCATGATAAGATGTGAAAATATCCGTGACGTATACCTCATCCCTGCTGCAAAAACACTTTTTTAAGTCTGCACCCTTAAACAGGAATCCCAACAGGATGCAATTCTTACCCTGATTCCCCATGCAATGTATATGGCGCACGTCATAATCGATACTCTTTTTTAGTGTTTCGTGATATGTAGCCAGTATATATGGAGATCAGGGATGACTGAAGTAAATCTCTTTGAAACAGTGAAACAGCACGTGTGTGCATGTGCTCTTGACCTGAAACTCTCGCCTGATATTGAAACCCTCCTGAAAATGCCGATGCAGGAACTTCACGTTTCCATCCCAATTCGTATGGATGACGGGACTCTTCGGGTATTTCCGGGATGTCGTATCCAATACAATGATGCACGCGGCCCCACAAAAGGGGGTATCCGTTATCATCCGGACGTGACGGTTGAGGAAGTCCGGGCTCTTGCCGCCCTGATGACCTGGAAATGTGCCCTGTATCGCCTGCCCCTGGGAGGTGCGAAAGGGGGGGTGATCTGCAATCCCAAGGAATTATCAGCAAGGGAACTGGAACGTTTGAGCAGATCTTTTGTCCAGAAGCTCGCATATTTCATCGGACCGGATCGCGATATTCCCGCACCTGACGTTGGTACGAACGCCCAGACCATGTCCTGGATGATGGATGAGTACTCAAAAGTAGTGGGAAAGACGTCGTTTGGCGTGGTTACTGGAAAACCGCTTAGTATCGGTGGATCGGAAGGACGGGAAGATTCCACTGCACGGGGAGGCTGGTATGTCATCGGGGAGGCAGCAAAGGACCTTGGTATTACTCTCAAGGGTGCGACAGCTGCAATTCAGGGATTTGGAAATGTAGGAGAAAATGCGGCATTACTCGCGAATTCCTTGTGCGAATGCAGGGTGATTGCGGTCAGTGACAGCGGGGGGGGTGTAGTGAACCGGGATGGTCTCGATCTACCGAAGCTCAGGGAACATAAAAAGAAGACGGGTTCGATTAAGAATTCAGGGCTTGGGGCGGATATCACCAATAAACAACTACTGGGACTGGATGTTGACATTCTCATACCGGCGGCCCTTGAAAACGCGATCACCATGGATAATGCTGATAGCATCAAAGCGCGAATCATTGCCGAATTCGGTAATGGCCCCATAACAGCTGAAGCCGACACTCACCTGTATACCAAAGGCGTTTCCATTATCCCCGATATTCTCTGTAATGCAGGTGGAGTCATCGTATCGTACTTTGAAATGGTGCAGAACCTGAATATGGATCACTGGGAACGGGATGCCGTGAACTCACGGCTGAAGATGCATATGACGGAAACCTATCGCACGGTGTTTGAAATGGCCACAAACAACAAAATTTCCCTGAGACGTGCGGCTTACAGCCGGGCAATGGAACATGTGGTGGAGGCGATGAAGATGCGGGGGTGGATATAAGGTAAAGGCACCCGGCTGTTATGTGGCATGGTAAGATGAGCTTTTGCAGGATCAGATCACCGTAGCAGTAGGGAAGCATATGGCATGCGTATTCCAACCGGAACTTTCGTGCGATTCCCGGGCGCACATAAGGTTTTGGAGACGTTCGGGACCTGATATAAAGTACTATCCAATAATCTATCAACAATTTTATTTTGACTCCTGCAGATATCCTTTCAAAGGCAAAAACGTATGGCAATCCTCTCAGATGCATATATCCTGATTGCCATTGTTGTACTGGCAATACTTGTAATCGTGCTTGTCGTCACAGGAAAGCAGGTGAAAACCCGCCCTTCCCGATGGGCATTTCTTGCATTTTCACTTATTATAGCCGGAATCGTGTTTGGTGAAAACCGCCTCATCGGATACGGTCTGATGGGTGCCGGGATTCTCCTCGCATTTATCGATATATTTGTCAGATACAGGAATCAGGGCAACACCCGATAACCCGCGAGTTTTTCAAGCCCGGCTGTTACCCTTGCATTGGCTGCTTTCCTGTAACAGCTCCGGCAGAATAATCATCATTGAAATATATCCCTTTTTATGGACACTCAATCTGCACAACTCCGGAACAGGATCCTCATCCGTTTCATCGCCGGCTCTCCAGTGCCAGAATCTGGTATATCAATAATTGCCGATTCGATGATGTAAAATATATTTAATACATAAGGTGCCCCAAAGACCCTTGGGGGAACAAACAAAATAGTGCGGGAATACTAAATGAACTCATCACAGGTTATAGATAGCATCCTTTCAGCACGATACCTTCGGCAAGGCGAAAAATCGTTTGAGGATATCTGCCATCGTGTTGCATGGGCGCTTGCAGAAAACGAAGTCGAGGCTAAAATCTTTTTTGATGTCATGGTCTCCCTGCGGTTCTTACCCAACTCCCCAACGCTCATGAACGCCGGGACAGACCTGGGGCAGCTATCTGCATGTTTCGTCCTGCCGGTTCCGGATTCTATCAACGGTATCTTCGATGCCATGAAACACGGTGCGATAATCCATAAGACCGGCGGTGGAACAGGGTATAATTTCTCAAACATCAGACCACAAGGTTCCCGTGTGCGATCTACGGATGGAGTTGCTTCAGGTCCGGTATCCTTTATGGGAATCTTCAACGCAGCAACCGAAGTCATCCGGCAGGGCGGTCGCCGCCGGGGAGCCAACATGGGAATCCTGAACGTCTGGCACCCCGATATCCTTTCATTCCTCTCTGCAAAAGCACGGGAAGGGGATATTTCCAATTTTAACATCTCCGTTATGGTCGATGATAAATTCATGGAGCTTGTTTCCCGGAAAATGTGTGATAAGATCTGGATTACCCACCCGTATTCCGGTGAATCGATCACGGTCGGGCAGATCTGGTCAGGAATTGTGGACGGGATCTGGAAGACCGGGGAACCCGGATTACTTTTTTATGATGAAATAAACCGGCACAACCCCGTTCCGGACCTTGGCGATATTGATACAACCAATCCCTGTGGCGAACAACCGCTGCTCCCGTACGAGAGTTGCGTTCTTGGCAGCATCAATCTCGTTGCCTGCATACGCAACGGGATCCTTGATGAGGATGCACTGAACGACACAGTGCGAACAGGTGTCCGGTTTCTTGATGCGGTCATTGATAAAAATGTATATCCTATTCCGGAAATCGCAGAAGCAACGAAAAAAACCCGTAAGATTGGACTGGGCCTGATGGGAGTCCATGATGCCCTTCTTATGGTTGGGTTGGCATATGATTCTGATGAAGGAAGAGCCTGGTGTGAACACGTCATGCGGATTGTCACTGATACCGCAGTAGACGAATCTCACCATCGTGCGGAAAAAATCGGGGCGTTTCCAGCGTGGAAAGAGAGTATCTGGAAAGAGTTCCCGGTAAGGAATGCAGCACTGACCTCAATAGCTCCGACAGGAACCTTGTCCCTGCTTGCCGGGTGCTCAAGCGGCATCGAACCAGTCTTCTCATTTGCTTATACACGAAGAAACACCGTTGGTAAAACGTTTATTATTGTAAATCCGGTATTCCGGGCATATCTTGAAAAAACCCTGTCTGGTTCAGGATTGTCCAGAGCAGAACAAAGAAAAAGGGCAGACGAAGCCATTAATCACGTCCATGAGCGGGGGACGGTTCAGGACCTGAACTGGCTCCCGCAGAAATTCCGGGCCCTGTTTAAAACTGCACTTGATATCCACTGGCGGGATCATGTACTGATGCAGGCTGCATTCCAGAAGCATGTCCATGCCTCTATCAGTAAGACTATTAATATGCCAAATACAGCAACGAGGGAGGAATGCGAAGAAGCACTTCTTATGGCGTGGGCACATAAGCTGAAAGGTATAACTATTTACCGGGTCGGCAGCAGGCAAAATGTGGTTCTCACCCTTAAAGATACCGTATTGGATTAAACTGCGCCTGAGTAAATCTATATCCGCAACAGACCTGCCGAAATTATCTTTCTTTTTCCTTGAACCTACCAGTCCTTCTTCATTGCTTCTGCCTTCAGATCTTCCGGCATCAGTTCAATTGCGTACCGCAAGGCGGTCCGGGGCATCGATTTCCTGTTTCGCATGACAAAATTAAAAACTTCTATCTGGTGCCAGCGGCTTGCCTCTTTTAAGAGCCACCCGTATCCCTTCTGCACCATATCATCGTTATCGATCAGCAGCAGTTCAGCGATCTCCAGCACATCTGAAAGAAACTTCCCCTGCTTTGCCGGCACGATCAGCGATACTGCTGCCGCCCGGCGCATCCAGCGGTTTTTGGAATGTGTCCACTGTTTAAGTTCGTCCAGATATTCCGGGTATTTTACAATGAATTCGCCCATCGTATGATTGCAAAAACCGTCACATGCAGCCCAGTTGGAGATGTATGTATCAATCCAGTGCCGGAATACGGCGATGTCTTGTGGCTCGAATTGTCTTTTAAGATGTGGGATCCAACTGGAAACGATAAATGCTTCTTCAAGGATACCGGATTGGTAGAGCTCGTCGCAGAGCCGGAAAATATCCTGTTTTTCCCTTGATTTGATATCAATCCAGAATTTTCTGGCAATGGCTGTGACCATAGTGGTCTTTACACCATAACACAGGATTTCCTCTTTGAAAAACCTCTGCGATGTTTTCCGGATTGCTGGATCGGCGATATTCTTGAGCTCAGTGCGGATGCGGGTGATGATATCGGCCGTCATTGACGTACAGGTGAGGTGTAGAGGGATATGGGTATGGTGGTTACGTGATTGATTCCAATCATCCCTTATTATGTCCCTGCTTTTTATTCTATTATGCCGCCCCATTCTTCCAATTCGAGATCTTCAGACATAAACCGGCTAAAATCACGGATCTCTGACAGGGTTTTTGGATTGACTATCAATAAATGGGCCAGCCCTATTTCGTGGAATTCATTATCGTGCACGTGCTGTCGGTTGGCAGTATTTTCATGCCTTCAGTAGTCCCGGTAATTTCCTTTCTCACGCTCTGATTGCAGCAAAGTCCTGTACATCAACTGCCGGAATCTTTGCTTTTAATCATTCTGTGCGTCACAAAGAGAATGCATAAGGGTATTATACGATGAAGTTGTCAGATTCTATCTTATAAATGTCTGATGCTGAGCCATGTCTGAAACCAAATTGGAATGATAAAATTCAGGAAAAGGTATATTTCCTTCTTGAATGCCCGGCGAACCATAACTGGGCCAGGAAATTATTCATTTATTTTATTGCAACACTGATCCTGCTCAATGTCATTGTAGTTATTCTTGAGACAAAACATGAACTTTTTATTGAGTATGCATCCTATTTCACTATTTTTGACGCATTTACTGTCACGGTTTTCTCGATTGAATATGCCCTCCGGGTCTGGGTCTGCGTCAGAAATCCCAAATATTCTTCTCCGGTGACAGGACGGATCCGGTTTGCGTTATCTCCATTGGTCCTCGTTGATCTGATCGCAATTACCCCGTTTTATCTCCCGTTGATCATGCCGATAGAATTCCGCACGCTCAGATTACTTCGGTTATTGAGAATATTCCGGGTTCTCAGACTTGGCAGGTACTCACATGCATTTGAAACGTTTGCTGATGTCCTGAAGTCTAAAAAAGAGGAGCTTGTTATCACCATAATCATGGCGGTAATTATCCTGACGCTGGCATCGAGCGCCCTGTATGCTGTCGAGCGCGAAGCCCAGCCCGAAAAGTTTGCCAGTATCCCGGATGCCATGTGGTGGGCGGTGGTGACGCTTGCCACAGTAGGTTACGGTGATGTGTATCCAATAACACCGCTCGGGAAATTCATCACTGCGCTTGTTGCACTTTCAGCTATAGGACTGTTCGCTCTTCCTGCGGGTATCCTTGCCGGCGGATTTGCAGATAGTTTCCATAAAAGACGCACCATAAACAAGGATACAACCCTACTCTGCCCCCACTGCGGCACAGAGTTCACTATTCACGGTAATGTTGTGCCGGACAGTTCCGAAAAAACCGGTTTACCCGTGAATGTCGCGCAAGAAAGCAATAATGATGAAAACAACAGTGAATGATATTCCATTTTTTTTCGAAATTTCCGGACTAAAGTTATAATCTCCCCATACCCTCTGGAAGGCACCTGAAAATTCAAGAAACGGGTGATACCCATGATTCCTTCCTTTGATCTGCTTCCTGCAGCCCTTTTTTGCCATTGCTCCTTTAGATCAAATTGATGTAACCGTCAGCAGGAGTCTGAGCAGGAGATACGATAAAACAGGTTCCGTGCTCTTCTTCGTCCTCAAGACATACAGCGATATCTCTGCGCATCTCGCCAGGCATTACCAGGAAGAGCACCTGTGCGGTATATCGGATAACCCGAATCCTGTTGCATAAAAGGCGATAACACTTAAGGAAATAAAAACGATTCTAGTACAGAGTAACGAGGTAAAATGCCATGGCCACCGATCCCGTCTGTTTGATGATAGTTGATGAAGATGATGCGAAATTCACCGGTATGTACAAAGACCAGAAATATTACTTCTGCTGCAACTGGTGCAAAAAGAATTTTGAAGAGAACCCGAAGAGATATTCGCGTATTTCTACCGATGTCAGTGTCGACCTGAAACAGGTTACCTGAACGGGATTTTTTGAAGATACCGGGTAATACTTCTTTTCTCCCGGTTGTTTGGTAAAACTGCTGAGGGTTTCTGATACAATGAACGGTATACGGTAACGTGAAGAGAGATTTCAGAAAAATTATCATTTCATGATGGTGGTGCTTACCTGAATGACAGATTACAGATCGTTTTGAACACCCCGTATCTCATTCACAGGGTCACCGGGCATTTCTGGAGAAGCTTTAATAGCGATCCTAATCGTAGAGCGCAGATAAAAAAGGAAAAAAATATGAATATCAGATAAACAGCGGGGCAAAGACCACTGATACAATCGCCATCAGTTTTATCAGGATGTTAAGCGCCGGGCCTGCGGTGTCCTTGAACGGGTCCCCGACCGTGTCACCGGTGACTGCCGCAGTATGTGCTGGTGAGCCCTTTCCGCCGAGGTGGCCCTGTTCGATGTATTTCTTCGTGTTGTCCCATGCGCCGCCGGTGTTTGCCATCATGACGGCAAGGATAAAGCCGCAGCTGATTGCACCGATGAGGAGTCCGGCAAGTGCAGCAGTCCCGAGGACCAGTCCGCAGACCACAGGCGCAAGGATTGCCAGGAGGCCTGGGATTATCATCTGCCTGAGCGCGGCGTTGGTGGAGATCGTGATGCAAGCATCATAGTCGGGCTCCGCCGTACCTTCCATGAGACCGGGGATCTCCTTAAACTGCCTGCGCACCTCCTGCACGATGTCACCTGCTGCCTTGCCGACAGCGGTCATGGCAAACGAGCAGAAGAGGAAGGGGAGCATTGCACCGATCAGGACCCCGACAAAGACCACCGGGCTGATGAGGTCGACAAGCGGGAGTCCGACTGCCGCCGTGTACGCGATGACGAGGCCAAGAGCGGTAAGTGCGGCACCCCCGATGGCAAAGCCCTTGCCGATCGCTGCGGTTGTGTTGCCGACCGCATCAAGCGTGTCTGTGATCTCCCGGACGCTCTTATCCTGGTGGGACATCTCGGCAATACCGCCGGCATTGTCCGCAACCGGGCCGTACGCGTCAACAGAGAGAGTGATGCCCAGCGTGGCGAGCATGCCGACACCGGCAATGGCAACCCCGTAGAGCCCCGCCTGTTGTGCGGCGACGAGGATTGCGGCCGCGATAATGAGCACAGGAAATACCGTGCTCTCAAATCCCACGGCAAGACCGGTGATGATGCCAGTTGCTGCCCCGGTCTCCGTGGATTTTACAATCCGCTGGGTTGGCGAGCGGTCATAGGACGTGTAGTATTCGGTCACAAGCCCGATCAGGAACCCTCCGACCAATCCTGCAATGGCGGCGATAAATACCCCGATATACAGTGGTCCGAGAAGCGTGACCACCAGAAAATAGGTGGCAACCGCGGTGATGATCAGGCTGGCGAATGTGCCCGTGTTGAAGGCCTTGTGGATCGCGCTGCTCTCGTTTTGGGAACTCCTGACAAAGAACGAACCGATCACGGAAGCAATAATTCCCAGCGCCGCAACCAGCAGCGGTAAGAGAACGAGGTTCATGACGGCGCTGGCATCCGGAATGACATTGATTGAGGGACCGAGCGTCAGGCGGATGGAATCCATCAGGCCGGCACCATTGGATGATGCAATCATCGCTGCGACAGAACCGCCGATAAGCATGGTCGCAATAATGGATCCGCAATAGGATTCATAGAGGTCGGCACCCATGCCTGCGATATCACCTACATTATCCCCGACATTGTCGGCAATAACTGCAGGATTGCGGGGGTCATCCTCCGGGATCCCCGCCTCGAGCTTTCC
>DATKZP010000045.1:0-22712 GCA_035527915.1 Methanoregula sp. | reverse complement strand
CTGGAGGGCATCCAGGGCGCGTTCAACGCGGCGCAGTCGGGCGGCAAGAAGGTATCGCTGGCTGACCTGATCGTTCTGGCCGGTTGCGCGGGCGTCGAGCAGGCTGCGAAGAAGGCTGGTCACGAGGTGACGGTCCCCTTCACGCCGGGACGCATGGACGCCTCGCAGGAGCAAACCGATGTGGACTCCTTTTCCGTGCTCGAGCCGAAGGCGGACGGCTTCCGCAACTACTTAAAGACCCGCTATGCCGTATCGGCCGAGGAATTGCTGGTTGACAAGGCGCAATTGCTGACCCTGACCGCACCCGAAATGACGGTGCTCGTTGGCGGCATGCGGGTGCTGAACAGCAACTTCGGACAGACCCGGCACGGCGTTTTTACCATGAAGCCGGAAGCGCTCACCAACGACTTCTTCACAAACCTGCTCGACATGGGCACGGAGTGGAAGCCGGTATCGGACGCGAAGGACATATTCGAAGGGCGCGATCGCAAGACTGGCGAAGTCAGGTGGACTGGCACGCGCGTCGATCTCATCTTCGGTTCGAACTCCCAGCTTCGGGCTCTGGCCGAGGTCTATGGAAGCGCGGACGGGCAGAAGAAGTTTGTCCAGGACTTCGTAGCAGCCTGGACCAAAGTGATGAACCTTGATCGCTTCGATCTCGCCAGATCGTAGCATCAACATCTTTTTTTTTTATGATGGAGAACCTCGAGGAAGGCGGATAAGGAACATGGGCAGTGCGTGGCAAAAGGGCTGAAGTTGTGAAGGGTATATCCGGTGGGGCGCCACGAATCAGGTGTCCAGATGTTCATCCTTCTTTTCCACACAATCGTTTTTTCAATACCCATGGTGGCATTGCGATCCGCAAACCCGCCCAAACAGAAAGAAATTCGCCGCGATCCAATTTCTTTGAATTAACCCTATAATCAGATCAGGGTGACAAAAACCCGATCATTGATGTGATTTGTGATAAATTTGTGACGTTTGCCTGATATACTCGTATCACACTCCTCTTCGTTCCTTTAAATAGGTTTAAATTACAGTCCGCAGATAATTCTGCAAAATGTCTTATCTCTTTGAGATCGTCATCATTCTCATTCTGATCGTCATCAATGGCATCTTTGCCATGGCAGAATTCGCCATCGTTTCGGTCAAAAAAACCCGTCTTCAGCAGCGGGCAGATCAAGGAGACACGCGGGCAGCTGCTGCACTTGAACTTGCGAATGAACCCACCCGATTCCTCTCGACGATACAAATCGGGATTACTCTCGTGGGTATCTTTGCCGGTGCGTTCGGTGGAGCTACGGTAGCCAAAGGAGTTGCGGTCTATCTTAAAGATTTCCCCGCTCTGGCACCTTACAGTGATATTCTGGGTATCACTCTTGTAGTGCTCGTAATCACCTACCTGACTTTAATCTTTGGAGAACTCGTCCCAAAACGCCTTGCGCTTAATAACGCTGAAAGCATTGCTTCTGCCATTGCAAAACCGATGCGGCTTCTTTCTCTCATAACAGCGCCGCTGGTGATTATTCTCAGTTATTCGACCGAAGCCATGCTCCGGGTCATTCAGTTCCGCAAAATCACCGAGCCACCGGTAACCGAAGAGGAGATCAAGATTATGCTTGCGGAAAGTACCGAAGCCGGTGTATTCGATAAGGCTGAATTGAGCATGGTAGAAGGTGTGTTTGAACTTGGTGACCGCCGTGTTGATTCCCTGATGACGCACCGCTCCGATATTATCGCCCTTGACTTGAACGATCCCACTGATAAGAACCTGCGGAAAATGACTACGAGTGGTCAGTCAAATTTTCCTGTGTACGATAGATATCTGGATAATATTGCGGGTATGGTATCGGTAAAGGAGGTTCTGACAATGATGGTTGAAGGCGGCACTCCCGATATCAAAGCCTCTGTCACGAAACCGCTCTTTGCCCCCCAAGCCCTTCCGGTCCTGAAACTCCTTGAATCATTCAAGGAAACCGGAGTGCATATTGCTCTTGTGACTGATGAATACGGGAGCATTCAGGGTGTTATCACCCTGCATGATATCCTTGAAGCAATTATCAGCAATGTCCGTACTCTTGGAGAGCCGGTGGATACTCAAATTGTAGTACGGGAGGATGGCTCATGGCTGATCAACGGCAATACACCTGTTGATAATATCAGGAAAATCTTATCTGTGGATTCCTTTCCGGGAGAGGAACATGGACATTACCGGACCATTGCCGGGCTGATACTGTTTATCCTGGAGCGGATACCAAAAACAGGTGATCATCTCGAGGTCGGCGGACTGCGCTACGAAGTCGTGGATATGGACGGCAACCGGATTGACAAGGTGCTGGTCACGCGAGTTCCCACGAAACCTCCTGATTGAACTCTATACTACGCAATTGGACGGACACATCAGGATGGTCGTGATGGTTAAGAGTCACTGAGCGTTATACATGGGTATGATCAACAGCGACAAGCATTCCGCGAAGCGGTATGTGAGGAGCGGGCGAGAGCAGCCGCTGGCGCCGGAGCATCGCGACAAGCCCGGGGTGTACTGCATCCCGACAATTATCCGCTAAGAAAACAAGGGAGGTGATGTGAAGCGAGCCGGAGAGCAGTGAGCACTGGCGAGCGGAACGAGGACAAGTGAACCTGACCGACCGATCTCATCTCAACCGGGCGCGGGCTTTTCCTTTTGTATGGTGCGGCGGGGTGCAGATCATGCGGTCCGGAAGATTGTAAAAACCGCTCGATGGGTCCGGATTCGTTAAAGGATTCCAACTATTGGTCAGGAATCTGGCCGGGGGTATCGTTCTTTTCCTATCGTATCCCTTTTATATTATCAGGCAAAAAAACAGTCAATGATGAAAACCATCAGTTTCCGATTCCGCATTTACCTTCTCATTCTTGCAACGGTTGTTGTGCTTGGCATGATCGGGCTGATGGTTATTGAAGGCTACTCACTGCTCGATGCGTTTTATTTTATTATCGTGACTATTTCGACGGTTGGCTACGGTGATATTCTCCCGCTCACCCCCCTTGGGAAGGTGCTGGTTATTGTCATCATCCTTGCCGGTGTCGGTTGTTTTCTGGGTGTGGTGGCAAACGCAATCGAGTATATGATTGAAATGCGGGAACGAACCCATAGGATCGAGAAACTGAACATGATCATCGGGGTCTTTTATTCCGAGGTGGGAACAAAACTGCTAAAAAAATTCAGCCCGAAAGACCCGGGCATTCATGAGATCCGGTCGGCACTGGCTGTGTCCAATAACTGGTCAGATGATGATTTCCAGAAAGCACAGGTCGCACTCAAAGAGCATTCGTATCATCTTGACAGCCAGGCGATCTCCTTAGAAGAACTGCATACCTTTCTCTCGCATCATAAAGGGTTCCTGGTCGCCCTGCTCGAAAACCCCCAGCTCTTCGAGCATGACAGGTTTACCAATATGCTTCATGCGGTCTTTCACCTTTCTGAGGAACTGGTTGCACGTGAGCGGCTTATCGATCTCCCTCAGGCGGATTATGATCACCTGTCCGGAGATCTGACACGGGTATACAGCCAGCTCGTGATCGAATGGCTGATCTATATGCAGTACCTTAAAAAGAAATATCCCTATCTCTTCTCACTGGCGATGAGGACCAACCCGTTCGATGAAAATGCATCAGCCATTGTCCGGTGATCAGCAGCAGTCAGGTGGACCCGATCTCCCGGCACCTTTCTCGTACGGGAAATCCCTCCCCATTCTTTTTTAAGGCAGGTCTTCACTACCCCATCCACATCTGCATCACGACCGCGATCCCAAACATCACGCAACCGCACGCGGCAAGCGGGATCGTGTAATTCTTCACAACGGTTACTACATCATCGCCGGTTGCCCGCTGCACAAGCCAGAAGTACGGGTCGGTCAGGTACGAGACTATGCACGCCCCCCCACTAATAAGGAGAATAAACGGGATCGGGTGGATGGATGATGCGAGGGTAGTTCCGGCAATGATCTGGCCTGTGATCACCGCAGTCACCACACGGGATCCCTGTGCTGTCTGAATAAGGGCAGCGAGAAGGAATGGTACTGCGATGACTGGTACCGCAACCGTGAGCAGTGAGAGTGCTTCCGCTCCAAGAGTGCCCGCTGCAATTACTGCACCAAGCGCCCCGGCACCGCAGAGATCGAACATGATAAGTCCTGCATGTTTTGCACCGTTGGTAAACGCACGGTTTCGGATTTCTGCGGGTGCAAGTACCAGGGCGGTTACCATACCGGTCAGCATCACCAGCTGGATCAGGCTTGAGGGAGTGAGTCCGAAGATTACAAGCCCGGCGACCATTGCGATTGCCATAACCAGGAACGGGTACCATGCTCGGGCATGATCTCCTCCGCGTTCGCATGTGCCCGCTGGCACAGGATCTCCTCCATTAATGACTCCTGATGACCTGAACCTGTGACGCATCAGTAAGATAACGGCGGCAAGCATCAGAAGCGAAACCGGGATCATCATAAGATCGAACATAACCGGGGAGAACATTGCATCAGGAAGAGCAGACAACAGGGCGATAATCACCGGTGAGGGGTAAATCAATGCAAAAGAGATCAGGCTCCCGAGTGCCGCTGTATAGAGCAGTCCCTTACGGCTCGGTGTTTCGCCCTCCCCCCCAAAACAGGAGATGACCGGCGTCAGGATCACAAATGCAGTGATACAGCACATCAGCGGGATCGCCAGCAGGTACCCGGCAACACCTGAAAGTCCGAAAGGCCGGTGAGCTACAAAACGCAGGTCAGAAACAATCTGTTCCACATGGTGCTGCTCCTGGAGTACTTTTGCTATCACCGAACCTGCAAGCACCACCACTCCGAGAATTGCAAAGATCCTGCCCATGCCAAGGATACTTTCGTGGATGGTCGATTCGAGTGTCATGCCCGATACGATGCCAAAGAAGAGTGCCCCCCCGACGAGTGTTAAAAACGGCGGTGACTTGTATCGTATCGCAATTGCGGTGATCAGGAGAATGGTAACAAGAAAGACGGGCAGGGCGTACATGTGCTTCTGTGAATGTTTCTCAGGCAGAGGATATGTACTTTTATCCAGATCCCCGGCAGGGAAAAAAGGGGATGCTTATTCCGGCACCGCGAGCAGGTTTTCCCTGCTGTCAACAGGGTACCCTAAACTATAACGATATACGCGATCAACGACAGCAGGAATGCCAGCAGCAGCATTGCAAGCGAGAGCGGTGCAACAAACACAAGCATTGCGTTTACTGTACTGGCAAGCTGGGAGATACGGTTGGAGCCAAAGACGACGATATGCTCGCAGTGCGCTGTACTCCCCGCGACTTCTGATACCGCAAGATTTCCGATCGCTGCCTGGAGCGCCTGCATCACAAACGGCAGGAATTCAGAAGCCGGCACATGCATCCCCACCGGATTTTTGCCGGTGATTGTATTCACGACATGCGTGTCTGTGGTCATCACTTCGGCATAATCAACAACGGTAAGAACCTGTTCAAGCAGCACCTCTCGCACTCCCTGAGCTATATTATTGCCATCGATAAGAATATAGGCGGTGCGTTGCCCGTCAACCTCGACTACGAGAACCTGCACTCCCAGGTCCCCGAAACCCTGCTCCCTGTCGAACGGTAACATAAGGTGGGTGACCCCGGTCCTGAACGGATACAGCGGAGTTGTGCGGCACGTGTCCATCGCTTCCAGCGACACATGCTGGTATTCGGTTGCCGTCAGCGTCGCAAGGAGCACGGGTGAAGAAAGGTCAGTCATACAATTGTGTGCATCTACGACTGCAACATGCGGGAACCAGCGGTGTCCCTCTGCCATGATAGTCATGCCAACTGAAAAATCAAGATCCTCTGTCCATTGTGGTGACCGGCTGGTGACCAGAAGGACCGAGTCACCGAACCGCTGAAAGAGGACCTGCACAGAACCACAGGAGAGTCGTCCCGATCTCCCCGCAACACCCGAATAGGTAATATCCTGGCGTGATTTCTGCAGTGCATCGATCACCTTGTAGATCTCCCCCTCTGAAACGAGATTGAAGTCATGGGTAGCGCACCCGTGGGCGACAAGGGTTTCATCTTCAAAGTTATCATGCAATACTTTGGGAAGATTACCGCCGCCGATTTCACCCATGGGGCCGGGGTGCAGGTTGGGGACCGTGAAAATCACCGGCTTTTCGTTTACCCTGCGGAAAAAGAAGCTTACCTGCGGGACAAATATCTCCTCACCAATCTCCCGGAAGAAATCCTCCATTCCTTTTGAGCCGTCTGTCATATGTGCGATAAACGCGTTGATGAATGCCAGTCCGCGTATTTTGAATGCTCGCTGGAGCGGGCGTTCGATCATCCAGATAAGGATTGCAAATCCGAGCCCGAAGACGAGGTGCAGAACCAGCGCAAAGAGAGCGAACGAGGGGGAGAAGAGGACCATGCCGGCGAGTATGCCCACAACGCTCTGGGTGAACGCCGGGATGATCATGCGGGGGACCCGGTAATCGGCTATCGCTACAAGCACGAACAGGCGGAGACCAAAGACAAAACCCAGTGAGATTGCATAAAACAGGGAGATGAGCGTAACCGATGACGCAAGTGTGATAAACGTGATGATAACGCCAAAGACCGTGCAGGACAGTGCGAGGAGTGCTGACCGGTTCCAGGTCATCGTTTTCCCGTTATACTCGATGATCGGTTTTGTCAGGACAAGTGCGGTTATCGCCGGGATAGTGAATGCAAGAGTACCCGAGAATGGCAGGGCAGAAAATGGCAGAATCACCCAGGCCCGGACTCCCGCACCATCGATCAGAAAACCCAGGATGATAATAAGAAAAAGTGAGCGTTTCCATGAAGGAGCAGTGAATATAAACCGGGTGAGCTGACCAAGTCTGACATCACTGTCCTGAGCCATCAGGTGAACCCCCCAAGAACCATCTCGTGCCGGTCAGGAAATGACCGGATCTCGCTGGTAGTGTACGTGATGGGGCGGGAGTAAAATGGTGCATTGAGTGTAAGGGTCTCGTATTCCCCGCCTTCGCCGGCAAGGTTGATGCGACTTTTGGCAGCAACGTGTTTGAGCCTCTGGATGAGTACGTCATCGATGTGTGCACCCAGAAAATGCACGTCAAGTCCTTCAGCCGCCGTGACAATGATCATCGCATCCATACGTTGTGCCACTTCCTTAAGAAGCATCTCCGTGTCCATATGCCAGAGCGGTGTATAGAGGGATATACCGAGCCGGTCCGTGATCGCCTTCACCCGTTCTGCCTGGTATACCGATGCGACCGCCCCTGCAATCACACCTTCCACATCAAGCTCGGCGAGACCAGCCTCAAGATCGGCAACTTCCACTTCTTTTTGCCCTTTTGTACCTATCTCAATATAATTCAAACCGGCAACCTTTGCTATTACAGGTACTGCATCGAGGTTTGCGGAATGGAACATGTAGGAGTCACGGTTTTCCGGGCGGGCGGTGACGATATATTCTACGTCTTTACCGCTGTCGATTGCCTTCTGGATGGAGAGGATTGAGTCCTTTCCTCCGGAGGTGAGTGCTGCCCAGCTCATGTTCAGTCATTCCTGGTAACCGGGGATTCGAGCGTTCCGAAGTGTTGCTGGTAACGGACCCGCATCGCGTTCCAGTCCGGAAGATGCGTCTGGCATCCGACATGTTCCACGACAAACGATGCGGTGACCGTACCGATCCTGCAACAGGTCAGCGGTGGATATCCCCGTACGTATGCGGAGAGGAACCCGGCACGGTACGAGTCGCCGGCCCCGGTTGGATCTGCAAGGGTGACCGGGACAACCGGTATGAAGTGCTCGGCACCGTTTGTGTACAACGTGCTCCCGTCACCGCTCATGGTAAATATTGCCGTGCCGACCTGTTTGACGATCGAATCCTTCGTCACGCCCAGCGTTGTGCACATCTGCTGGATCTCGTGCTGGTTTGCAAAAAGGATGTCAGTATTGACAAGGATTGTCCCGAGCTGTTCTTTGGTGTACCAGAACACGTCCTGCCCGGGATCGAATGAGGTGAACTCGCTTCTCTCGGCAACCCGGCAATTGAATTCCGGATCTGCAGTTGCCATATGAACAAACGGGAGATGGGGAGCTTCTGCATGGGAAAATGCTTTTGATGCTCCCCATTCAAAGAACGTCATCTGGTCCCCGGCATCATCGGTGAACATGAAAGCAGTTGGTGTGTGGGTATCAGGAACAACAAAAAACTGTTGGTGGATCCCGATCCTTTTCATCCAGCGGTCATATTCACTACCGGCAAAGTCATCCCCGGTACAGGAAATGAGGGCTACCTGCTCCCCTAAGATGGCAATTCCTGCAGCGATATTTGCAGCACCCCCGCCATAATAGATCTGCCGGTCAGAGATATGGGTCGAGCAATTCTTTGCCGGAAGATGGGGGACCCGGGAAATGTGGTCGATAGCGGTGTGACCGACGATGTGGATCATATTGCCTGCACTTCCAGCAGTTTCAGCGGCACATCCCGCAGTGCCTTTCCAACCACTGATTTTGCAATGCGCTCCGCATGCTCAGGGGACTCAGCCCGGAAGACTTTCATCTCGAGAACGAGTCCTACAAGAGCAGTGTCTGCAAAGACAACTGCACTTGAAAGTGTCTGCTCACAGTACGGGCAGGTAATGAACCCTGCCTCAACCTCCACGTATTTCGCTGCCGGGTTGAGCCGCTTTCCTGCTTCGCTGATCGCAATCCCGAGTGCATCGTCAAGTGATTTGACGTCGCGCAGGATCCACGCCGATTCCAGTGTCACTACATAATCAGGCATCTTCTCTCTCCTTACCAGATATCCCGGTGCACGTGCTCTCCTGCATCCATCCGCCCGGTAAGCACAGCCGGGGGGTACCCTCTGCCTACTGCCAGCAGGGCGATGGGTCGGATATGCTGGGGCAGGATCAGGATCTCGCGCACTTCGTCATCATCAAAAGCTCCTGTCCAGCAGGAGTGCAGTTTTTTTGCGTGTGCCGCAAGCATCATGTACGTGCAGGCAATGGTTGCGTCTTCCAATCCGTACAGGATCCCGCGTTCTCCATAACGCGACATCGAGCGGACATAGTTTGCGCATACCGCAAAGATTGCACCAGCTTGTTCGACATGTTCCTGGTCAAATGCTGCCTCGGCGAGCGCAGCCCTGACCTCTTTATCGGTAACTACGATAACGTCCCATGATTCCAGGTTGCCTGCACTCGGTGCGGTACCTGCACAGGACAGGATATACTCAATCTCGTCATCGGTCAAAGGGTCGCTCTTGAAGATACGGACCGAAGAGCGGCTTTTGAGAAAATTCAGAAAATCAGAGGAGTCCATTTTTTTCAAGTACCTGCCATGCTTCCTGTGCGGGGGTTGTGGATGCACTGATAGCGACAGCGATCTTTTCGGATGCCTTTTCGGGCTGGTTGCTTTCCGTGAGCGAGATTGCTTCATTGAGAGCATTGATCGCTTTTATGAATTCAGATTGCCCGGTGCTTTTTGCAGCAAACTGAAGTTCACTTCTTACCGACTCCATCAGCATCAGGAGCATTCGCCGCCCGCCAGCGCGTTCATTATCTGAAAATCCTGTTAATGCTATGCATAACTGCGAGGATATGATAAGTTCGGACTTTGCACGTTCTCCGAACTGGTAACTCTTCACTGCGGTTGCAAGATCCATACTAACCTTAGATGTTATCAATAAAAGATAATTAGCATTGGGGGAAGAAAAGTGGCAATGTACACCAGTGTGTGCAGCGTGCGATAAAAAAAACAGGAGGGTTTTAGTAAACCCCCTATACTTTCACGGGCACGGTGGTAAACCTTTTTTTTAGTTACCGTGTGGCTTTTGCCCTGGCGCCGAGTGCAGAAACCTTTGCCCTGCGCATGCGCCTGCGGATGAGCGGGCTTGCAGTAGACTCGTTTAAGCCGGATCCACCGGAACGGTCGCCACCGCGTCTTCCCCCGCGCCTGCCGCCGCCGCGCCTGCCGCCCCGTCCCTGATTCTCTTCATCCATTGCGTTAACTTTCTTGATGTTTACGCCGGCTTTGAACCGCTGGTTAGGACCTGGTGTTTTAAGAGCGCCTTCACTTTTTGGAACGAGCCGGATCTGACCCTTGACGCCTTTCACCTGTGCCCAGATAGTAGTGCCTGTTTTACCCATAGTTAAACTCCTTATATAATTCTGCTGCCCCACTCATAAATGTTCGCGCCTGTTCTTCATGAGTGAGCGCAAAGACGAAAAAAATTACTGTTTTTTTGCCGCAAGTATTGCGTTAATTTCCTTTTTGAGGATTTCACTCACAATTTTTCCGTCAACAGACCCCCGCACTTCAGTCATTACCACACTCATGAGCGGACCAAGCGCGGCGATCCCTTTCTGAACAACAAAATCTGACCTGTCGGCGATGATCTTTTTTATCATGGATTCCAGTTCTTCACGGGATACTGCAGGAGCAAGTTTCCGGATCGCATCTTCAAATGTGCTACCGGATGCAAGACCGCGGAAGAGATTGGGAACGGCCTCTTTTGCAGCCCTGCCGCTTTCCACGGCATGCCAGGTTGCAAGATAATCCTTATCCGGTATCTTCTCTACGGCAACACCGTCCCGCCGGAGTTCTGTGCACGTGGAAAGAATGGTGAAAGCGGCAAGTTTGGGTTTGATACCCTCCGCCACTGCACGTTCGAAAAGTGGGAGTTTTTCTGATAGTGCCAGCTGGGTTGCATAGGGGAGATCGATTGCATAATCCTGTGCATAGCGCTGCGCTTTTACGGTCAGCAGTTCGGGAACGATGGTTGCATTCCAGCGTTCATCATCAATGATCACCGGCAGCACATCTGTTTCAGGATACATTCGCGCTGCGCCGGGTAGCGGGCGCATGTAGGCAGAGCTGCCGTCATCGAGCATTTTCCGGGTCTCTTCCGGGACCGGTCTCTCAGAAAGTGCCAGGTTTGCACGGATGATGACCTGGTTAAGAGCGCAGGTGGCCTGGGTATCATTCACAGCCGCAACAATCACGATACAGTCCTGGTCTTCAGCATTCATGCGTTCCCGTAACCGTGCGACCTCGTCCGCAGTGACACCGTATGCCGGAAGTTCATCCGTGTGAAAGATTCCCCCGACTCCGCATTTTTTGGCATAGTCTGACATTTCGCTGCCGAGCCGGCGGTCCGGTTGGATCTCGCGACCTACCAGGCCACTAAAACGTTCGAGCCGGACTGCATAGATGCGCTTTGCTTTTTTCAGGACCGTGGATTTTGTCTCCCTGAACAGGTCACTCACATTCTGTGAATTATCATGAACCGATGCTTTTCTCTGGATGAGTTCATGCCTGATGGCGAGGAGACTTTGCTGCCGCTGCACTTCGCGCCTGACCACTTCGGCGATCAGGTCCAGTTCCTGTACCCCCTTGATCTCGACACGGGCACCACCCCGGATTGAGATATTCACGTCCTGCCGGATCGTACCGATTCCCCGTTTCACCTTACCGGTAGAGCGCAGTACCATACCGATATACTCAGCGACCTTCTGCACATCTTCCGGCGTGTGCATACAGGGCGAAGTGGTGATCTCAATGAGCGGGATACCAAGCCGGTCAAGCGAGAAAATATCGTTCCTGACCCGTTGGGCTGCCTCCTCTTCAAGGCAGATCGTCTCTATCTCTCCCCCGTCAGGGAGTACACCATTCATAGCGACAAGTGCCGTGCGCTGGAACCCGCTGGTGTTCGAGCCGTCAATAACGAGCTTGCGCATCGTATGCACCTGCCGGACAGGTGTCATGCCAACCATCTTTGCAATAGTAAGGCAGACAGAAAGCGCCTCATCGTTCAGCGGCGCCGGTGGTTCCTCATCGTTTTCAACAAGGCAGGTGGTATCATAGGTATAATACTGGAATTTCCGGTCGCGCTTCATCTCCTCCTGTGCAGCCCGGTCGATCTCTCCCATCTCGCTCTCGGTTACCCGGAGGTAGCGGAAGAATTCCCCCGAATGTTCCGTACTGTCGCGGAGAAGTGTTAAGCAATGGCAGAATAGTTTCTCCTTTGTATTCAGCTGCTGGTGGATCTCAATGCCGGCGGTCAGTCCTATCGCATTATAATCCATGCGTGCTCCTCCGGTTGCATTCACCTTTGAGATCAGCCTGCATCAGGGCAGCTGCTTTTTCCGGATCCCTTTCGTTCCCCAGCACCCACATCATTTTCACGAGTGCTACTTCGGGCAGCATATCTCCGCCTTCGATTACACCCGCCATAAGCAGGTCGCGCCCGGTATCATAGACCCGGTCACAGACCCTGCCCTGCATGCACTGGGTGGTCATCACAACCATAGTACCCCCGTTTATGAGTTTTTTTATGGAAGGAATAAGCGCAGTACTTACGTGCCCGAGCCCGGTGCCGGCGAGCACGAGTCCTTTGTACCCCTCGTATGCCCTGAAGAGATCCGGAGACATCCCGGGATAGAACTGGACAAGCCCGCAGCGTTCTTCCAGGTTGTCATGCAGGGCGAGCTTGTGGCTTCCCCGTCGCACTGCAGAGTTTTTCAGGGTTACTTCGCGGGATGGATATGCAACAGAACCAAGGGGTTCTATTCCTATGCTGCGGAACGCATCACGACGTGAGGAATGCATCTTGCGCACGCGTGTGCCCCGGTGAATCGCGCAGGTATCATCGCTCGTTGTGGCATGCATTACCACGGCAACCTCTCCAAGATCGCTGGTTGCTGCGCTCGCTGCGCATACAGCATTCATCGCATTATCACTGGATGGGCGGTCAGCAGATCGTTGCGATCCAACAAAAACGATTGGCACCGGGGTGTCGATCATGAAACTGATTGCCGCTGCACTAAATGCCATCGTGTCGGTACCGTGCGTGATGATAACCCCGGCAACCCCGCTTTTAATTTCTTTATATACTGCACGGGCGAGTTCCTGCCAGATTGCCGGTGTCATATTCTCGGATAGTATGGTAGCAAGGGGTATTGTCCGGTAATTTGCAACTTTTGCCAGTTCAGGGATTGCAACAAGAATATCACTCGCATCAAACTGGCTGGTGACCGACCCGGTCCGGTAATCGATCCTGCTTGCGATGGTTCCTCCGGTTGATACGATAGAGAGTGCAGGGAGCTCGTTTTTTTGCGGGACTTCAGACTTTTTTGGCAGGGATTCTGCAGGGTGCCCGGAAAATGTACAGGAAACATGATTCACTCCGATATTGTAGCCGGAATCCAGTTTCACTACCGCCATCCCGTCACGTTCTGTAATGAAAATTCCGTTGCGGCTTTTCCCACCATACGTGCATTCAACGAGATCGCCAGACGTAAATTTCGGGCTTATGCTACCAGCCTCCGGGCTTTTTTGATTAAGTCTTCTTTTGCGTTTGAGAGTTTTTGGAGCCGTTGATCGATCTGTGATGAATCCCGATCGAGCTGCTTTTTCCGTTCTTCGATCGCGATCCTGGTTGCGAAGGGTGCAGGTCCTCCAGGAGCTTTCCGGAGTGCGAGGGAATAGTGTACGTCAAGTGCATCATCGATCTTCTGCTGGGTGAGACCTTTACCCACAAGGGATATCCCTTCTCCTACTTCCTGTGCAGCTTCTTCAAGGGTGGAAAGCAACAGGTCTCCTTTCTGCACTGCCCTGCCGACAATGTTGTGTGCGGTACGGAAGGGAAGACCATAGGATCTGACCAGCATGTCAGCAAGTTCGGTTGCGGTTGAAAATCCTTTGCCTGCCTCTTCTTTCATCCGCTCTGTATCGAATGATGCACTTGAGAGCATATCGATCAGGAGACGGAGGCTCTCTTTTGCATCCCTCATACCGCGCCAGATATGGGGAGTGAGCTCCTGGAGGTCGCGGTTGTAACTCATGGGAAGGCCTTTGACGGTAAGAAGAGCACCGGCAAATGCACCGAAGACCGACCCGGACTTGGCCCGCATAATCTCAGCGGTGTCCGGGTTCTTTTTCTGCGGCATAATCGACGAAGTTGAACAGAATGCATCATCAAGGGTAACAAACTTTACAAACGACGTGCTCCAGATAATCAGTTCTTCGCAGAGCCGGCTCATATTTGCCATCAGGATGGAAAGGTCAGCAAGCGTTTCGAGTGCAAAGTCCCGGGCAGCTACTGCATCCATCGTGTTTGTTATCAGCCCGTCAAAACCCAGCAGGCTGGCGGTGAGTTCGCGGTTAATGGGGTAACCGGTGGATGCGAAGGCTGCTGCGCCAAGCGGGGACTGGTTCACCCGTACGTATGCATCCTTTAGCCGGTCGAAGTCCCGGGAGAATACCTGTTCATAGGCAAGGAGGTGGTGGGCAAGCGTGGTAGGCTGGGCGTGCTGCATGTGGGTAAATCCCGGCATGACGGTCTCGATATGCAGCTCGGCGAGGGCAACAAGCACTTCACGCACTTTGAGGAGTGCCGACATCTGTTTGAGCATCTCCTCCCGCAGTTTGATCCGGATGCATGTCGCGACTTCATCATTACGTGATCGACCCATATGCATGCGCCCGCCAACGTCAGCTCCCACAGATTCGATCAGGAATGATTCTATCCCTGCATGGACGTCTTCAAACCGGTCATCAAACACTTCTTCTGGGATTCCGTCGTTGAAGAGCTCAAGCAGCGCTGAAAGGAGCTGCTTTGCGATGTCCCGGTCGATGATCTTCTGTTTTTCCAGCATCAGCACGTGGGCAAGATCAACGAGAATATCTGCGTCAGCAATACAGCGGTCTGAACGCATCGATGAGAGAAAGTGCATCATCTCACCTGTCCTCTCACCAGAAAGGCGTCCCAACCTTACAACATCTGTTCGCATCCGTTCACCATCCGCTTTATATTCGTTTACCTATTGGTCGTACATTGATTAAATCCACGCCTTTCGCGCAGCGAGTTCGATCGCTTTCTGCACGGATTCGCGGGGGATGATGGTTGCGACCGGTATGCGGACGAGCTGCTCAATGACACTTGAGAGGATAGGAGCACACACGATTGCGACAGCACCCTCGCGCTCAGCCCTGACAGCGGCTACAATCGCATCTTCCATCGTGTGGACCGGATATTCGCGTACCCGGACACGTTTTGCATCGACTTCCGCAGTTTTTTCCTGGATCGTATCAAGGACCGATCGTGCAACGATCAGGCCAATAAACTCACCTTCGGTTGTACGGTAGAACTGGCGCAGGGTGCGGATGATTGCGCGCAGCGTAGTGAGGTTGGGTGAACGCTTGCCATGCATGATCTTGTACAGGGAACTCTGTGCAATCCCGCTTTTATCTGATAACTCCCTGACACTGATGCGGAGGTCATGGCGGAGGAGGTTGTTAAGTGTTCCTACAAATTCCTCATCTGAGGCAAGTGCGGCGCGCGTGAGCCGGTCAATTGGGTCCACTTGTATCATATAATAGATACAATAAGGCTAATCCCAGAAAAATATTTTCGTTTTGTCCTTACATGGTGTAAAAAATGATGGGAAAATAAATGGAAAAACGGTTTCATTGTGGTCATTTCCTCTTCGAAATTTACCTTAATGTAGATTCCTGGTGCAAAAACAGGACAAAAATAGAGAAAATATGTCCATATAGCGAAATATTTATTATTGCCCGAACAATGTTCCCACTATGAAAACGATGAAAATTACGGCAATCGCACTCATCGCCATTGCCCTCTTGCTGCTCACTGCCGGTTGCACGCAGCCTGCCCCGGATACCCCTGCTCCGATCAAGGAGATCCGGATCGGGTACCAGCCCAGCACTCACCAGATGGCTGAAGTCACCGCCATGGCGAAGGGCTGGTGGCAGCAGGATCTTGCACCTTTTGGTGTCGTGAATGTTACAGATAAGGTCTTCCCGAGTGGCCCGCCCGAGATGCAGGCCATGCTTGCCGGCGAACTCGATGTTGCCTACGTTGGTGCAGCCCCGGTCCTGAGCGCGCTTGCCACCGGGCTTGACGCCAAGATCGTTGCCGGAGTCAACACGCAAGGCTCCGACATTGTGGTCAGGAACGATCTTGATTATACAGGCCCGCAGAGCCTGAGCGGGATGACTATTGCCACCTTCCCGCCCGGCAGCATCCAGGACACGATCCTGCGTGACTGGCTCATGAAGAACAACCTCACCCCGGACAAGGATGTCTTCATCAAAGGCATGACCCCGGGCGATGCCGTAACGGCCATCCTTGCCGGTAAAGTCGACGGCATCTTCCTGCCGACACCCTCACCGAGCACGGTTGTGAACCAGGGCAAAGGGAAAATTGTTGTCCAGTCCGGTGAGATGTATCCCAACCACACCTGCTGCGTGCTTGTTGTCAGCGGTAATCTGATCCGCGAGCACCCGGAGATTGTCCGGCAGATCATTAAGACCAATGACAAGGCAGTTGAATGGAACCAGCAGAACCTCGATGAAGCTGCAGAGATATACGCAACCAAGACCGGGGCCAACCTTGCAGATGTCAAGGCGTCGCTGGCAGAATGGGACGGCAGCTGGGCTTCGGACCCGAATGTTATTGTCGAGCCTGTCCTCGACTACGCGAAGATCCAGTACGAGCTCGGGTTCATCAAGAAGTCCCTGACCAAAGAGGATATCTTCGACCTGACCTTCTACCAGAAGGGCTGACCAGGCCTAAAACCAACCTTTTTTCCTTTCGGGTTCATAGTACTAGCAAAGGACCGGGTATTTATCGGCAGGTTGACCATGGGACGGGATAATCAGAAAAACGGGAAGAACCGGTGGCTTGGTCTTCTTGCGATCCTCATCGCACTGGCGGTCTGGCAGTTTGTTGCGGCCGTCATTATCCATTACCCATTCATTCTCCCTGCCCCCACCGATGTCTTTATGGCGTTTGTCAGCCAGGTGCAGCAGGGGACGCTCCTTCTTGACATCGAGGCGAGTCTGGTCCACTTCGCCATCGGCCTTGGCATGGCGCTCCTTATCGGCATCCCGATCGGGATCCTGATGGGCTGGAACCGGCGCTTCGACGCCTTTCTCGACCCGCTCATCGAGCTCCTCCGCCCGATCCCGCCCCTTGCCTGGATCCCGTTTGCGATCATCTGGTTCGGGCTGACGGCTTCGGCTGCCGGGTTCATTATCTTTGCCGGTGCGGTCTTTCCCATTATTATCAATACCTATAGCGGCTTCCGGGGCGTCCCCCGGGTCTTTGTCGAAGCTGCAAAGATGCTCGGCTGCACGAAAAGCCGCGACCTGATCCGGTATATTGCATTCCCTGCAGCTCTACCCTCGGTGGCTTCCGGCATACGGATCGCGACCGGTGTTGGCTGGATGTGCCTTGTTGCTGCCGAGCTTTTCGGGGTCTCGAATTACGGCCTCGGCCAGAAGCTCTGGTTCTTCTACAGCCTTCACCAGATGGACAGCGTTGTTGTCTATATGATCATCCTTGGTCTGATCGGTCTTGCCTTTGACATGATCTTCCGGTATTACATCGACCGGCACTTCCTGAAGTGGCGGACCGGGGAGGTGGCGTAAATGGGCAATCTGGAGATCCGCGACCTGAACCAGTCCTTCAGAAAGGACGATGGCAGCAGCCTTGTTGTCCTCGACCATGTAACGTTCGATGTCAAGGACAAGGAATTTGTCTGTATCCTCGGCGCATCAGGCTGCGGGAAGACAACCCTGCTCCGGCTCATTGCCGGTCTCGATACTGCCCGGTCCGGTTCGATCAACCTTGGTGGTGAAGAGATACAAGGGCCAAACCCGAAAGTAGGTTTTGTCTTTCAGGAATACTCGCTTTTCCCGTGGCGGAATGTCATCGATAATATCGCATTCGGTCCCGAGATGCAGGGGGTGCCCCTTAACGAGCGGAGCCGCGTTGCGGAACATTACCTGGACCTCGTCAACCTCTCTCAGTTCCGGACCAGCTACCCGTCCGAGCTTTCCGGTGGAATGAGGCAGCGGATAGCGGTTGCACGGGCACTTGCACTTGAACCTGTGCTCCTCCTCATGGATGAGCCGTTCGGGGCCCTTGATGCCCAGACAAGGAATATGCTCCAGAAGGAACTGCTCGAAATCTGGGAAAAGACCAAAAAGACCATTATTTTCATCACCCACAGTGTGGATGAAGCAGTGTTCCTTGCCGACCGGATTATTGTACTTACGCCCCGGCCAGGCAGGATCTGCCAGATTTTTCCTATTGAGCTTACCCGCCCACGCGATCGTACCGGTGTTGAGTTCGCACAGGTCCGGCGCGATGTCCTTGATCTTTTAAACCAGCCAAAGTGCAGTCTCTCGTAAGGTTTAATACGCTCCATCTCCATTTTATAAAAGCAGTTTGTGAAGCGTACTGGCATGAATATCTGATAATATCTGCATGTTAATGCCCGCTTTTAATAATATTTCACAGGAGTAGGACGCGATGGTTAGAAAACCGGCAAAGATGTACAGGAACATTTCAAAGAAAGCCTATACGCGACGCAAATATATGGGTGGTGTTCCGGGAAGCAAGATTGTACAGTTTGAGATGGGAAACCTCTCTCAGGAATTCCCGACTGAAGTTACCCTGATTGTTGAAGAGGCATGCCAGATCCGGCACAGCGCGCTTGAGGCTGCCCGTATAACGGTCAACCGCAAGTTAATGAAAGACGTCGGCAGGTCAAACTTCCATTTCAAGGTCCGTATCTTCCCGCACCACGTCCTGCGCGAGAACAAGCAGGCAACCGGTGCCGGTGCTGACCGTGTCTCTGAAGGAATGCGTCTTGCATTCGGCAAGGCTATTGGTACTGCTGCACGCGTGGATGCAAACCAGAAGATCCTGACGGTCTATTCCTCCCCTCAATACTTAGAAAAGGTAAAAAATGCCCTTCACCACGGCGGATACAAACTTCCGACCCCCTCTCATCTCAAGGTAAGTGAGCTCAAAGTCAGTGGCAGGGTCGTTGCCGCACCAAAGCTTGTCGGTGAGAAAGCAGTCGCAGCACTCATAGTCGAGGAGGCTGCAGCAGAACCTGCCAAGGGAGCCGAGGCGGCAAAGGGCGGCAAGGCTGGAGCAACCGGCAAGGGTGCAGCAGCCGCAGCAGCAAAGAGTGCAGAATCCGCCAAGGTCGATGAGAAGAAGGGCGCAGCTCACGGTCCGTCTCACGGAAAGGGCGGCAAATCCCACTAATTTCGTGTCCCCCCTTCCCAAAAAATTATCTTTTTTACATTGTTTTTACTACAAATCCGGATTTTTCCCGTTCTGCGACAGCTCCCGTTTGTTCACGAGTATGTACTCATGCTTTGAGCTCAGGGAAGATATCGGCACGGTAAAAAAGATGGGTATTCCGGAAATCAGGTTTTTCTAGGGAATTTCTTTAAGTTTCCCGACAACTGTCGACAGGAGATCGGCTGGCAGGGACATGCATCCGAGGATGCTGGGGAGAACCTGTTTCATTGTCTCCCTGCCTTTTGGGGTGGTAACAAACTCACAGATCGCCTTCTGGCCCTCGGGTGATGAGAGATAATTCCGGATCATTTCCTGTCCCTGCGGTGATGCAAGATACTTTGTAATCATTCCTTTCATGGGATCGATGGTTACCACGTTTCTGGCTCCTGAATTTGCTTATGGGCGTTGAGCGGGAGGGGGGATAAAGGGAATGGGATGGGGAAAAAGTGGGGTTGTGGGGATGCCGGTTGACAGGGACCTGGATTGTGAATAATGTCAGGGGTCTGAAAAAACATAGAGTGACCAGACCCGGATTGGGCTCCGATTGGCCGTTCCGGAGGAGCTTTTAGCACTAATTCGGGGAAATGCAGCACTATTTTTTCGGGATATTCCCGATTCGAAACCGGTTTGGCTATCGGGAGCATTTTTGCAGCTTAAAATCACCGCTAATAGCACCTATCGGGAGGCAAAACTCAGGATTAGATGGGCTGGAGTTGGGGGTATAGGAAAAAAGGGTTGTATTTGGGAGTATCGCAGATTTTCGGATCGGGCCTTTTAACATGAAACGTCATCTGCCTCCCACCGGATGTAGTGGGGCGGACCCGTCCTCTCTTCGATTGACGGACCCGGCAATCGGACCGGTACCGGACCCGTCGTCACTCCCCAATACTGACAGCGAGACTGATAGTAAGAAAATGATATGAAGCAATTACCTTCATGACGTTTAACCGCACTATACTTTCAATACATAATTTACCGGCAGGATCTATGGCAGACGGACAAGATTATTTTATCATCCTGCTCGTCCTGTCGGTAATGCAGAATTTCGTATTCCCTGTTCCGGCGTTCCTTTCCCCTCCCTTCACGTATTTCGGGTTTCTCATCATCGGCTTTGGTTTTGTTCTGGCATTCTGGATCCGTTCATTATTCATGAAAAATGCAACAACCCTGCAGCCGTCTGAAGAGCCCACGGTGCTCGTGACGTCGGGCCCGTTTCGCCTGAGCCGTAACCCGATATACCTGGGAATGGCATCAATCCTTCTGGGTGTCGCAGTAGTGCAGGGAACACTGGTCGCCCTTGTGTTTCCCGTCATTTTCGTTATGTTGATCGAATTTTTCATTATTCCGGGGGAAGAGCGGATACTTGAAAAAATCTTTGGAGAGCCGTATCGGAAGTATAAAAAAAGCGTTCGAAAGTGGATATAACAGCTTAGGATTTCTTTGTGCGGCATAAGGCATGGTGTGCGGTACCGATCCTCTCTTTTATTGATGGAATCGGGGGCCGTCGTTAATTGCTGGTAATGAGGGAACTGAGGAGTGAGATGATCTCTTTGGATACAGGTTGTACTGAATTTACAGCAATATAGAGACACTACCGGTCATTCTTTATTATACTCGACAAAAATGCTGGTTTTGATGTTCATATCTTTAACCGAAAAAAATGCCTTCACTTTCACTTACCTTATCCTTCACATCTTTACACCAAACCAATCTGTGCCAGCTAATAATGAAAGATATCATCATCAAAGGTGCCCGTCAGCACAACCTCAAAAATATCAGCGTCACGATCCCCCGCGATAAGCTTGTCGTGTTCACCGGGGTTTCAGGCTCCGGCAAATCCACGCTCGCGTTCGATACGCTCTATGCCGAAGGGCAGCGCCGGTACGTCGAGTCCCTCTCCACCTATGCTTGCAATCTCGACCGAGCAACGGCAACAAGTGGGAATCCAACAGCATCCTCAGCACAACCGCCCTCCCAGCACACGTATATATCACCCCCCGCTCCCCAGTATAATTGAATGCAGATTTCCAACCCCGTCTGGTCAGCCCTCGCCGACGCCACGTTCCGGGCGTACCGCGAGACCGTCATCCGCCTCCCGCCGGATGTATTGCGGGTGATCCGGAAGGCAGCCGCTGCCGAGACGAACCCTGTAGCCCGCGGGGAGTTTGCCAATATCTTAAAAAATATCGCCATGGCCGAAAAACTCGGTGTGCCAATGTGCCAGGATACCGGAGTGCCGGTGGTGTACCTCACTATCCCCCCGGATGTTCCCCTCACGCAGGAGCTCTATAATGCAGTAGCCGATGGCGTCCGGAGAGCGACGAAAGAAGTACCCCTCCGGCCAAACGTGGTCGATCCCCTCACCCGCCACAATACCAATGATAATACCGGCGCCGGGATGCCGGCCATCCACGTGAAACCCGGGGAAAAGTTCACCGTCACCGTCTTCCCCAAGGGTGCCGGGGCAGAGAACATGTCCCGGATCGGCATGCTCCTCCCCTCGCAGGTCAGCCAGATCGAGAAATTCGTAGTCGAGACGGTCTATCTCGCGGGCTCACGGCCCTGCCCTCCTATAGTGATCGGGGTCGGCATCGGTGGGACCTTTGACGGGGCAGCCGCCATGGCGAAGGAGGCACTCCTCCAGCCGCTCGACCAGATGACGGAATACGAACGCGGGATCCTGGCTGCGGTGAACCGGCTCGGCATCGGACCCATGGGTCTTGGCGGTGACTTCACTGCATTAGCAGTAAAGGTCAAGACCGCCGGGTGCCACACGGCATCGCTGCCGGTTGCGGTGAATATCCAGTGCTGGGCGAACCGGCATGCTACCGTTGAGGTGCCGCGATGACGGCAAAACCTGTCCAGCTGCGCACGCCGCTTGGCGGGGAAGCCCTTGTGCTCCACGCGGGTGATCACGTTGAACTCTCGGGTCTTGTGTATACGGCCCGGGACGAGGCGCACCTCCGTATGCAGAAAGAGGGTATCCCGTTCGATCCGAAAGGGGCGGTGATCTACCATTGCGGCCCGGTGATACAGGATAAGCGGGTTATCGCAGCCGGGCCCACCACCTCTGCACGGATGAACGAACTCTCCGGGTTCTTACTGGACCGTGGGGTCCGGGCTCTCATTGGCAAAGGGGGTATGGGAGTTCAGGTGCGTGAACAGCTCAAAAACCGGGGCATATACCTTGCATTCACCGGAGGTTGTGCGGCACTCGCATCATCGCATATGACGCTGAAAGGGGTATTTTTCGAGGACCTTGGGATGGCAGAAGCGATCTGGATTATCGAACTTGACCGCCTCCCGCTGGTTGTTGGCATCGATGCGCAGGGCAACGATATCTTTGATGCAGTCATGAGACATGCAAAAGAGGAATATGAACGGTACCGGAAATTATGAGTCTCATTGCGGACAGGAATATAAAGAATAGGTTTTTTTCACTCCAGCATCTACATTATACGATAGGACGCATCTCATGAAACTCGCCATTGACGAGACCCGGTGCAAGGGTTGTAACCTCTGTACGAAGGTCTGCCCGTATAAAATTTTTAAGGAAGGAAAAAAAGCCAACCG
>DATKZP010000044.1:0-9568 GCA_035527915.1 Methanoregula sp. | reverse complement strand
TGTTACCCTCACGGTAAACGGAGTTCCCGGGGGGGATCTCGCCATGTTCATGAGCGGTCCGACCATCATCGTTCACGGGAATGCTGACCATGCACCGGGAAATACCATGGACAATGGTAGAATCATCATTCATGGTAGTGCCGGTGACGCAGTCGCCCACAGCATGCGTGGGGGCAGAGTATATGTGCGGGATAATATCGGGTACCGGGGGGGTATCCACATGAAGCAGTATATGGAGAAGCGCCCGATCCTTGTTGTCGGTGGTGCAGCACGGGCATTTCTGGGTGAATATATGGCCGGGGGCCTTCTTATCGTCCTTGGTTTAACCGGGATCCCTCCTATTGAAGAGCGGGGTGTCGGAAGTGGTATTCACGGTGGTGAGATTTACATCCGTGGTCCGGTAGATACGTATAATCTTGGTGTTGGCGCAAAAGAGACACCGGCTACTGATACGCAGAAGATGATGATCAAACCGATCATCGAGGATTTCGCACAGGTGTTTGGTATCGATGCAAAAGCGCTGACAAGCTCGGAATATACACGGATTTCTCCGGCAAGTGCACGACCATTTGCAAATAAGTATACCTGGGAGTGAAGAGTGATGGCAGAAAAAAGTTATCTCGATTTGAAACATGAGGTCTGGGATACGGGTTCATGCTCGGGATGTGGTGCATGTGTTGCAGTCTGCCCGGCAGACTCCCTCTCTTTTGATGAAGGAGAGATGGTGTTAAGTCCCCGGAGTAATGCATACTGCAAGCAGGCAACGGATGGTGTCAGCTGCGGGGCATGTTATGCAGTATGTCCCCGGATCGGTAATCAGCCCGCAGAGACGCTCGGTACATATCTTGAACTTTTAAGTGCAAAATCAACATTTGAAGTCCCGCGCAAACAGAGCGGTGGAGCAGTCACGGCAATTCTTGCAAACGCGCTTGACGAAGGTCTCATCGATGCAATTGTAACGGTTACTGAAGACCGGTGGTCGCTCAAACCATCATCGGTAATCATAACAAAAACCGATGTGCTCATTCAGCATGCCGGCAGCCGGTACAGCTGGTGGGTACCACTCCTTGCTGCCCTGAAATATGCAGTAGTCGAACACAAGTACAAACGGATCGCAGTTATCGGTGTTCCCTGTGCCGTTCAGGCAGTAGCACGAATGCGTGAAAGTGATAATGATCTCATAAAACCGTACGGGAACGCTATCCGTCTCCTGATCGGTCTTTTCTGCACAGAGACGTTTGATTATAATGCGCTCATTTTTGGAAAACTCAAAACCCACTACAAACTCGAACCCCACGAGATTAAAAAACTCAATGTGAAAGGAAAACTAGAGGTCCTGAAGCAGGACAGCACCATCACCATCGTGCCCCTTGCAGAACTGGAGGCCTGCATCCGCAAGGGGTGCCATCTCTGCACGGATCTTACTTCAGTAAATTCTGACATCTCTGCCGGTGCAATCGGGAGCCCGCCAGGATCAACAACGCTCATCGTTCGCACACCGGTGGGTAAAGGATTCGTTGACCGTGCCGTGCAGAACCGGAAACTGGATGTCAGCACAGGTGTTGATACTGCGGCTATTGAAAAACTGGCTTTGGCAAAAATCAGGAAAAATTCAAAAAATAATTAATCCGGGATGCTACCTTCCCGGATCTCTTCCACACATTTTTTTTAATTTTTTTGGACGTTTTATTGGATAATATTTGTCAATAAAATGATGACAGATAAGCAGTCTGATGTTTTCATATTCCAAAACACGATGAACGCCGCCGCCCCAAAACAGGGCTTCTTTGTGCTGCGGTTTAAGTGACTAAAAATGCAAAAAACCTCCTTGCCCCGCCGTGCCTCGGAGAGGCCCTGAAGCGGGGGACTCTCGTAACGAATCGATTTTCATGATTCTTGCGTGAACCCGATTGGTTTATACCGGTTTCTCCAGAGCGCGTTATGAGCCGATTGCTCATTGATGAGAATCAAAAATAGAAGTCACTTCATAAAAGGAGAGTTTTTCATACCAGCCGATTCTCTGTTTTATTCTCCCTGACATGACAATGAGCGTTTTGCCATTTTTTATTTTTCCCGCAGGATGCGGATTAGTGGTGAGCACCGGTCAAAGAACTCCGCGATGAACGGGGCAAATTCTTCCTGCCAGCATTCCGGACCTTCATGCAGTGTCCACCCCTGTTCCATTGATTGCCGCACGTGTTTTCCCAGGCTCGCCGAAAGCAGGGCATCTGAAGAGAGCAGGCTCCTTGCAGTCTGATATTCCCGAATCACTTCCATCTCGTACCGACCATTGTCGATAAATGGCCCTGAAAGGTGCTCAGCAAGGTGTTTCTCCCGGAATTTATCTGCGTTTACCGGGTTCCAGAGCGGCGGCCCCAGGTGCCGGCGAATTGACGGAAGTTCTCCCACGAGCAGCTCAAGGAGGATCATGCATTTCTCTGCCTGCATGTCATAGGAAGCGTGGTGGACGGCAAACCCGTTTCGCTCCAGCAGTTCACGGACTGCAGAAACGCTGCGTTTGAGCTGCGGCACAACTACCTCCGGAATATACGGGGGTGTTGCAAAGGTGACCGCAAAAACAAATGTCCTGCGCCTCGCTATCTGTTCAGCCAGTTCTTTTTTTAAGATACAGCGCTCCATCGGGTGCAGGAAGAATTCGAATGCAGGTTTCTTTCGGTATCCCCGGGCCAGCTCGACAAACCCTGCCAAGCGATTTATGGATACTGCTGCTGCCACATTGCGTTTCGGATCTACCGGATCGATCACGACCAGAGGTTCTTCGAATTTTTTTGCAGCATGTTTTTCAATATCAATGACAAACCCGGGTTTCCACGATGCCGCTGCCTCGATGAGTGGAGTAAAACCACCATAATGGAGTATGAGAAGCTCGCAAAGGTATCCCGAAAATCCTTCGGTCATCTGGTCCGAACCATAAATGCCACCGGCTTTTGCGAATTGCTTGAGCAGGAGGACATCATCGATCAACCCGTTGATCTTTTCCGTGATATAGCGGGTGTGAAACGGGGTGCGGTCGACGGCACTCTGGATCCGTTCGGCACTGTCGACGTTATAACAGGGCACGAGATCGACATCCACGTTATCAATGGTTGCATTGATGTACGGGTGCTCGGCATATTTTTCATGGAAGCGATCGGTAAACGATTCTGCAATGGTGCGGGCAAGGGCAAGTCCTTCTGCTTCGAGTGCCTCGCGGGATAATGCCGGGTCAAAAAGCATAAAAATATCGAGATCCCGGTCGCCCCGTACCCAGGTATTCCGTGCAACGGAACCCACGACCATCCCTTCTGCCTTCCCGCTCTCCGCAATGGCTGCAAGCAGGCGCTTTGCCAGGCCGCATACCTGGTTGCATTCCTCCCCGGTCGGGCGGAGCCGCACGAGTACTGCATCTTCAAGGGGCAGCCGGTTCACCATTTCACTTCCATCAGATCTTCATACACAGGGCCATTTACCATAAGTGTG
Source organism: Methanoregula sp. (assembly GCA_035527915.1). GTDB lineage: Archaea > Halobacteriota > Methanomicrobia > Methanomicrobiales > Methanospirillaceae > Methanoregula. Next base: position 6,088 of record DATKZP010000044.1, on the reverse strand, counting down.
CTCTTTTTTAACTTCATACCGCTAATCCTGCAACTCCCATAGGAATTACCGTCAAGAGTATTAAGCGCGGAAAACAACGACGGGTCCGGGGATTTTACCCGTGCGATTGTCGCATGTGCAGTGAAGGGGCGCGTTTCACGTGCAAACCCGAGTGGTGCAAGGGCTTCTTCAATAAGCACAAATAACCGCTCTCCTTGTCCTGCATCATCAATCGTGCACCATACGGTATGAGGGCGTTTTTTATTGTTCACCGTTACGTTGGCCGCAGTTATGGAGAATGGTGAAAACGGGATCGATGCAAGTGCAACCATCACTTTTTTGAGTATCGTATCATCGACTTCACCAAGAAACTTTACCGTAATGTGGATGATCTTTGGATCCACAAATGTAAGGCGGGCCTTGCACCCGCGGAGCGTCTGCTGCGCGGAGGCTAACTGATCTTTGATTTCATTTGAAAGTTCGAGTGCAATAAATGCCCTGGTCATTACGGTACTATTATTTCATACCAGTACTAATGATAATCGCTGCCTTGAGGCAGGAGCGGGAAGGTAAAAACCATTATTTTTATCTCAAGAATTCCTATTGCATACATGACTAAAGGTGGGTGTGTTTTGTGCCGAAAAAATCGCAATTGATCCTGTATACCCTTGAATATTGTCCGAATTGTGACATGTTGAAGGGTTTTTTAACGAAGGGCGGCTATACATTTTTAGAGCGCGATCTTTCAACTGCGGAATCACTTACCGAGCTGCGGGTGAATGGAGTCTTTGTAAACGAAGCCCCTGTTTTACAGAAAAACACGGATTTCTATACATCTGCAGATATTTTTCCTGCAGGCAAACTGGATGGAGAGCACCTCGAAATGCTGATATCTGGTGAATAATGGCGCGCCAGGAGACCAAGCAACTTACGTTTGATGGAATCACGGTTCCCTTACTCCCCTACGTCCGTACATCTGACGGGCACATCATCGAATGGAACCGCGACCGTATCGTCCGCCAGATTGTAGAAGAGACAAAGCTTGTCGAGACCTTCTATGGGTACGAAGGTGCGGACGAAGCGACAGCGCAGGAGATCGCGCTCGCTGTGGAAAACCGGATCAAGAACATGGGCCTGAAGTCACTCTCCGGCCCGCTCATCCGCGAGATTGTCAATATCACCCTGCTTGAAAAGGGCATGGTGCAATACCGCAATGTCTGCACCCGGGTCGGTACACCGGTCTTTGATGCGCACCAGATCGATGTTGGCCGGGGTTTTGAGGCCCATGATAACGCAAATCTCCAGGAAAATGCCGAGACCTCCCACAAGAAAAAGGCAGACAAGATCTCAAAGGAACAATACCTGCTCCAGCTCCCTCCCGCCCTTGCCGATCACCACTTGTCTGGAGAGATGCACATCCACGATCTGGAGTATTTCGGCACTCGCCCGTTCTGCCAGGACTGGGACCTGCGCTATTTCTTCTACTATGGACTGATGCCGGACGGTAATGGCACCAAAGCTTCCGTTGCCGGGCCTGCAAAGCGTGCCGAGGTTGCAATCCTCCATGCAGTGAAAGCGCTGGGGTCTGCCCAGACAAATTTTGCCGGTGGACAGGGTTACTACAACTTCCTCACCTTCCTCGCACCGTACATGGAGGGGATGGTATACAACGAGATCAAGCAGAACATGCAGATGTTTGTCTATGAAATGACGCAGATGATGGTAGCCCGCGGTGGGCAGCTCGTCTTTTCGTCGATCCAGCTCTCACCGGGTGTACCGACACTCTGGCAGGACAAACCCTGTATTTACCAGGGAAAAATATGGGATGGAAAATCAGCACCCCTGCGGACCTATGGCGAGTTCGAGCGCGAGGTGCGCTTGCTCTTCAAGGCACTCATGGAAGTGATGCTCGAGGGAGACTACTGGGGCAAACCGTTCAATTTCCCAAAACCGGAGATCTCGATTGAGCCCGATTTCATGAATGAACGCGAAGAGTTCAACCACAGGAACCCCGACCTGCCTACCTTCCAGGAATTATATCTCATGACATTCGAGCTTGCTTCGAAGTTCGGTACACCTTATTATGATAACCAGCTGCCTGCGTACCGCGGAGCTGGCAAGGGAATTAGTTGTTACCAGTGCTGTGCGTACCAGTTCTCTACTCTTGCAGACAAGGATTCGGATTTTGACAAGAAACTGCTCTTTGAGGATGGCAGGCACTTTTCGATGGGTTCATGGCAGGTTGTCTCGGTGAATTGTCCCCGTGCGGCTTATAATGCGGAGGGTGATGATGCCCGCCTCTTTTCTGAGCTCAAGGCGCTCATGGATGTCGCTGTTGAGATTTTCAGGATCAAGCGCCGCTGGATGGACCTGATCCGGGCAAACAGCCGGATGCCGTTTGCCATGCAGCGCCCAAAAGACCCGAATACCGGTGAACGTGGTGCGCTTGCTGTCGATCTTGAAGGACTGGTATACACGATTGGGGTTGTCGGCGTCAACGAGATGGTACAGCACCACACGGGTAAACAGCTCCATGAATCAAAAGAGGCGTTTAAGCTTGCCATACGGGCGATGACCGAGATGGAGCTGTACGGTCGTGAACTTTCAAAGAAGAACAACATGACCATTGCGCTTGCACGGACCCCGGCAGAGACGACCGGGCAAAGGTTTGCGGTTGCGGATCTGCTCGACCGGCGCTATCATAATTTTGCGCTCAAGGTAATCAAAGGCGATATTGAAGAAGGACTGGAGAAGCTGGGCACGAGCCGGGATCTCCCTGTTTACTATACGAACGGCACGCATGTAGCACCGGGAGCAAATGTCACGCTCACCAAAAGGATGGAGATCGAGCATGTATTCTTCCCCATTGTTGACGGGGGGAACATCTTCCATATCTGGCTGGGGGAAGCACGGCCGGATCCCCGGGGACTCATGGATATGGCAATGAAGCTGTGCCGGAACACCCAGATTGGGTATTTTGCCTTCACCCGCGACATCACTGTCTCATTGCGGCAGTTCCACGAAATGCGTTCGGACAAGAGATCCATTACCCCGTGGGTATCATCGGATTTCCCCATAAAGGCATAATCACTTTTTTTGGTCCTTCACTCTTTCCCGTTGGTAGATCCGTACAATCGATCAAAGAAAACGAATCCTTGGCTCTGTAGAAAACCTGATTTTGTTCATTTTTTTGTTAACTTAAAAAAAATACGAAGGTGACCCCCTCTCTCCCCCAGAGGGGGATGCAGCCCAAGGGGTGTATCCCCTTGACCCCATTTACACAATCTGGTTAACCTTATGAGAGGTAATCGCAATGTGGGGGGATGCCCAAGCGCCGGGGGCGTAGGTGAAACTAAAAGCCCCCAAGAGCGTTATGATTTAATTTTTCTCAAGCATTTCTACAGAGCCGAATCCTTCTCTCTTTTTTAGCGGGGTTATTCCATCGATTCGATATTCCTGATTCAGTTACAGAATCGCTGACGGGGCGTTCCTTTGTGGGACGGTAAGGTTACCATATCCAGGGAATTGGCAGCAGAGTCCCCCTCACATCAACTTTATTGGACAATGAGTTCCCCGCACATAAAAAGCGAGGACTTTTTTTGGTTCAGTGATACATCAATGATATGCGTAATGCAAACCTCTGCCTGTTTTAGAATCATCAGGTTTTTGTGCTGACAAACAGAGGATAATCTATGAAATGTGCCGGGATTGTATTGATTGGAGTTATCATTTTGTTTGTTGCCGCTGCAGGATGTATAGAACCAGATACACCCCCTGGAACTACGACGCCGGTTTCAACAACGTCAACATCTGCCCTGCGTCCTGCCGCAACCCCGGCATCCCCCCATGAACAGATACCCGGGCAATTACCGGGTGGGAATGCTTCGACTGCGGCACCTGCAGCCACCACCACTCCCGGCTATTCACCGGATGTACTCAATCTCAAAGCGAACTACCTTTTTGGAAACGGCACCACATGGAACAGTGAAGCAACGGTATACCGGATCTGGATCAACGACACCTACCGCTGGTTCAGCCCGGAGGATAACCAGTACTTGACAAAAGTCGCTCCCTTTGGGAAAAAGTACCTGGTTGTTTTTATATCGATGGTGTGCAGAGGGACAGATCGCGCCCCGCTACCGCAGCAAAATACTATCTATGTACTTTATGATAACGCAATCATCTCTCATGACCCGGCCCATGCGCTCCCTACAAAAAATCCTGACTCTTCGCCAAAAGTAATACGTATCGGGGAAATTGAGTTCTCCAAAAAACGATTTAACACGGAGTATATTGAGGACTTTGGGTATTCGCATGGCCAGAGACTCGGGTATATAAATCCCGGTGAGAGCAATGCCGTTGACGGGTATGTTATCTTTGAAGTACCGGCATCGCTGGAACCGGAAAATGCCTATGTAAGTATTGTCATGCCGGAGGCAGATACGGCGATCTGGAAACTCGCGTAGATCTCAATCTTTTCAATTCATCTGTTTTTACTAATAAAAAAAAGAAAAGAGATTTAATACTGCCGGACTTTTTTGAGCGTAATATCCATCACACCGCGGTGAACACGGTAGTGGCTGTGAATTCTGTCTATGGGGTGATTGAGCATGATGGTAATATCCCGGTTGTCAATATCAACATGTACACTGTCTGGCTGGATGTCAACGAATGGAGCATTCTTTGGCTCGACTGGCATCATCGCGGTGATATAGATCATATCTTCGGATTCTACAACTTCGTACGGGATCTCCGCATCATCGTTTGGTTCTCCCGCATGGAAGATCCCCGGTTCACCGTTTGAAGGGTGCCGGGTAATTATGGTGTATCCTATTATGCGTGCGTGCTGGCTATCCGGCATGTTTTTAACGATCTCTTCAACGATCTTTGCGAGATTGTTAAAAACATCGTCGTAAGGACTGTTTGGATTATTCTGCATGTACCCCTCGGAGTGTATAGCGGTCTTTTGTTCTCCTTATGAGCCCTTTGCGCCCGAACCGTTTCAGGATCTCAGCAAGATCCTCCGGTGACATGTCCGTCACCTGCACCAGTTCTTCAGTAGTCAGAGAGTCATGAGAGAGTGCAATGATTACAGTAATCTCTCGATTGCTCTTGAATAAATCCTTATGGATACGGGCAAGGTCATTTATTTTTGTCTCAATATCATGGTTGACCTGTTCGAGATTGGAGAGGATCATATCGTGGGCTTTCATCATCCTCGCCAGCATGGCGACCGAGTTTTTGAGCTGTTCCTGCTCTGCATCATCGTCCTCATCAACTGCATCGGTGAGCCCCTGCACCCGTTTGCGGCTGATTTCGATGAGAATGTCATTTGCGAGGTAATAATATTTACGGCGGCGATCATCGACCTGGCAGGAAAGGATTGCTTCACGCTCCAACATCTGGAGATGATCGATGACTGCTTTTGGTGAGATTACAAGAGTCTCGGAGATTTCGGTGACAAAACAGGGTTTTTGTCGCAATAATTCAATAATCCGCCTTCGGTTCCGGTTCCCGAGGATGTCGAGCAGGCGGGATACCTCAACAGCGTCGTACATCTTTACCTAATGTTAGTCTGGGAACTATTTAGCATTAATTCATAGTGGCAGATTCAGCCCAACAATGGGGGAATAACCGGAGAATTTTTTATCTGCTTCTTCGATTCACTCCCCCTGCATCTGATGTGCAGGCTTTGTGCCATGTTACCGGAAACACGGGGTGTAATTATTAAGGAAAAAATGTCTGTTTTATTTATAGTGAGCGTTTTCTCACTCGTATTTTTATAGTACCAACAATTATCTGTGTATAACCCCTATTATATATGGTGATATATATTGGAGAGACGACCTGTTGAATCCTGTAACCTGAAAACGGTAGGTTATGATGATAAATTAAATAATTTGGAAATTGAGTTCCACTCCGGGCTGGTGTATCAATACCAGAATGTTCCTTCCCATATCTATGCAAATCTGTTAAGTGCCCAGTCCACCGGGACATTTTTCACGGACAAGATTAAGAACCGTTATCGTTCGAAGCGGCTTGATAAGATCATCCTGTGGTGACGACCGGTCTGCACTCATCCACCTGATGAATGTGGTGTAGTTCTTTT
>DATKZP010000043.1:0-29179 GCA_035527915.1 Methanoregula sp. | reverse complement strand
CTTCATGCAATATTTTTTCACAATATTTTGAGAGCAACTGAAAGGAAAAAATTCTGGTCTTTCCAGGTCACCCGCTCTCCCACTTTTTCCTGATACTCCGACCCGCCAGAAAACCGGTTGAGAACGCTGCCTGGAGATTGTATCCTCCGGTGTCACCATCGATATCCAGCACCTCACCGGCAAAATAGAGATTGGGTATGATGGTTGATTCCATGGTTTTTGGATTCACGTTTTCCAGTGCAACCCCGCCCCGGGTCACCATGGCAACAGAAAACCCGCCCGGTGCCGTAACGGTCAGCGGAAATTCCGTGCAGTTCGTGATCAGTCGCGATCGTTGTTCCGCGGAGAAATGATTGCCCTTGAGATCTTCGGGGATTTTGGACAATGCCAGCAGTTTCCGAATGAGTCGTCCCGGGATCGGGTACGCTGCCAGTATTGTCCCGATCTGCCAGACCCGGGATTCCTGGATGCGCCGGGTGAGATCCGCGGTGAACTCCTCGCGCTTTAAGGCTCCCACAAACGAGAGCTTGATAATATCCTCCGCCCGGATATCCCGCGAAGCATCAAGGATGCCCGGGCCGGACAACCCAAGATGCGTGAAGAGGACATCTCCTGTGTGATCAGCGATCTTTTTGCCAGCCCGCCAGACCGAGAAGTGCATGCATTCAAAGGACAACCCCGAGAGAGATGCAAACGGGAAATTCCGTATAAGGAGGGGGGTGAGTGCAGGGGCGATTTCAGTCACCGGCTGGCCCAGCGATGCGCAAAACCGGTACCCGTCTCCGGTAGATCCTGACTGAGGGTACGATGCGCCACCGGTTGTGATGACCAGCACCATGGTGCGGTAGGTTGCAGCCAAAGTGTGAATTTCAAATCCCTGCGGTGTGCGGGTGACTCCTGTCACTGGCTCATCACACCGCAGGATTACACCCCGCTCCCTGCACTCATGTACAAGTATGGCAAGAACATCTGCTGAACGACGCGTTTGTGGGAATGCCTTGCCATTGTCTTCCGTTATCATGGAAAGCCCGCGTTCAAAGAAGAAGTCGATGAGATGCTGGTTTGAAAAACCAAACAGGGCCGGTCTTACGTCTTTTCCGTGATCCCCATAATGAGAAAGGAAATCCCGCATCTCACCGCTATGGGTAATATTGCATTGCCCGGATCCGGAGAGGAGAAGCTTTGCACCAGGGTTTTTATTTTTCTCCAGCAGGAGAATCCCATGCCCGGGCAGGGCAGCCTGTAACGCACAGAACAACCCGGCCGGGCCTGCACCAATCACAATAATATCGTACTGCTCCATGGGATCTCTTATGAGGATACAAGGGGGTATACTTGTTTAGATATTTCGTCATCGCATTCCGATCAAGATGAAAGACTATTAATAATTTCATCCGAAAAAAAAAACAGATGCAAGATTATACTGCCACGGAACAAAAAAAGGATCATGATGCACTCCAGGGGTATGAGGAGAAGTATTGCATTCTGACTGAAATGATGCCCCTTGGTGTGTTCCGTGTCGGTCCAGGCCCGGAGTATACTGTTCTATCCGCAAACCGGATGCTAGCCCAAATGCTGGGATATGATTCAGCAGATTCTGTTATAGGGATTTCTGCCCGGGATATCATGTATAACACTGCCCATTGGCAGCAGATTGAAAGCGATTTGGTGAGCAAAGGAGCTATCAATGGATATGAACTGCAGCTGAGGCAAAAGGAAGGAACAGAAATTTTTGTGGCTGTCAGTGCGAGATCAGCACCCGCCCCGGACCTTCAGATCGCATGGATTGAGGGGGTCGTAGAAGACATTACGGAGCGAAAAATGCTCGAAATGGAGATGAACTACCATACCGCAGAGCTGAGCCGGTACGCATCATCGCTCACGCAGGCGAATAAAAAACTGAACCTGCTCTCGAGTATTACCCGTCACGATATCCTCAACCAGCTGACCGCGCTTGTAGGTTACCTGGAACTGATGGGTGAAGAATCCGACGATCCCAAAATCCAAAAATATATTGACGTGGAGAAAAAAATCGCTGATACTATCAGAAAACAGATCCAGTTCACCAGGGACTATCAGGACATTGGCGTCCAGTCTCCCCAATGGTATAATGTGAAAAAAACCATAGAGAAGGTGACTGCACCACTTCCCCTCTCCAATGGGACACTGAGGATCAGTATCGAAAATCTCATTATCTATGCAGATCCGCTGCTCGAGAAAGTATTCTATAATCTAGTCGAAAACGCACTCCGGCATGGCAAGGACGTGTCCCGGATTACGTTCTTCTCTGTCCTTTCAGGAGACACCATAACGATAGTGTGTGAAGACAATGGCGAAGGGATTCCAAAAGAATACAAAGAAGCAATCTTCAACCGACAGCACTTTAAAAATACCGGTTTCGGGCTCTTTCTCTCCCGGGAGATTCTGGGCATCACCGGTCTCTCTATTCGCGAGACTGGTGAACCAGGTAAAGGGGGGCGGTTTGAGATCACGGGACCACCAGGATACTTCCGCATCGAGGATCAGGTAGTGTGACATGAAAATGTTAAACGAGCTCGAATTACTAATTCTTTTTTAAAATCCGGCTTTGTTGAAATCCTCATAAGAAACAATCAATCGCTCATGGAGGCTCTTTTTTACATCGTGCTTTTAGCCCCCGACGCTTGGGCAATCCCCCCTATCGCGATAACCCCCGAAAAGGTTGAAAATAATACTCTGTAAAAAAGAAGGGGTCAGGGGGATGCTTCCCTTGGGCTGCCTCCCCCTGGGGGGAGAAAGGGGGTTACCGTAATAGTCGCCGCAGAGAATTACCAAATGACTTTGAAAAAGAGGGTTTGAACAGAGCCCAAAATTCAATATCTTTTATTAGCATCGGTACCAACCAGGTGAATCACATAGTCGATGAACACGAAAGGAAGATCATCCTTCTTGTCGCATCCCTTGCTTCATTCCTTGTTCCCTGCACCTGATCGCCAATCACCGTTACTTTACCGGCAATGGCAGCGGAGTTCAATACTGACGCGGTAACTCCGGGCTGGATCACGTCAGCCTGCATCATCTCTGCGGCGCTCTTCATTTTTTCATTCGGCAGGTTTACCGATAACGTCGGGATAAAAAAATTCTATTTACTCGCGTTTTTGATCTTTACATGCCTCTGTGTGCCCGGTATCCGGTCATCGTTTGTGCGGGGAACAATCCATATTACAAATCCCGTTATTGATATTAATCACGGCAAGTGCGGTGAACGATGGATAAAATACGTATGCAGGATAATTACGCGTGGTGGCCTTTGGCCTTTTTTCGCAGTGCCTCGGTATAATAATGGCGCAGCTCCGCGCTCTCTTCCGGAGAAAAATCCGTTTTCTTATTTGTATGGAGGTGTTTTTCCATCTGTTTTACAATATGTTCCGCTTCAATGTAATCCGCAACCTCCAGGTAGGCCGGCGCTTTGACAACCTCATGGGCGTAACCGCAGACCGGGCAGAGCTTCCATTTCTGGAAACGATCCACGTACGTGAATGTCCTGCACGACGGACAGCGGATAATAATGTACATGGTAATGTGGTCATGTGCGTTATCCTCATAAAAATATATCGGCGCTTTATTAAAATTTACATTGAAGGGAATTCTCATATAATATTCACCTTTTTTTCTTTTAAAAAAGAACGAATTTCGTGATTATTTCGTTTTAAGGGATGCGTACCGAAAATCCTTTATCATCAAATCATCTCATAAAGATGTTACTATGGAGCAGATTCAGGTCATGGGTGTGCGGGGGCTCCCCCTCATTCATGCGGGTGACAACATCGCGGCGATGATCTGTGAGAGGATGCCAGTCCAGGATGGAGACATTCTCTGCATAGCTTCGACCATATACTCAAAGGCAAAAGGGTACACAAAAACACTTGCATCCATCACACCTTCAGAACGGGCGCAGCGGCTCGCAAAACTCAATGGGGAAGACCCCCGGTTTATCCAGGCCGTGCTGGACGCATCTGTAGATATTATCATGGAGCACCCGTTCATCCTCTCCGAACTTTCCTTTGGCCATATCGGCGTCCGTGCCGGAGTCGACCAGAGCAATATTGAAGACGGGATGGTAATCTTCCTGCCGCCCGATCCGATGAAAGCCGCAGGGGAACTGCAAGAGGAAATAAGAACTCTTGCCAGTAAGGATGTCGGGGTTATTGTCACCGACACCTGCGGGAGATCATTCCGTCGCGGGCAGACCGGCAATGCAATCGGGTGGAGTGGTTTTTGTGCAATACGGGATTATCGGGGCGATACGGATCTGTTCGGGCATGTACTCAAGATAACAGAAGAGGCCGTGGTAGACGAGATTGCCGGCTTTGCAAATTTTGTCATGGGCGAGAGCGACAGCGGTGTACCGGCCGTCATCTTCCGCAACTGCCCAAAGTGGACCGGTCATGATAACCTGTATTTTAAGCATGATGAGGATATCACAAAACGTGTGCTGAAAAAAACAATGGCGCCATGAGGAAATCGTAAAAATGGGATCGTTAGGAAAAAAACGGGGATTTATGCATGTAGCCCGTAGAATATATTCAGGATAAGAATGATGATACCAATCGCTGCTGCAACTGCCATCACAGCAATGGGACTTATATGAATTGCCCGCCGGTCTTCGCTCTCGTAATAGTTGACGAGACCAGCTGAGGAGAGTAACCTGCCACCTTGTTTTTTAGCCATGCAAATATATTTCATTTTTCAATATATAAAGGAGAGTCACGGCGTATGAAAAAAACCTCGTACATGGTCTCGGGACAGGCGCTTGTTGGAGAGGAGCTCGCATTCCTGCCGGTGAATATTATTATTGAGAACGGAACCATTACCGCATTAGAAGAGACCCGTCATGCACCCATGGTATGGATCTGCCCTGCTTTTTTTAACGCACACACCCATCTCGGGGACTCTATTGCAATGGACTGCTGCGAGAAAGGGGATCTCGAATCTCTGGTCACTCCCCCGGGCGGACTGAAACATCGTATCCTTGCTGCCGCTTCGCATGAGGATCTGGTAGCGGGGATGCACGGGAGTATACAGGGAATGATAGCCGGTGGCACGGCCGGCTGTGCTGACTTCCGTGAAGGCGGACGTGAAGGAGTCACTGCACTCAGAGAAGCTGCTGAGGGGCTGGCATTCCGGCCATTCATATTCGGGCGTGATGGGGGAGAAGGAATTGCCGATGGCCTTGGGATCAGCAGTACCCGTGATGTACCTGGCACTGATATACTGGTTGCCAAGGCAAAACGAGCAGGAAAAAAGATTGCCCTGCATGCCGGTGAACGGGATGCAGCAGATGTTGACGCGGCTCTCGCACTCGACCCGGATCTTCTTATTCACTGCACCCATGCAACAAAAAAACAGCTCCGTGAATGTGCGGAAAGGCAGATTCCCATTGCCGTCTGTCCCCGTTCCAACTGGATACTTGGCGTTACATCATCAGCACATCACCCTCCTCTCCAGCTCATGCAGGACCTTGGGTGCAGACTCCTCCTCGGTACCGACAATGTGATGTTTGTGCCTCCGGACATGTTTTCTGAGATGGCTTTTACTTCCGCGGTATACAGGATTGATTCAAAAGTCCTGCTGGGTGCTGCCGTCCGGGGTTCTGAACTGACCGGACACTCATTTTTCATCCGTAAAGGAGCACGGGCAAACCTGTTCACCATCGATCCTGCACAATCAGCCCTTCATTTCAGCCGCGATCCGGTCGCATCCATTATAAAAAGGGCCTTTGGCAGTATAATTGGCAGCAACGTTTTTAATTTGTAAGACCAATAAAAGAGCCATGCTTGTTTTGGGTGATGCCAGTGTTTACTAACATCCTTATTGCTATGGACGGATCGGAGGCCAGCCAGCGCGCATTGTCTCAGGCTGTCGATATGGCGAAATTATGCAATGCAAAGCTCCATGCCATATATGTTGTGGAGACTGGCCTGTTCACTTCACTTCCCTTAGATAGTACCGTGGAGATCATGTACCGTGTCCTCGAAAAAGAGGGGGAAACGGTGCTGGATAAGGCAAAGAAATACGCTGCCGGCAAAGGCATCGCGGTCATCACTCACATGAAACAGGGGCATGCAGGAAGCGAAGTCATTGCTCTTGCAGAACAGGAGAAATCCGACCTCATTATAGTGGGGTCCCATGGCAAGAGTAATACCGATCGCCTGCTGATTGGCAGTGTCAGCACATTTGTGGTTACCCACAGCACAGTAACAACCATGGTGGTGAGATCATAACAGACATGATTGTCAGAGACTACATGACATCTGACGTGGTGCACGTCGAAATCCCGGGAAACCGTGACGATGTCTTAAAAATTCTCAAGCGTACAGGAATCTCCGGTGTCCCCGTTATCAAGAATAAAAAAATCGTAGGCATCATTACGCGAAAGGACCTGTTGAGAAAACCCGAAGAGATCCAGCTCGGGCTTCTCATGACGCCAAAGCCCATGACAATCGAGCCGGACATGGATGTGCGCGAGGCAGCCAGAATCCTGGTCACCCGCCGTATCCGCAGGCTCCCGGTGGTGGAGGAGGGTCACCTTGTCGGACTGCTCTCTGTTGCAGATCTCATGCATGCACTGGCGAAACTCAAGATAAAAGACGCGATCAAGGATAAATATACCAGCATGACATTTGCTCTCTGGGAAGAGACCCCGCTTCCGGTTGTCGGCAGGGTTATGGAGATCTCCGGTGTCGATGCAATCCCCATCCTTGATGCCGAGAACCGGCTGCAGGGCATTATCTCTGAGCGGGACCTCATCAGGAATTCAAGCATTGAAGACAGTGTCGGTGTGAGTGATTTCTCCAATGGCACTGATGATGATGAATGGACATGGGAAAGCATCCGGGACACCCATACGATCAGCTTCGGTATCTCGAAGGTTCAGCTCCCGAACCGCCCGGTGAAACTTGCTATGGTGAAGAATGTAATAGCTGTCCCGCCAAACGCGGAAGTGAGCGAGTGCGCCCTCAAGATGCGCCGTTCACGGGTAGACCAGATCCCGGTAGTAAACGGTGACAAGCGTCTCGTCGCCATGCTCTATGACCGTGATCTTATCAGGGCTTTCTGCCACGATCCGGCAGAATAAATACCTTTAAATTTCCCTGTATCCTTTAATACCATAAAGCGCTTTTAAAAAAATGGAATTATAGCGTTTATTTATTTTTGGGGGGTTACTATGCCTGAACAGTACCAGGAGTCCATGAAGGGAACGACAACCATTGGCCTCGTTTTTTCCAGCGGTGTGATTCTCGCTACCGAGAAAAGAGCGACCATGGGCTACATGATTGCAAGCAAGAAAGCAAAAAAAGTATACCAGGTGGCAGACCGGATCGGCATGACCACTGCTGGTGGAGTCGGCGATGCCCAGCAGCTCGCGCGTATCCTGACCGTGGAGTGCAATCTCTACCAGATCCGCAGGTCACGCCCGATCACGGTCGGGGCTACAGCAACGCTGCTTTCGAATTACCTTAACCAGAACCGGTACTTCCCGTACTATGTCCAGCTCCTTATTGGCGGGATTGATGAGTCCGGACCAAGCGTGTACTCGGTCGATGCCATGGGCGGTGCGACCAAGGAAGAAGAGATCGTAGCGACCGGTTCCGGTTCTCCCATGGCGTACGGAGTGCTTGAGGACCGGTTCCTCCCCCAGATGAGCGAGGATGCAGCGATCGACCTTGCTGTCAGGGGACTGAAATCCGCTATGAAGCGTGACGCCGGATCCGGTGAAGGTATCCACGTAGTGGTAATAACAAAAGACAAGTATGAGGAGTTAAATGAGGACCAGCTCAAACAGTATCTTGCCAAAACTCCTGCATGATCTTTTTTTTTAGGACGACTTTTTTATGCTGATTGAAGAAAGGCTCAAAGAGCTCAAAGACAAGATTAATGAAAAGGTGCCCCACGGCATCACGGTTACGCAGGTTGAATTCGAAGGACCCGAGCTTGTCATCTATACAGACGACCCGAAACGGTTTGCCGATGAGGCGGACCTGATCAGGATTCTTGCCCGTGACCTGCGAAAGCGGATCGTGGTCAGGCCCACCATTCTTGAAGACCCCGAAAAGGCGGTCAATGATATCAAATCTGTTGTGCCGGAAACTGCAGGTATTACCGATATCTTTTTTGATCCGGATACCGGCGAGGTACTGATCGAAGCAGAAAAACCCGGTGTTGTCATAGGTAAGAACGGTACAACGCTCCGGGAGATCACCAAACACATCGGCTGGACTCCCAAGGTTGTAAGGACTCCTCCGATCGAGAGCTCAACGGTGAAACAGATACGGCAGTACCTCCGTGTTACAAACGAGGAAAGGAAAGCATTCCTGCGCACAATCGGCAGGAGGATACACCGGGATATCCCCGGAAAAGACGATACTAATAAGGAAGCGACAAAAAAGGACCAGTGGCTCCGGGTCACGATGCTGGGTTGTTGCCGTGAAGTTGGCAGAGCCGCGTTCCTGCTTTCGACCCCCAACAGCCGGGTGTTGATCGATTGCGGGGAAAAACCGGACAACTCAGGCAGCACCCCCTATCTCTATGTCCCCGAGATTCACCCGCTCGCCCAGCTCGATGCGGTCGTGCTTACTCACGCTCACCTCGACCACTGTGCACTCATACCCCTCCTGTACAAGTATGGCTACGAGGGCCCGGTCTACTCAACCCCCCCCACCCGGGATCTCTCGGCAATGCTCCAGCTCGATTACCTGGATGTAATCCACAAGGAAGACCGGAAAGTCCCGTATTCCTCAAACGAGGTCAAAACCTATATCCGGCATTCCATCACCCTCAACTACGGCAGCGTGACGGATATTGCTCCTGATATCAAGCTTACCTTCCATAATGCCGGTCACATCCTGGGCTCAGCGATTGCCCACTTCCATGTCGGGGACGGTCTGTACAACATCGCTTTCACCGGGGATTTCAACTACAGCAAGAGCCGGCTTTTCAACCCGGCGGTCAACCAGTTCCCGCGACTCGAAGCGCTCGTCATGGAGAGCACGTACGGGGGTTCTGGTGATTTCCAGCCTGCCCGTTCCGATGCAGAGACAAAACTCTACGAAACCATCAATACCGTACTCTCCAGGGGCGGCAAGGTCATCATCCCGGCATTCTCGGTGGGGCGTTCCCAGGAAGTGATGCTTGCCCTGGAAGAAGGCATGCGTCTTGATAAAATCCCGAAAGTGAAGATCTACCTTGACGGCATGATCCGTGAGGCAACGGCAATCCATACCACGTATCCCGAATACCTGAACACTGAACTCCGCAACCTGATCTTCCGCGAAGGTATGAACCCGTTCCTTGCCGAGTGTTTCCAGCAGGTGGACAGCCAGGAGCTGCGCGAGAAAGTGATGACCGGCGATCCCTGTGTTATCATTTCAACCAGTGGTATGCTGAATGGTGGACCGGTAATGGAATACCTTCTGAACCTTGCACAGGATGAAAAGAATGCGCTGGTATTTGTCGGGTACCAGGCGGATGGCACGTATGGGCGACGTATCCAGAAAGGCTGGCGCGAGGTGCCGATGGGACGCAAAGGTACCATCACCATCAACCTTGAGATTGTGACCATTGACGGTTTCTCAGGTCATTCGGACCGGCGGCAGCTGATGAACTACATCGGGCAGATCCAGCCTCGTCCGGAAAAGGTCTTCTGTATTCACGGCGACGAGAGCAATACCATCGATCTTGCAAGTTCGATATACAAACGCTATCATATCGAGACGCACTCGCCCATGAACCTTGAGACATATCGCATGGTCTGACGGGTTAAAATGAGGACACGTCTCTCTCTCTTTTTTGGTATTTTTGCCGTAATGGCACTTTCAAATGCAATCGTTCCTGTGCTCCCTTCCTATGCCGGGACTTCTGTAATTCAGGGGGCTATCTACTCCGCTTATTTCCTGGGGGCGTTTTTAAGCACACTTCCTGCAGGTGCCCTGTCCGACAGGTACGGCCGTGTTCCTGTTATCCGTATTGGTCTCGTCATTACCGTTGCCAGCGGGCTTTTGCTATCAGTTCTGGTATCGCCCATTCCGGTAATTGTAACCCGCATCATAGAAGGCGTGGGAGCGGGGTTCTTTGTAGCCGCAGCGATGTCGTATGTCAACTCACTTCCGGATCACGAACGAATGAGCGGATACCTCATGGCATCGCTCAATGCCGGGCTTGTGATCGGTCTGATTTTTGCCGGGTGGCTGGCAGCACAAATTCCAAATCCTGCAACCGGTATACTGGTGTTTTCCCTTCTTGTCATAATTCCCGCAGCTGCAAGTTTTTTTATCAATGAAGCGGGTGCTCTTACCCAAAAAGGAACTCTCAAAACAATTTTTTATCTCGTGCAGGAATTCCGATGGTTGTGGTACTCATCAGTAATACTTATTGGTATCACGGGTGTCGTTATATCGCATTATCCTAAATATTCCGGCTATTCACCGGAAAGCGTCGGGTATTGGATTTCGCTTATGAGTATTGCAACCATTGCAGGAGTTCTGGTTGCATCCCGGCTCTCTTTACCTCCCGTTCCTGCTATCCGCTGGTCTGCACTATTGATGGTAATCGGTGTAATGGTTTCGTATTACTCACCTCTGGGCTTTTTGATGCTCGGAATATGTGCAGGTTTCGTAATGATCGCCCAGATGGCTTTTCTTGCACAGGTCAGCGATCACCAGGGCGTAGCCATGGGATTGTTCTCAACCTCTTCTTATCTGGGCATGACGGCACTTCCCTTCATCACCGGGATAATTGCAGATACATCCGGGTTTTTTTATGCATTTTGTGCAACTGCCCTCTTTGCAGTAACGGTCTTTCTTACTATCGGCAAGTGTGATTGCCAGCTCCACAGGTCGCTTTAAGGTACCGATTAAAAAACAGGCTTATCGCTGTTTTGAGTGGGGAACACATGTATTGAGAGGATTACAAAGATAAGCGCTGGTGCACCCATACCCCCGGATACGATAAACGCCGCTGCCGTCGACGGGACGCCCATGAGGCGGTTCGGGTGCAGTTTTTTATAAGCGTGATTCAAAAAAACTATTTTGCCCAGCGATGATCCGACGAGGCGTCACCGCAACCCCATAAGGCGTGGGACACATCAGGAACGAGATTAATACCATATCCAACACACACGAAATGACGATGAACTAAAAAAACAATACATTCATCTGCGATAAGAGGAAATTTCGTCATGAGATTATGAAATCAAAGGCACTGGTTCTGGTTTTTCTTATTACCTTCCTGCTTATCCCTGCCGTACATGCTGAGGATTCTCTTGAATGGTACACAAAAGGACAATACGCTGTGACGTTGGGGAACTATGCCGAAGCCCTTACGTATTACAACAATGCACTTGCTCTTGACAGGAATTTTGCCGCCGCGCTTTCAGGAAAGGCAGTTGCACTAAACGGCCTTGGAAATTATTCTGAGGCGATCACTTCAGCAGAGGAGGCAATTGCCATAAAATCATCCGACCTGACAGCCATTAATGCCCGGGCATACGGTCTGCTCAAAGTAGGGCGGTATGCGGACGCAGTAACAGCGTATGAGGCGGTTTTCTTGGCGGGCTACATCCGTTCAGATGCCTACTGCAACCAGGGCTATGCCTACCTGATGCTGAATAATTCCGAAAATGCAGTCACATCCTATGAGAAGTGTACAATTATTGACCCGACGAATCTTGACGGTTGGAACCGGAAAGGTCTTGCACTTATGAACCTCGGCAGATATGAAGAGGCACTGTCTGCGTATGATCAGGCAACCCGGATAACCATCAAAAATGCCGAAGTCTGGAACAACAAGGGACTGGCATTTGCCGCGCTGGGAAAATACCAGGACGCACTCCAGTGTTTTAACAAGGCACTGGGATTACAACCGGATTATGCTGATGCACAGAAGAACAAGGAAAGCATAATGGGAAAACAGGAGGTGGTAATAATTTCTGGCACGGTAACGCCGACAGTAACCGTCAGCCATATCGGGACGTTTTACACGACCGTGACACCATCATCTCTGCCAACTCAAGACATACCCCAGGTCACAACTCAGGTGCCGGTAACAGAAGAGATACCTGTAACCACAATCCCGGTTGTAAAGAAGACAACGTATTCGCCGGTTTCACCGCTCACCGCACTTGCTGCGGCATTCATTGCAGGTGGTTTCATGCTCGCTGCAAACCGCAGGAGAAAATAATCAATATCCGTTTTTTGGCTCTCGAGAAATGCTTGAGAAAAATTACATCATACCGCTCCTGGGGGTTTTTAGTTTCACCTCCGCCTCTGCCGCCTGGATCTTCCCCTGCATTGCGATTACCTCTCATAAGGTTAACCTGCAGAAGGGGGCCAGGGGGATACACCCCCAGGGTTGCCTCCCCCTCTGAGGGAGAAAAGGGGTTACCTTCGTATTTTATACATCAACGAAAAGATGAACAAAATCAGGTTTTTTTAAAAAACCCGTGTTTCTTTTTTTTTATGAATTATCTCTGGCATATGCGGTCATTATTCCGAGGTAAACCAGTGAAGCCTTATTCAGGCTGTCGATCGTGACCCGTTCATTCACCGCGTGAAGAGTTGAAATCTCACCAGGCCCGTACTGGATCACGTTAAACCCGAATAGACGGAGGTGCCGGGCATCGCTTGCCGCCCACTGGACAATAGGAAATACCATTCCGCCCTGCACACGTTCGATTTCGTTGCAGGTAACTTTAACAAGCCGACAGGATGGATCCGTTATAGAGGGTTCATGAATTTCCTGCGAGATAATATTCCCGTACGGGGCATGAGATTTGATCCCCTCAATAAGCGCCGCAATAGAACATCCCCACGGCACACGGAATTCAAGGTCAATGTCACAGTGCTGTGCCACAACATTGGATTTCTCGCCACCCCTGATGACCCCCGGGTTGTACATCAGTTTTTTAAGAACCTTGCTCACGTCCTGAATATGGAATTCCCCTTCAAGAACTTCTGAAGAACGATCAATGATCTCTTTGAGCTGTTCATCAACCGGATATTCCCGCATATGCAATTCTTTCACATATTCGAGCAGGGACATCACTTCCATGATAGCACTCACCCCGACTGCAGGGTAAAGTGATCCATGCGCAGGAGTTCCCCTGAATTTCATCTCGAGCCGGCAGAGCCCTTTTTGCCCGATGCTGGGATGACGGGCAGGTGTCGGTTCTGCAATCAGGCAGTCCATTGGTTTAAGCATTTTTTTTACAAGAAGGTGCCGAATCCCGTTCTTACCCCCCGACTCTTCATCACAGACAAACGCAAGTGTAGCCGGTATTTCCCTGCCCTGTTCAACCAGCATACCACAGGCTGCAAGAATCGAGGCACAACCACCCTTCATGTCTGTTGCACCCCGCCCCCACACAAAACCATCCCGCAGCGTTCCGGAAAAGGGAGGGTATGTCCATCCCTCATCGAGTGCAGGTACAACATCCACATGTCCGCAGAAGAGAAGCCGGCTACCAATACCTGTGGTAACAAGATTACATTGCCCCATGTCGTTGCCCGTAATGTCCGATCCTATACCTAAGTTATCAAGAAATGTTCTGATATATTCGATGACTTCAGTAGTATGCCCGGGAGGGTTTTCGCTCCTGATTGCAACGAGATCCGAACATATCCGGCTGACATCCATAGAACGGGACACCTTTTTTTGTTTTTTATCACCGGGCAATATAGGTTTTGAACAGGGTCGAGAGCGAGGCGTCTTCGTACAGGCTCTTTAAGAATTCAGGTTCAAAGAATTCGTCAATAATTACAAAGAAAAACTCAGGCGGGATCAGGTTTCTGCTGTCCGGGTCAAGAACAATCCGAAAACTCCGGTAGCTTGCCGGATCTTCGGCATCGTAGATCATCTGCCAGAGCGATGGCAAAGAGACGAACTTTTCTAAATGGTTCTCTTTTAACCAGTTGATAAATCCGCAAAATTTCGCACGGTCCCCTTTTTTCTCCTCGTCGATCCGCCAGCGCAGGTATTCGCCGCTCATGATATTTTTTGGTGACAGGATATTGAAGGCATAGATTCCTGCAGTGTAATCGATATGGGCAAGGGAATCGATCAGGTAAAAATACAGGACTTTGTTGAACTGGCCGGGGTCCTGGAGGATCAGGGTTTTTTCATACAGGTGGGAAAGAACCGACAGGAACTCATTTTCTTCCATATAACCTTTATTCGTGCCGGAGTTGTAAATAATTGCCGCAGTGATAAAAAAAATTCAATCAGGCTTGTGTGATCTCCCTTATCACTTCATCTTTTACCCTTTCTTTTACCCTTATTTGTAAAATGGCTCTCGCAGTGATACAGCTTTTTTGAACAATTCTTCGAGTTCTGCGCTTTTCTTTCCCCGTATATCAATATGGTTATCTGTACGCAGGAGGCAGGGTTTGAGTTTCCCGTCAGAAGTTACCCTGAGGCGGTTGCAGAAGGCGCAGAACTCCGTATTATGGAGCGGGCGGACAACTTCAACCTCGGCGCCATCAAGGCAGTATTTTTTCCGGTGGTGCATCCTTCTGGTGATGATCTGTTTTGAACGGGTGGCAAGCGTCTCTTCCAGCCCGTTTAAGTCTCCATGGTAGTTGCAGTCATTGAAATGCATCAGTTCAATCAGCTGGAGAACAAGATTCCGGTTACCCCTGACGTATGCGAGGAAGTCATCAACCTCGTTGTCGTTGATACCCTCAAGAATCACCATGTTCAGTTTGACCGGTGTGAGTCCCACGTCGAGTGCCGCAGTAATACCGTCCAGGACATCAGAAACCTTGTCCATCCCCGTGATCTTTTTGTAGGTTTCCGGGTTCAGGCTGTCGAGGCTGACATTAACCCTCCTGAGGCCCGCATCTTTGAGACCTGAGGCAAGATCTGCAAGAAGGGTTCCGTTGGTAGTAAGCGAAGACTCCATACCGGCAGGTACTGACTGCACTATGTCTAAAAGATCGGGACGGAGAAGCGGTTCACCGCCGGTAAATTTCACGCTGCGGATCTCAAATTTTGCTGCAACCCGCAGGATCTCTGCAATCTCTTCGGCCGACAACTGGTCCTTTGGAGTTTTTTCCCCTTCTTTGTGACAGTATATGCAGGAAAGGTTACACTTCGGGGTGAGACTTACCCGAATGTTGCTTACCGGGCGGTTATAGGGGTCTTTGAGGATCACGGTTTATTCAGCCCACGAAATTCTTTGCAACTATGTAGAGCTCGGTACTCCCTTTACGGGTTGACCGGGTGATGCAGGTTTTTACCGAATAGTAATGTTGTTTGGTCATGGCATAGAGTTCGGGAAAATCCGTACCCTGGAAAGATTTTACCACAAAATTGCCGCCCTTTTTTGACACTTTGCAGGCAAACGCCAGCGCCTGTTCGTTCAGTTCAATGATTCGTGCCTGGTCATAGCTCTTATGCCCGGAGAGCTTGGGTGATGCATCACAGACCACCACATTAACAACGCCGAGCATGGTCAGCACTTTTTTCTGCACTTCGGGATCATTGAGATCTCCTTCTATGGTCTCTACGCCATCAAGTGCAGCGATAGGATTGAGGTCAATGCCAATAACTTTTGCCTGCGTGAGCGTGCGCTCAACCTGCAACCAGCTCCCGGGAGCAGCCCCAAGGTCAACGATATTGTCATCAGGCCGGATAATGGCAAATTTATGCTGGATCTCAAGAAGCTTATACGCTGCCCGTGAGCGGTACCCCTCGTGTTTTGCCCGTAAATGTACCCGATCATATCCCCATTGTGAACCCATTGTCCTGATCGTTCCCCTGAAAAGGTCTGTGATAAAATACCCAATTATTCTTGTTAATATATGACAGTATTCCGTATAAGTGATTGTATTAAGGAAAGAAGAGAGGGATAAACACTCACTTTTTTTAATAGGAAAATGCCCCCTCGTATTATCATCCTGTATGCTTGTGACCCGGGGCATCAGGTAGTTTTTTTATGAAATTGATTTTTTTTTTTGAAATGGCAGGATTTGTTTAATAATCATAGAAAGAAGTACGGCTTGATCAGCATGAATGCCCGTTGAACAAGATCGCGATTTATACGAGTACCTGCGTTGTTGAAAATTACAATAAATCACCATCGTAGTTCATCTCTCCGGAATCCCCGTTTACTACAACCGTTACTCCACTTCGCAGCCGGTTCATCGGAATCTCAATCCGGTCAATCATCGGTATCTGGCCAATAATCGCCCCGGTCGCGATAATCGTTTCTGCTTCAGTATTGATGATTGCTGCCGGTGCATGCCCGTTCCGGCTTAACGCATAGAGTACATAGGAGCCAACGGTTGAGCCCTTACCATAGGGGAATGCAAGGACTTTACCTGCAATACATTCACCCTGGAGCGGGTGGCCTTTCTCGACAATTATCCCCGATGCCGGATCGACACCCGAGAGAAACGATACCGGTACCGGACTGACGAGCAGCGGGCCACTTCCCACGCCCCTTGCAATTCCTCTTCCCCTGATTAGCAAAATCACACCTAATAAATGTTTGAAGATTACAAATATAAGATTGATATGGAAGATACTTCCGTCAATAACACTGCACCTTCAACTGAGCTCAAATACCAGCTCCAGCTCAACGAGCTTGAAGCCAGCCTCCTCGAGATGAAGGTGAAAGTTGACGAGCTCATAAAGGAGAATGCCCAGCTCAGGCGGGAGAACAACCAGCTCAAGCGCATGCCGCTGTTTGTCGCCGTTATCGTTGATATACTGGATAATGGTGAGATTTATCTCCGCCAGCAGGGAAACAACCAGGAATATCTCACCACCGCAACAGAAGAACTCCGTCCGCTCTTAAAACCCGGGGCTAAGGTTGCTGTCAATAACGCGCTCTCGATTGTAAAAGTAATTGGCAACATTTATGACTCACGTATCCGCGTCATGGAGCTTGAGGTGTCACCGGATATCAGCTACGCCCAGATTGGCGGGCTTGCTGAGGTGATTAAAGAAGTGCGCGAAGCAGTGGAGTACCCCCTGACAAAACCTGAAATATTCAAGCGCATCGGGGTGGAACCACCTAAAGGTATCCTGCTTTACGGGCCGCCGGGTACCGGCAAAACCCTGATTGCAAAGGCGGTAGCTCACGAAGCAAAGGCCACGTTCATTCGCATGTCCGGCAGTGAACTGGTTCACAAGTTTA
This sequence comes from Methanoregula sp., assembly GCA_035527915.1. Lineage (GTDB taxonomy): Archaea > Halobacteriota > Methanomicrobia > Methanomicrobiales > Methanospirillaceae > Methanoregula. The sequence goes on along the minus strand of DATKZP010000043.1, from coordinate 12,003 downwards.
TCGGTGAAGGTGCGGGACTTGTACGCGAACTGTTCATGCTGGCCCGCGAACGTGCACCAGCAATCGTCTTCATTGATGAGATCGATGCTGTGGGAAGCACGCGGACCAATGACGGTACATCAGGAAGCGCCGAAGTGCAGCGGACACTTATGCAGCTCCTTGCCGAAATGGACGGGTTTGACAACCGGGGAGATGTGCGCATCATGGCAGCCACCAACCGACCGGATATGCTGGATCCGGCGCTTCTGCGACCCGGTCGGTTTGACCGGGTAATCGAGATTCCCCTGCCGGATAAGGACGCACGACTCCAGATCCTGAAGATCCACTCGCGCAGGATGCACCTTGCCAGCATTGATTTAGAAGAGATAGTGGGAATGACCGAGAATGCCACCGGAGCTGAACTCGAAGCTGTCTGCCGCGAAGCAGGGATGATGGCCGTGAGAAGGGAAGCGTCATCCGTTGAGATGGTAGACTTTACCGATGCCGTCCACAAAGTAAAAAACGAGATCGTTACCGATAACCGCATGTATACCTGATCGGGGTATCCGTATGGATCACCCCCCGTTTTACCGGAGACCCGGATGAATATCCTTTTAATTCAGCGGGAAGGAGTGGATCTCCACCATACCCTTTTTTTATCCGAGACCAGCCGTCTGGTGCTGCGATTTTATCACCCAACGAGAAAATCCTGTGGGATTTCACTTTCCTGTGCATCCCTGGCAAGTGCCCTGTCACTTGTAAGGGAGCTGCGCTGGTATATCCGGCGCTATGTCAGGGAAGTGCTCTTTGAAGTTTCATCGGGCATATTCTGCACCCATGCACTGGCACAGGACGTGTATTACGAGCGGACGGCAGTTCTTGGACCCGGCTGGCCGTTCCGACGACTCTATGGGTTCAGTCAGGGAAAACTGACCAGCACAGTCATTATGTCGCCAGGTTCCACTCTGGAAGAGTATCATCAGGAATACATTGGCGTTGATCGATCGATCGAGTGCTGGTGCACGGAAGACGAGATGGTAGAAGGAGAGCCGGAGCCATTGGAGGATATGCGCGGCGCGCCTGATGAAGAATAGTACGTCGGAAAATACAAGATGTGCGTGTTGCAGGCAACCGATATGCGGATTCATTCAGGATATCCTCATCTCAGCTGGTGGCAGGGGGCCGTAAGGGGCAACCGTTTCTCCCTGAGAAAAATTTCTCTTCGCTGGTATAAGTGAGTACCGGATTATTGAGAGAATGACCAACATGGGGCGGATACCCCCATACTCCCAAATACGATGAACGTCGCCGCCCATCAAACAGACGCCCCCGCGGCGCTCTGAGTGCAGGTTTATGAGATTAACTCACAAAAACTGCGTTGCCCGGCGGCGACCCGACGAGGCGTCGCCGCGACCCCATCAGGAGTGGGAAACATCAGGAACGAAATTTAATACCTTATCATACTAACACGAAATGACCAAAAAATTTATCAGGATTTCCCGTCAGCCTGCACGGGTTTAGGCAGGAACGGGATCAATACCGAAGCGATCCTGGCGATGTCCATGGACTGGAGAACGATCGTTCCCGGGCCGGTCAGCGTTGTGACAAAGAGGCCTTCACCACTAAAGAGTGCTGTCGTGATACCTCCCACAAGAGCGATATCATAGGTAACCGTGTTTTCAAAACCGACCACAAGTCCGGTCTGCACCTTGATGACTTCACCGGGTTTTAAGGACATTTCAAGAATATCCCCGCAACAATGCAAAAAGACCGTGCCCTGCCCGCTTATCCGCTGGAGAATGAATCCCTGCCCTCCGAACAACCCGGCCCGTATTTTTTCTGTCAGGGCGATATCCAGATCAACATCTTCCTCGCAGCAGAGAAATGCATTCTTCTGTGCAATGAACTCCTTTCCCATCCCGACCATAACCGGAAAGATCTTACCCGGCATCATGCCGGCAAAGGATACAAAACCGGGAGTATTCCCCGGGGTAAACCGGGTAAGAAAGAGACTCTCTCCTGCAACTGCGCGTTTCAAACCGGATACGATACCCCCTTTAAGCTGGCTTTCCATCGTGAAGGAACCGCTCATGTTCACCATCGAACCGGCTTCAGCAAAGATTCCCTCACCCACAGCAAGGTCAACTTTTACCATCTGCAGGTTATCCCCGATAATCTCGTACTTCATAGCATACCCTTACTAAAACGATCAGCGGAAAAGAAGAAAGGTATTGTGTAATTTTTTTCACCGCATTTCTCACCCCCGCTCATGCTTTCCGCCAGTAAAACAAGGATTAATACCTTAACACAACAAAAATTGAGTAGATGTCCGGGACAAAACTTGCCGGCGGTCCGACACAGGATGAGATTATGGCCGTCTCCCTGTTCAAGCTGGGACTCCGCAGCACAGATACAGTACTCGAGATTGGCTGTGGAACGGGTAAAGTCTCGATCGCCGCTGCACAACAGGCACAAAAAATTGTATCTCTTGACAAAAGACCCGAGGCAATAATGACTGCACAGGAATCAGCACAAAAATCCGGGATCCATACCATAGAATTTTTTTGTACAGATGCGGTCGATTATCTCACCTCTGACCGGATCTTTGACTGTGCATTCGTTGGCGGCACACAACAACTCGCCCGGATCCTTCCGGTCCTTGCAAAAAAAGTTAAAAGAACGATCGTCATAAATGCAGTTCTCCTCAGCACACTTGCCGAAGCAGTTGCGACCATGCAGCAGCTCGGTATTTTTTGTGAAGTTGTCCAGGTGCAGGTCGCCAGATCGCATGAGATTGCAGGAAGTATCATGTTCAAACCGATCGACCCGGTTTACGTGATCGTAGGGAAGGGAACAGCATGCTGATCGGCCTGGGACTGGGCCCGGGAAATCCCGAACTGCTCACCCTGCGGGCTGTACGCCTGCTTACAGAAGCTGATGTAGTATTTGTACCGGGAAGAATTGCACAGGATCTCGTTGCCCCGTATCGCGATGCAGTTGTGCTCGATTTCCCGATGACTGATGACGAAGTGCGGATCCGCAAAAGCCTCGAAGAGAATGCAGATAAGATTGCACCTGCAGCACAGGAGGGTCTTGCGGTTTTTGGTATTCTTGGCGATCCGAATTTTTTTTCCACATTCTCACGATTATGCAGTATCCTTGCTGAAAAGTATCCCGCAATACAATACCGTACAGAACCAGGGATCAGCTCGATTACGGCGTTTGCTGCTGCTGCAGGGATCTCGCTGAATGGCGGATTTATGGTATCTGACGGGCAGGTACCCGATTCAAGGATTCTTCTCAAGGTGCGGCACCCCAGAAAAAAGGCAGCCGAACTGCGAAAGGAAGGCTACCGTGAATTTGTGCTGGTCGAGCGGATGTTTTTTCCGGATATGAAAATTTACCACACCGGTGATCTCCCGGAAAAAAGCGATTACTTAAGCGTCATGTATGCGAGGCGCTAATCATGCAGGCAAAGGTCTGGTTTGTCGGGGCAGGTCCCGGAAACCCTGAACTGATAACCGTGAAGGGTCTTTCACTTCTGAAAAGTGCAGATGTTCTCATCTATGCCGGTTCGCTTGTCAATCCTGAGCTTATCGCCCAGTCGGGAGCCGTAACAAGGCTGGACAGCTATGGCATGCATTTGGAAGACCTGGTTGCAGCTATGGAGATGCCGGCAAAATCAGGAAAAACCGTAGTGAGGCTTCATTCCGGTGACCCGTCACTTTATGGGGCGATAGTCGAGCAGATTGAAGAACTGGAAAAACGGGGGGTTTTAGTCGAGATCGTTCCCGGTGTCTCATCGCTCTTTGCCGCTGCGGCGGCGCTTGGCACCCAGCTCACGCTTCGTGGAGTGTCTGAATCCCTGATTGTCACGCGGCCTGCGGGAAAAACACTGGCTCACGATCAGATCGAAGAACTCTCTGCCCTTGGCATGACCATGGTCATCTTTCTCGGTACAGAAAAACTCGCAGAGATTACAAAAAAACTTGCCTGTCCGCAGGATACACCGGCAGCGGTTGTTTACCATGCTTCATGGCCTGATCAGAAAATTGTACGGGGAACGGTTGCAGATATTGCACAAAAAACCCATAAAGAAGGGATCGAGCATACGGCTCTTTTGATCGTGGGCGGCGTGGTGCAACCTGAAAAGAAGGGTTACACGAGGTCATATCTCTATACATGACCGATACAGTAGTCATCGCACTTTTCCGGTTTTTGGACGAAGCAAAAACGGTCGCACATTTTCTTGGTGCTGACGTCCGGGAATATACTCCTGACATTTTTTCTGAGATATTCCCCCACACACGACGGATCGTTGCCATCATGTCAATGGGAATTGTCGTGCGCAGCATTGCTCCGCTTCTCAAGGATAAATGGAATGACCCGGCTGTGGTTGTCCTGAGTCCTGACCTTGCGTATGCCATACCGCTTATCGGGGGTCATCACGGGGCAAATGAACTGGCAAAAGAGTTGTCGGCACTGGGCATCCAGCCGGTAATCACGACAGCAACCGAAGCAACCGGCAGGGATTCGGTGGAGGCTGTTGGAGAACGGAGCGGGTGTGATATTGTTAACCGGGAATCAACCCGCCAGGTGAATGCCGCCATGCTTGATATCGATGTACCGGTATTTGCCGTGAAGGGTCCCGGCATCGTCATCGCAGGTCCCGATGTTTCAATCCTTTTAAAGAAAGGTGAGTTTACTGTTGGGATCGGGTGCCGTAAAGGGGTGAAGGTGCAGGAAGTTCTGGATGCCATCAGGAATGCACTTGCAGAAACAGGGGTAGCAGAACACGATGTGCTGGTCTATGCCACCACGCAGAAAAAGAGCGGTGAAACAGGACTCTCTGAAGCAATCTCTGTCCTCTCTGGCAATTTAATATTCCTTGACGATGAAACAATTAACGCACAGACAGGAATTACCCTGTCCCGCGCAACAAAGATCGGCCTGTTGGGCGTTGCCGAGCCATGTGCGCTTGCCGTTGCAAAGAAAAAACAACTCGTTATGGGAAAGAAAGTTTACGGGAGGGTTACGGTTGCCATCGCACACTGAAACAAAAAAAGGCAGTCTTGCCATAGTCGGGCTTGGACCCGGACGCAGGGAATACATGACCCCCCGGGCACTAAAAGCAATAGCCGTTGCTGATTATGTGATTGGCAATGCTTCGTACCTTGATCCTCTCGAACCGCTGCTTACGGGAAAAAACGTGATCCGGAGCTCAATGGGAAAAGAGGTTGAGCGGGCACAGCAGGCGATCGATCTTGCCCGTTTCCATGCAGTTGCCATTGTTTCGGGAGGCGATGCCGGGGTCTACGGCATGGCAGGCATTGTTCTTGAAGTCCTTGAGCATTCCGGTGCTGATATCGAAGTTGAAGTGATTCCGGGGGTCACTGCGGCAAATGCCGTAGCATCAAGAGTCGGATCTCCGTTGTCAGGTGATTTTGCCGTAATCAGTTTATCGGATCTTTTAACCCCGCTCGAAGTGATAGAGCAGCGGCTTGACGCGGTCTTTTCGGTTGGAATCCCGGTAGTGCTCTACAACCCGAAGAGCCGGGGAAGACCGCACAACTTTTTACTCGCCATAGAACATGCCCGGAAGTATCTTGGTCCGGAAATACCGGTTGCAATCGTCCGGAACGCGTTACGCGATGATGAAGAAGTAATCATCACGACACTTGCCGGTGTGGAAAAGGTAAAAGACGCTGTGGACATGCATACGACCGTAATCATTGGCGGAAAGGAGAGCAGGATATGGAGGATGGGTGATGACGTCAAAGGAATTATTACGCCACGGGGATACCACCGTAAATACGTATATTGATCCCGGTGCTGAGACCAAAGAAGCGTATGAGATCTCGAAAAAATCCCGGACGCTTGCACGAACCAGGGTTGGCAATGCAAATGACGAAGACCGTGTCAGGCAGCGGTGTTCTGTCGCTGTCGGTGATTTTGGCATGGCAGATATTATGCGGTTCTGCAATGATCCTGTTCCTGCAGCACTCACCGCTCTCCGTCAGGGAGTAACGATTATTACCGACATTCGTATGGTTCAGGTTGGTATCCAGAAAAAAGGGCATACAAGCGATGTGATCTGTGCTCTGGATTTCGGTGCGGAGATCGCAAAGGAACGCGAGATCACGAGGAGTTCAGCCGGGTTTATTGCGCTTGAGGAAAAACTCGCAGGATCGATCGTTGTAATCGGCAACGCTCCATCCGCACTCCTGTCCCTGTGCAAAATGATTGAAACGGGTATCTGCCCGGCCGTCATCATCGGGACCCCGGTGGGTTTCGTCAATGCTGCCGAGTCAAAGGAACTGCTGCGCACGACAGGAGTGCCTTCAATATCTACTGAAGGAACACGGGGCGGCACACCGGTTGCAGTTGCGGCCATGAACGAGTGCATCACGATATTTATTGAAGGCAAAAAAGGATGAGAGATCCGGTCACCGGCTTTGATTATCCCGAGGCATGGGTAAAGAAGTGCAAATCCCCGGAATTGCTCCGCCTGGCAGAGGAGGGTTTTGCGGTCCTCACTGCGTCTGGTACGGTTATCCGGCGCGGATATACCACCGGAACAACTGCAGCTGCTGCCTGTAAAGCTGCAATTCTTTCCCTTTCCGGAGTTGTCACATCGGTTCCCGTCCATATCCCCTGTGGACTCGTAGCAGAAGTGCCGGTGATTGGATTTGCCGGGAAAGCCTCTTCAAAAAAATTTGCCGGAGATTATCCGGATGATGTTACCGCAGGAATAGAGTTCATTGCAGAAGCATTACCTTTGGATGACGAGATCCGCTTTTTACCTGGTGATGGTATAGGCAGGTTTTCACGGGATACGCCTCGTTTCCGGAAAGGAGAACCTGCCATCACCCCTGCTCCGCTGGCATGTATCCTCATATCAATCAAGGAAGCGATCGATCAACAAGGACTCTCGGGTGCGCAGGTTAAACTCTCTATCCCCCAGGGTTCTGCGATTGCCAAAAAAACACTCAACCCCCGGATTGGTGTGGAAGGAGGGATCTCCGTGCTGGGAACCACCGGGCTCGTTGAACCGTGGGATGACCATCTTGAAGAATCGATGCGGGAACGGGTGTCAGCCGCGAGCAACCCAGTACTCACTACCGGGCGGATCGGGCTCCGGTATGCACGCCTCCGGTATCCGGATCATGAGGTGGTGCTGGTTGGCGGAAAGATCGGCGAGGCGCTTGGTGCGGCGAAGGGAGAGGTGATCCTTTTCGGACTCCCGGGGCTCATCCTCCGGTATATAAATCCGCACATCCTTGATGGTACAGGATATGTCACTGTCGAGGAATTTACAGGGTCTCCTGCATTTCACCCTGCTATGCAGTCGAGTCTTGCCGTATTTAAAAAAGGATACCCTCATGTCCGGGTAATAATTGTGAACCGCGATGGTGCGATTATTGGAGAAAGCCTATGAAAATTATTGGTGTCGGTTGTGGACCGGGAATGCTCACCGAACAGGCAATCCGCGAGATTTCCCGGGCTACAACGATCTTTGGATCTCATCGTGCAATCGAGCTTGCAAAATCACATATTTCATTTGGTTGTGCGGTAAAGACGATCGATGACTTCAAAAATCTTGAAAAACTCCCCCAGGATGCCGTGATTCTTTCCACCGGCGATCCCATGCTTGCCGGACTCGGGTATCTTGCCGGCGAAGTGATACCCGGGATATCTTCTCTTCAGGTTGCAACAGCCCGATTGCATATCCCGATTTCACGGGTGTCTGTGGTTGTGGCACATGGCAAGGGGCATGAAAAAGGGATGCAGGATACCGTTGACGAAGTAAAACTGGGGAAGATCGTTTTTCTCCTCGCCGATCCAAAATTTAACGTCCAGGAGATGTATTCCCGCCTTACCACACTCTCCCTGCCCATGAAAGTCGCGCTCTGCGAAAATCTTGGGTATCCTGAAGAACGCATCCTTGTTCAGGATATACATTCACCACCCTGGCCGGATGAGTCGCTGTATTCTCTGGTTATCGGTAATTTTTAAATCCCACAATTTTTTAAAATTTTTTGCCGGTAACAACAAACCTTTTTTCCTGCCGGATTGAGATACTTTTAGTAAAAGGGAGTGTATCAATGGATAAAGCGACCAAAACTCAGCTCAGCATCGGATTATTTATCATCGGGTTTGCCATGCTCTTCATCCAGGATCTCAAGCGACTCGACACCATAAACCTTGGTTTCTCATGGCCGTTTGCCATCATGTTTTATCTCGGGCTCATCTTCATGGCAGCTGGATATTATCTCAAATAAATACATAAGAACCGTATCGGACAACGCCGCCCATTATTTTTTCTTTTGTTCATCCTTAGCGGATTGTTTTACCTCTTCAATTTTAATTTCACACTGACGGTCACCCGTACACATGGTCCGGACAAATCGTGCAGTGTATCCCTTATTAAGAAGTGGGACCGTAGTCAGGGTTAACACCATGCACTTATGAAATATACCGGGACCCCCGGCGCCCAGGTCGTGGCCGGATTCAAGGAGAGGACATTGTCTGATGAGGACGACTACACCATCTTTTGATACTTTGAGGGTTTCACTTTTATAATCGGGACCAAACAATATCGTCATAACTGTCCTCATGCTCTCGGCAAGTTCGCTCGCGGTACTGGTGGGGAGGGAGAGATCCTGGACGATGTCAAGCGCCATGCGGGAGAGTTCCATCCAGATCTCCTGCTCAATCTCATCGTATTTCTCCCCCACGACACCGCGATATGCGCTCTCATAAAGCACAGGCAGAAGAGCGGCCAGCTTTGCGGCAAGTCGCCATTTTACTTCATCGGGAATAGATTTCAGGTGTGGCATATGTACCCCCGCTTGATCGGTTCTATGGTTGAAACGGCATATCAATACATTGGTTGGAGCACCGTAAAATTTGCCAGGGACTTTTCCCTCCCTTTTTCATAAGGTAAGGGAGGGCTGCAAAAAGTATGAGGGAATGAGGATAGGAAACCTGACGCTGGTTATCCGGATTGCAGTTTGTATAGCCAAACTGTATAAAAAAAGGGGGAAATTTATTAGAGATAAGAGATGAGTTTTTTTTGTTCCCCACCCGCTGATTTATCCTTTTTTTGTCGAAAGGCAGGTAAATACAGGCGATATGAAATTACCTGCCGCAATACAGATCGATTGACTTCTCGATGCACTGCAATGATTCTTTGATTTGTCCTGTCTTTTTCAGACTCATTCCTTTATTGAACCATGCCTCTGCATGACCGGGATCAATCTGAAGTGCTTTATCATAAGATGCGATTGCCTCTTCATTCTGGCCAAGGCAATCCTGGCAGTTACCCAGCAGTGTATATGCCTCAGTATACCTGGGATTCGCTTCAATTGCATTTTTGAGGTAATTTACAGCATTGATATGATCTCCTGCCATCGCCTTTTCCCTCGCCTGCCTGACCAGATAATCTGCTTCCATTATGGTGCCGGACATCACATTGAGTTTCATTTTTACTTCCTCCATGCCACGTGATCATCCCCAGGATACTCCGTGACTAACCAGAATAATTTTTGTATATTTATATTTATTTGCACAATATAATTGCCATGGGGGTCTGCACAATAGATCTGAATCATAATCTGCCATGCAAATATTTTTTTAGAAGGTACTTGGAGGGCAGATTCCTTCTCACTATGAAGTCATCGCTGGTACCACAAAACTAACACCGGATACTAAAATCAGCAGTTGAATCTGCGGTTAATCAAATTGTTCACTTTTATTTGCACGAAACGTCTCCGTCATCAGATTTCAAAGAGACCCTTTTTATGAGAAACACATTTTCTTACGTTTTAAAGCGAGAAACGGATAATTGTGAGGAGAGAGATTGTTTTTTATAACCCGCAATAGTCAGGATTGGTCCGGACCCGCCAATGCCTCGCTATACAAAGATAGTGCCTGCGTATTCTTAACTCGCATAAGATGAGAATTATCTAAAAACTTTTATTATCAGGGAAAAGAGGGTTTCAAAGGAGATTGGGGTTATGAACTTGTAAAAATCGTGAGGATCATTCATTTTTTCTGCCGGAATACAGGTAAATTCAACTAAATAAATCCGTTTTAAGCAGGCATTTAGTATTTAACCCATGCGTTTGCGGCAAAAGACACTCGCGTATCAGGGATGACAATAACTAAAAAGGGTAAATTTTGATAGAGAGTAAAATATATTAAAAATTTTTCTTTCGAAAATTTATTGATTTTTTCACCAATAAATCACAAGATTTAATGTTGGTTGATCCAATTCGCAATTGTAGGAGGTATTATTATGGAAATGAAGTACGTACCAACCACGTGTCCGTATTGCGGCTGCGGTTGCGGCTTCAACCTTGTTGTCAAGGACAAGAAGGTTGTGGGCGTCGCGCCGTGGCACCGCACTCCCGTAAATGAGGGCAAACTCTGCCCCAAGGGGAATTATGCATGGGAATTTGTGAACAGCCCGGATCGCCTGACAAAGCCCCTCATTAAGAAGGATGGCAAGTTTGTCGAGGCCAGCTGGGACGAGGCTTACAAGCTCATCGTATCGAAGTTCAAGTCATACAAGGGTGACGAGATGGCCTGTCTCTCATCAGCCCGGGTATCCAACGAAGAGAACTACCTGATGCAGAAGTTTGCCCGTGCCGTCCTGAAGACACCCAATATTGATCACTGTGCCCGGCTCTGCCATGCATCGACGGTCGTCGGCCTTGCCGGGGCGTTTGGATCCGGTGCAATGACCAACTCGATTGAGGACATTGGCGAGTCCAAGTGCATCTTTGTTCTTGGTTCCAACACATTTGAGCAGCACCCGCTCATCGGGCGCCAGATCATGCTCGCAAAGAAGCGTGGTGCCAAAGTTATCGTTGCTGACCCACGGTTTACCCCGACGGCAAAACAGGCTGACCTCTACATGCAGTTTTACTCAGGTACCGATGTGGCCATCCTCAATGGTATCATGCAGTACATCATCAAGAACGGCTGGGAGAACAAGGAGTTCATTGCAAAGAGGACCAAGGACTACGAGAAACTAAAAGAAGTCGTCATGAAGGATGCCTACAGCCTTGAGAATGTTTCCAAGATCAGCGGCATTCCGGCAAAGGACCTCGCAACCACAGCAGAGTGGATTGCCAAGGCAGAATCCAGCAACGTCCTGTACTCCATGGGTATCACCCAGCACACCACCGGTGTGGACAACGTCAAATCCGTTGCAAACCTCCAGATGGTCACCGGGCACCTCGGCAAGCGGGGCGGCGGTGTCTGTGCACTGCGTGGACAGAACAACGTGCAGGGCGCCTGCGACATGGGAGCCCTTGCAAATGTGTACTCCGGTTACCAGTCGGTTATTGTCCCTGCAATGCGCCAAAAGATGATCGACGCATGGGGCTGTGACATAGCCGAAGGTAAAGTCGGTCTGCCGGTTACCAAGTTAATCAATGTTCTTGCAGATGAGCCCGGCAAGGTCAAGTGCGTTTATATCATGGGTGAGAACCCGATGCTCTCCGACCCGGACCTTCACCATGTTGAAAAAGGGTTAAAGAACGTTGAGTTCATGGTCGTGCAGGATATCTTCATGACTGAGACAGCAGAACTCGCACACGTTGTTCTCCCGGCAGCCTGCTTTGCCGAAAAGGAAGGCACGCAGACGTCCACCGAACGCCGCGTCCAGAAATGGCGAAAAGCACAGGACCCGCCCGGTGAGGCAAAGGCGGACTGGCAGATCATCTGTGAACTCGGAATTGCAATGGGATACGAGAAACAGTTCCCGTTCAAGAGTGCAGAAGAGATCTTCACGGAAGTGGCAAAGGTCACCCCATCCTATGGTGGCATGGATTATACCCGCCTTGACAAACCCGAAGCACTCCACTGGCCCTGCCCGACCAAGGAGCACCCCGGCACACCCATCCTGCACAAGGAGAAGTTCTCACACGCTGATGGGCTTGGCATCTTAACGCCTATCGAGTTCAAATACCCGGCAGAAGTACCGGACAAGGACTACCCGCTCATCATGACCAC
>DATKZP010000042.1:0-13679 GCA_035527915.1 Methanoregula sp. | reverse complement strand
TTTCCGTATCCGTTCCCGCACAGGATCAAAGATATCCCCGATATTTTCCTGGAACGATATCAGGTAGTTTGGCCCAAGGAGAAGACTTATGTGCTCTATTTTGATGCCCGGCTCCGTATCACTTAAGGAAATCATCTTCAGCTGGATGTAGAGATACTGGCCGAGATCCTCTGTCTTCGGGCGCTGCCCGGTATTAAAAATATCTTCGACGATAAGCGGGTGGATGGCGAAGTGTTTTCCGAGATCTTCGATGATTTTTGAGTCTCCAAGGCCATCGATATTAATCCAGGTCACCGTTTCGGTGTCCCGGAACGAGAAGCATTCCGAGATCTGCCTGACCGTTTTTTCCTGGAGATTGGTGGCGTCATAATCGATTATCCTGATAAGGACCGGTGGGTGAGGGGAGTCATTATTCAGGGGGAGAGTTCCGGGGGGCTGCCCTGCTGGTTTTGCAAGGTTATGCCGGTGGTGCGACATGACAATTACCTGGATTGGAAGTGATATGTTGTGAACCTGAATAAGGATTTTGTAAAATGAGGGCAACCGGATTTCCTGATAAGGTAGTATTGGCTTTTTCGTGTCTGCTCTCCACGCCCGGCCGGGCCGGCTGCCGACCGACCGGCCGGGATTAATGATACGTGCCTAAAAAAATCCGTTTGAAAAAATTATCCCGGCTTCTGTTTCTGCATCCAGCATCTTTTCGATACAGTCGTTGAGGATATCATCTTTTATTGCGCACCGCTTGTCTTGGTTCTTAAAAGCACTTGCCGAAGGCAGTAAAACCCCGGATCTCCTCTCCTGCCATCTGGACAAGCTCGTTCCTGATGTCTTCTTTTTGGAGTTCCGCAAACACCGTATTGACAAGAATGGCGGTATTGCCGTCCTAACGGGCACTACCGTTGAATGCAACAACTTTCATGATCAGTTCCTTTAAGCATTCTTCCGGCCGGCAGCATCCTTGACCGCCGTAACGGTTATGCTCGAGATACTTTCCTTAAATACTGCACTGATCTCGGCCAGTTCTTCTGGTTTTTTGTCTATCGGAAATCCCAGGTCCCTGATTAAGGCTGCGAAATCAATAGTGGATTCTTTCAAGGGGGAATCTTTTACAATATCAGCCTTTACGAATCCGGCAGCCCGGAGCATTGACAGGTACTCCTCTTTCATAAGTGCTCCGGAAACACAACCAACGTACGCGGCTACGGATTTCCGGATCGCTTCAGGAATCGGTCGTGTCATGACCGTATCGGATACCATGAGCCGGCCGCCAGGTTTTAAGACCCGGAATGCTTCTGCAAACACCTTGCCCTTATCTGGTGCTAGGTTAATCACGCAGTTGGATATGATGACATCAACAGAATTGTCATCGACCGGCAGGTTTTCAATCTCGCCAAGGCGAAATTCGACATGAGAATACCCCCCCGCCTTTGCATTGGCAGTTGCCCGTTCGATCATCTCCGGCGTCATGTCGACACCGATTACCCTGCCGGTTGAGCCGACTTTTTTTGCTGCAAGGAATGCATCAAAACCCCCGCCCGATCCAAGATCGAGAACGGTCTCCCCCTTCTGGAGCGAAGCGATGGCAACGGGGTTCCCGCAGCCCAGGCCAAGGTTGGCGCCGTCTGGTGCAGCAGATATATCGTCATCGGAATAGCCGACATTCCGGGAGGCGTCGGATGCGGGAGAGCTTCCGCATGAGGATGCAGGGCCACAGCACGATCCGCCCGTCCGTGCAATAGTCCCGTAATTGTTCCTGATCTCATCCTTGATTGTTTTTTCATTCGTGGGTTTCATTTTCATGGTACATCCCTGAATTCGGATAGTCATTGTTTCTGGTCATATCCAAATCACAAAAACAATGTAAACTTCAGAATATTTAAACCTATCAGATTAATCAGAAAGGTAAGATTGTGCTGAAAGTATAGTGTGTAAGCAGCGTTGGGGACAAAAAAATTCATTGCAGTTCCGGTTGTAGTTCAGATGCAGTCTGTTCTGATTTTTCTTTTATGGGTGGATAATTATGCATGAGAAACCCGGGTATCCGGATTTTTTTATTCTGATTTTTCTGAAGAATTAAATAGATATAAAATAATCAGTTGTGCACAAGACTATGACGAAGAAAAAAAGTGCTGTTCCCCCCGGAATTTCTGAAGATAAATCCTGCGAATGTAATGTCGGATCGGTTTACAAAATGGAGGCGTTACTGAGTGTCGATGAACGCGGCCAGATGGTACTTCCCAAAGATCTGAGGGAAAAAACAGGCATACGGCCGGGTGATAAGCTTGCATTGTTCACCCTTGAAAACGAGGGAGGATTCTGCTGTATGGCACTCGTGAAAGCAGAAAACGTAAGCAGCCTCGTAACAACGATTCTTAAGCCTCTTGGCGAGAATGTTCCGGAAAAATAAATTTCTCGAGTTTTTTCCGGCCTTCCCGTTTAAAAAATTTTCACCCTCTCATTACGGTCCCCGTCAGCTTTAGTCCCCTCCCGCTCTGCACATACCGCCTTCTTGATCAGCCCTTCCTCCCGCGTGAGCCTCCCCTTACCCTTCTTCACTTCCACCAGCACGACACTGATCGTATCTCCCTTCTCATCCTTCACCAGGGTATACCCGTCAAACACAACAAAGTCAATCGGGTTCCCGATGAACCGGGCATCGGCAGAAGAAAAAGGAAACTCCGGCAAAAGCGGGGCCATCTGCCCGGAGATCCTGCCCTTCAGCGTGGAACGTGAGCGGTTGACGGAATCCTTTCGGATATCGCTCGTGCATTCGAGTTTCCAGCGTTCGAGATCATTTCTCGCCCACCCTTCGATTGCGCTGATCTGCTGGCGGAAGACGAGGTACGCGGCGACGATGCCGAGGAGGAAGGTAATGGCGGGGATGATGGGGGTTGTGGGGCACCCCTTCTCCGGTGAGGGGGGGGCCAGGTTGGGCTGTGTGAGGTTCATTGGATCCGTTTTACTTTTTTCAACCGGATAGCGGTAGAATTTTTAATCACGGATCAAATTCAAAGAAACCTGAAGATTTCTTCTCCTCCGGATCTGATGACATGTCGGATTTGAAAATTTCCGGGCAGGATTTAACTGATAATATGTAAATAGGATCATTGTGCCACTGAAGGCAATTGTTGAGGGAGAAACAATTATCGGCCCAGACCTTTCCATAGAGAAATGGAAAAACCTTCAGGTACGCCATAAAAACGGACTGTCCGTCACTATGGGTTGTTGCGGAGCGGCGGGACATTTAAGGATATCAAAAAAGGGAACGCAGCACTTCTATCACGCGGTTGATACCGGATGCAATTATGCACAGGAGTCCAGAGAGCATCTGGAAATCAAATATCAGATATACCGGACCTGTAAATCCGAAAACTGGGAGACGTATGTCGAATTTCCGGCACCGGACCGGACATGGATCTCGGATATATATGCAATCAAAGATGGCCGGAAAATTGTTTTCGAAGTACAAATCAGTACCATTTCTCCGAATGACCTGGAAGACAGGGATAAGAAATACCGGAACGAAGGAATTGAATCGTACTGGTTACTGGATAATTTTTTAGAGAGATCAAGGGATTTTGAATCCTGGTATGATTCTCATCTTTACGATGAAGACGATCGGCTTGAGGAGACCATCCCCTATATCGACGATTCAATATTTGATACAGGTCCTGAAAATCATATTTTCATCTCAAAGAGCATCCGGAGTGTCGGACTGAATGCAAAGAACCAGACGCTGTTCACGACCAATAACCCTAAAATCCCGCTGGCGGTCTGGGTCAGGGAGGTCCTGAAGGGAAATTACCAGAAATATCTCAAAGAAACGTCCGCTGCCTATCATCAGAAGCGCCAGTTAAAAAATCTGGCAGCTCCCCTGCTTATCCAGTTCAGGGAATTTTATCAAAAAATCATCCGTGATGAAACATACAGGAAAAAGGTTGATTCCTATTACCGGATCTTTAAAAATGACAAAACATTCCGAAAAGAGAAGGCATTGCAAAAAAAGTTTGATGAGTTATATTCCGAAATAGACTGGCTGGGAAAGGAATACCAGTCTTGTATTGCTGAAAGTTATGGATTGTTTACGTGGAAAAAAACTTCAGAGTATGATACACCAAGACCCTTTTTCCGGCTCGAATCGGGATCAAAAATTAAAAAATTACAGGAATGCGTAAAGATATTCAACCAGTGGGAAGCGTCTTTTACTATTGCATTCAGCAATCTGGAGCGGGAATTGGTCAAACCGGTTGGGGATCGTAAGCAGACAACGATTATTGATGATCCGGTTGATCAGATTGAGGTTATGTATGAAAAACTGAATAAGAAAATCGCCCACAACGTGAAAGATCACAAATCCGTTTGAATTCATGTTATGTTAAAAACCCTCAAAGTCAGGATTCTGTTATGGGCAAAAGAGCCATATAAAAGCCAAAAGCGCACCACCGGTTCACGCCACCTCATGCTCAATCGTAGCCGCACGCCAGATAGGAGCGGAATGGGGCGGACCGGACATTCGACGGGCTTTTAAAAAACCCAAAAAGAAAAATGGGAATGAATTCAAAGTAGGAGATCGAACCGGGAAATACCAGAATGACCGAACCAGAACCGAGTGGAGAGCAGGAAGTATTCCAAAAGGAAGGCGATGAATATCTTGCCGGCGGTATCGAGCTGCACGCCCGGATCGTAGAGGAGGCCGGGAAGCCGGGAGTTGACTTTACCTTCGAGTCTACCATCCGTGACCGGGAAATTCCAGAAGGGATAGCAGAATATAACCAGGCAATAGAGGAGATGTGCAGGGAGACCGTGGCAAATTTCCCCGACCCCCGGAGTCTCGCCCGATTTTACCGGGAAGTGAAGAAGGACGGCTCACGGAACCGGTGCTGGTACCGCGTCACCGTGACCGCCCGGGTCGGAGATGATAAGCAGATCAAAGGGCATGTCTCTGATGTAATCGACCCGGCTCTCCTCCGGGCCGATCCCCACGTGAGGTTCCGGGCAAGGCAGTTGCGGGCGATGCTGCAGCGGGGGATGGGGGTGGAGGGTTGAGTAAGGAGGGTCGTGGATGTTCTCCAGGATCGAGCAGGTCCATAAGAAGTATAAACGGTTCTGATCTGACCAGGATCCAGTCCTTTTTTGATTAAGGTTGACATTTGCACAGATCTTTCTCCTTTCCCTTCAGCACCCTCCACTTTCAAACACTCGTACCTCCGGCCCGCCACCACCTTCCGTTCAGTCGCAGCCGCACGCAAGATAGAAGCGGAACTGGGCGGACGAACTCCTGCTGTTTGGGAAGGGGCGGGAAGCACTTAGATTGACGAAGCGATCATCAAGGAGATCACGAGCCCTCAATGTGACACAAGTGACACGGGAATGGATACGAAATTAACTATTACAGAAAAAAGCAGATTTGGTTAACACGGCATCGCAGAGCCGGGAACGTACCTTCGTACATCCACCTGTGCTCCGCTCTTTGCCATGCGTTCTGCAATGGTAAGAATTTCGTGAGCAACATGCTCATCCACGTAATCCTCGCCGCAGTTTGTGCAGACCTGGGCAGGGACATCTTTTACGACAAGGGTCATTCCGTCACGATCAAAGGTGACGGTTGTCGTGCCCTCTTTGGTATTCCCGTGTTTACAGATGACGCACTTCATGATCTTCTCCGTGTATAATTTTCAGACCATGTATCCGGGTCTGGTTCGTATGCTGTGAAAACAATAGCTTCAAGATCTACATTATTGTATGCCATGACGACGTGAAGCTGGCGATCGTTTACTGTTCCTGAAATGAGACAACTGGGATATGGTACATCATCAGGATATTCTTCTATGATTATTCCACGTCCGAGCAGTTCACGAATATCAGAATCCGAGATTCTCCGCTGGAACATCTGCCGTAATGCATGGATGCGAAATATCAGATGCCGGTACACCGGATATTTTTTATCGTTCATTTCCCCCACATCCCTGCAATCACAATATCCTCTGTCAAACTATGCAATTCGTACATTAATGTATTTTCGTAATAGTGTTTCCGGATCTATGCGACTTCAAGATACCCTCACGATGTATTTTCAAGCAGATTCCATTATAACTATCCCAGGCACCCCCTGCTTACATCCGCTCGCATCGTTGGCCCGCCACCACCTTCCGTTCAGTCCCAGCCGCACGCCGGATAGGAGCGGAACAGGGCGGACGAACTCCTGCTGTTTGGGAAGGGGCGGGAGTAGTGCCCCATTTGGCCGGGTTCGGCATACGGCAGGCCCCGGGATGTGTAATAAGGGTGAAGGCAGGACTGTATCTCAAATAAGCCCGTAAAATGCTCCTTTTGGCAAACGGACGAAGGTGTTTTTTGTCCGGTAAAAAAAGTGTCAACGCTCATAAAAAATATGAATTTAAATGAGTTTTTCCCGTATTTGGCTGATTTGAGAGGATTTTGACCTGTCAATTTAGCGGTCTTCCCGCAGCCCCTTTTTTGGGCTGGCAGGGTAGCACGGTCAGGAGGAAAGGAACACCTGTTATCAGGACACGTCATTCCGGCCCGGGGATCATGAGAAACCTACTCTTTTTCTTCACCCCTTCATCGTCGGAGACGTCTTATGTAAAAGGTTCCCGACTCATAAAAATAGCACTAATTCATGGAAAAACGACACAATTGTTTTCGAAATATTCTATTCTGTTGTTCATTTGGCTGTCTGGGGCCGAATCGAAGCTGAAAAAGACCGCTAATAGCACCTATTGGGAGGCAAAACTCAAGGGAGCTGGGGGGGTAGCACGGTCAGGAGGAAAGGAATGCCTGTTTTGGGATCGGTCATTCCGGCCCGGGACCTCATGAGACCTGCTCTTCCACAAACGTGATTCACCGTCGGAGACTACCTTCCATGAGGGGGGGGCACAACCTCAATTTAGTGCCATATTCGCTGAATTTAATTACCTGTTTTTTGGAAAAACGCAGGGCGTGCCCCGTTTGGCTGGATCCGGCATAAATCGTGCACAAAAATGTGCCCTACTAGCACCTATTGGATGGGCGATCATGAGTTGGATGGGCTGGGGGAGGGGGAAATGAAAGGAAAGGCTTTTTGACGGAATAAAAGGGGCATTTGTTGGTTTCCTGTACGGCATAGTTGTGGGTTTGTTTATCATCCATGAAAGTCTGCCAGTGAATAAAAAAGTAAGATAAATCAAAAAAATAATACCCGGCATTGAGTCTGAAATCTCCGGTCAGCACATTATTATCTGAAGAAGCAGACTGCACACCTGCCAGGTCTCTTAAAACACCGGGCTTGTACGGGAGAGAACGGATAACCGGAGAACGTTTATAGGGTACCTGCGCAAGACTAAAACCAGATACAAGTTATCCGGAATCCGCTTTCCATGAATCCCGCTCAATCGTTATCGAAGGAATCCGGTCTATCCGGTATCCTGATCGCCATGGCTGCAGCAATAGTACTCTTTGCCGGCATACAGGCTGCATCCCCGATTCTCGGTCCGTTTATCCTGTCGGTCTACCTTACGCTTATCTTCGGCACGCTCCTCCACTGGTTTGAAAGAAAAGGTCTCTCCACCCGCCGGGCCCTTATCCTTACCCTGATAATCTTCTTCGCAATCATTGCTGTTTTCATGGTTGGGATAGCCGGGTCCTTTATCCAGCTCCTGTCCGATCTTCCCAGCTACCTGGAGAAACTTGAGAGCAGCGTTGAACAAGCCAGCCCGTTTCTCATTTCAATCGGGATCGATCCGGCATCCCTGACCTTCCAGAACCTTATCCAGTCATTTTCTGCCGAAATCCACGGTCTTATCAGCAATCTCTGGGATATTGCAGGTTCCCTGGTCGTGGTCTTTCTTACCACCCTCTTTTTACTCTTTGAAGCAAAGGGATTCTCGCAAAAGCTGCAGATCATTATCGGAGAATACCGGCCCGGTGACGTGAACCGGTTCATTGCACTCGCACAGAAAAACGTTGACTACCTCGTTATCAGGACTGAGGTGAACCTTGTCTCGGGTATCGGAACGGCAATTATTCTCTCACTCCTTGGGGTGAAATATGCCATATTCTGGGGTTTTTTAGCATTCCTGCTCGGTTTTATCCCGAATATCGGGTTCTGGATTGCCATTGTTCCGCCAATGCTCTTTGCCTGGTTCGATCTCGGGCCTCTTTCGGCCCTCCTGGTAGTTGTCGGAACAGGGCTGATGGACTTTCTTGCCGAATACATTATGTTCCCCCTCATCACAGCCCAGGGACTGGAACTCTCTACTGCCGTGGTGTTCATCTCTCTTTTTTTCTGGGGATGGATTCTTGGCGGAATCGGTGTTCTTCTTGCAGTTCCCTTAACGCTCTTCCTTCAGATGTTCTGTGAACTGTTTGATGAGACCCGGTGGATCGGGTTCCTGCTCGGGCCTCCCCCTGAGGGGAAAGGTGAAAAAGAATGAGCGGGAGGCCGGATACATACTATCTGATCGGGGTCTGGCTGGTTTCACGTCGCAGAAACCTGAAGGGACGTTGCAGCCGGATTTGATAAGGAAAGATGAAAAGAAGGACGGTTTTCCGGACCGGGCTTACGCCGGCTCATGGCAGGGATGGTGGCAGGGGGCACCCCGGCTGTCCGTTTTGGGGGGGGAAGCAGCTCGATTACTAATCAGAGACGGATGGGAGTTCAGTACCGGATTGACTATCCCTGCATTGCCGCGACACCCGGTCCGCATGCCAGACCGGTTCGGTGATCCTGTGTATTGTTGTCGTTTTCAGCGCCATGTCAACAGCCTGGGCAAGATCCACCTTGTGCCCGGCAGAAACAAAAACCGGCTTTGCATCCTGTACGGTCCTTACAGCCCTGCCGATAATCTCGCTGTTGTCTCGTACCGGCTCAGTGGATCCGCATGCCGCACCGGGCAGAGCGCAATCCCCGATCAACAGGCGTTTTGCCACGCCGATTGAAGGTATATCAAGGTGCAATCCGATATGGCTGGCCAGACCAAACCTTTTCGGATGTGCATACCCGTGTCCATGCATAACGATAAGATCGGGAACCGTGGTAATGTTGCTGAACGCATCCAGGATCGCCGGTCCTTCACGGAAGGACAGCAGCCCGGGAATGTAAGGAAACGTGACTTTCTGTACCGAACATGTTTTTTCCACAACCTCAAGCCCGGGAAATGTCATGACGACAACGGCAGCATATATCGTGTCCTGATCATAGGCAGCATCAGCTCCTGCAAGATGCCGGATTTCACAGATATCGATAGTTCTTTCAAGTATGCAGTGATACCTCAGTCTCTCCTGTAACTTGAGTGCTTCTGCAGGATCAGGAGCCCGGATGAATTCGGAAGGTGCACGCTTCGGGTATTTCGTTTCTGTCTGTATCACCATGTCGCTCACCAGCGTATCCCGAACCCGGAAAACTCCCCGGTCGGTTTTGAGTGGGTGACTTCCAGCGCATCAACCCTGATTGCCTTATTGTTGTGTGTCTGGACCATCTTTACAAAGGTGTCAAGAGTTTCATTGCTGCCCTCGGCAACAATGGTAACTGAACCATCAGGCATATTTTTAACAAATCCGGATACGCCGGTCTCCCGTGCACAGTCAATAACAAAGTAGCGGTACCCGACACCATGAACCCTGCCTTTTGCACATGCCGTGATCCTCATCATCGTGATGATGATTGCACATCTCCAATTTAAATCTTCTCCTGCCCGGCAAAGATCAAATCCTGAACTATTCGTTCCGGGATGTCTGGAATTTTAGCCGGACCTTCTCAGAAAAGTATTTTCCAATCTCGCCAGAGTGCATGAGATCCTTGCAGACTATTGGAGGGACACGTGAATTGAATGGTTAATGGTTTTTATAAAAGATTTTTTTTTTGATAATCATCTCTTCACGATTTTTCCTAAGGCGTAGTGCATCGCGGGAGAACGCAGGTTTCAGCGTTTCTCCAGGAGGGACCGGATGCTTTTCAGCTCAATGAGGATCTGCTGGTCGACGGACGTGCTGCTGGCGGATACATAAGTACCGCTCCCGGTCCCGTCGTCATGTGCCGGGGAACCACGGACCATTGACCGTATTACTTCCCGGAGCTCTTCTGCATGCTCGATAGCTTCAATCCGGATCTCCGACGCAGCCTGCCCGGAGTAGCCTGCAGTCTGGATAGCAAGGCTCGAGATCCCGAGAAAACGCATGAACGGCCCCTGCCGGACGTCAAGGTTGGTAATCCGGTTGTAGGGAACGATCCCGGTTGTCCGGAACCAGACGCCCCGCTTCCAGTTGATCTCGTCCTCACGAAGCTCGTAATACATGCTCTCGTAATAGAGACCGACCCAGTACCAGAGCAGAACGGCGAGGATTAACGTTCCGCCGAGCATGACAGACGAGAATTCTACAGGCATATCAGAGAACAGGACTATCGGCACGTAAGCAAAGAGCAGGATGATACCGATTATGAGTGCGATGCCACCCCGGAACCATGTCTTCATCGAAGATGCTGGTTTGAACAGGGTGTTGAGGGGATAATGCTGACTCTTCATGGAAATCTACCAGCAGTTTCGTGACGGAAACAGATAAGGGAATTGGTGGGAACCTTATCCCTATCCCTCACCTCCTGAATATTTCGGACATTCTGTGACACAGAGGCTGCAGCGGATCGGTGCTGTCCGGGCGATCCATGGTGCAAGGGGGGCCATACATCTCAACAATATCGTTCGTTCCAGCATCTACTTCGCAGCCGGGACCAGGACAGGTAGGACCCAGGCACTCAATGCCCGGGACCTCAGGAGACCTGTTCTACCACAAACGCGATTCACCGCCGGAGACAGTCTTTCACAGGGGGGTCAAAACCTCAATTTTGTGCAATATTTGCGGAATTTAAGCACCTATATTTTCGGAAAAACGCAGATTGTGTCCCGTTTGGCTGGATTCGGCATGAAGCGGGCTCCGAAAAATGCCCTAATAGACCCTTTTGGATGGCAGATCGCTTAAAATATGGGCTGGGACAGGGATATGAGAAAGAAAGGGCTGTTTTGGGGGAGCCGGGATTTTTGGGTTCCAGGCTGTAAGGAAAAAAGTAAATAAGGACTCTGGAGAAAACCTCAATGACAATCAGAATAGAAAACAACAAAATTGCACGTAAGAGGTTACAGAGGATCAACTTAGATTAAAAAGGGATGGGATAGTACCCATCCATGAATTTATCGTTACCTTGAACTCAGCGGTTGCGGCCAGACTTGTGCTGGCCCGGGCCACCATAATTATAATCATTCGGAATACAGTCGGGATTGGGACAAACCCCACTTACCGTCTGCTGGCCCGCGTCCTTGTCACCACCGTATTGATATTTATTCTCCGGGCAGTCAGGATTTGGGCAGTCGGGATTGGGACACACCGCAGCACTCACGGGGAGTGCTATAAAAGCTAAGAGCAGCAGAACCGCTCCGGCCATTAATAATTTCTTTACCATAGATATTCACTCCTTGTTGATTCCGGGAATCCCCGGGTATACTCTTTGATATAACAGGTTTCTATAAAATAATTTATGATAGCAACAGCTACACATTCGAACCAATTGATTATACAGTTTTATTAATAAATAAAACGGCTCTGTAGAGATCATTTTTCAGAAGAAGTTTAGGACCTGATCGACCAAAAGAGCTAAGGTACGGCGTCTCCTTACCTTGTTATGCTACAAACATGCAAGGAGACGAAATGTCTCGACTGATTTTCATTTAATAAAAGGATACTGAAGAAATATGGTATGCTGGCTGCCTGATTGCCGACTACACTGCACGCTTCATAGAAGAAGAGTGTGAGGATGCTGATGAGCGGATGGTCAAAAGGGTTGCAAACATACCGAGTCCCGGGGTTATGAGTGTAAATGCTTACTCCATCATTATATACCAAAAAAGATGACAAGGCATTGGATCGCTCATCCTGAGGTATCCAGTCACTCGTGAATTAATCCAGTCAGAATCCGAGAATGGTAAGCATATACAAGAAACCAGCAATCAGAATCGCGATAACGATTACGACAATCCATGGCCGGACACCCACCAGTTCCGGGATCGTTTCAGCAGGAAATGTCCCGCGGTTGAGGATCGATTGGTTGAGGCGCGGGTAAAGGTGTGCAAAGATCCCCGCTCCAATGGCGATTCCGACCATACCGATTGCAGCATCCAGGGCTCCCGATCCAACAGCACCCGCTGCGGTTCCGGGACAGTAGCCAAGGATTGCAAAGCCGGCCCCGAAGATCAAACCCCCGATGACGGTTGCGCCAACCGATCCCATCCTGCAGTGGAGCCGTGCAAGCCCGGCCCCCTTCATCGCATAAACACCAATCATACCGACGATGACAGCTGAGAGCATCACCTGTATGACGGTAAAATCGGTGAGGAGAAGCTGGCCGATAATCACGCTATACTCTGTCACCCCGCCTTTCTGGAGGAGGAACCCAAAGACGATGCCGGTAAGAAGCCCGAGGACGATCTGGGCCCGGTCATTTGATCTGAGTTGTTCAAATACCATTCTTCCACCCCTCAAATGAACGAAAATC
The DNA here is from genome assembly GCA_035527915.1 of Methanoregula sp. Classification (GTDB taxonomy): domain Archaea; phylum Halobacteriota; class Methanomicrobia; order Methanomicrobiales; family Methanospirillaceae; genus Methanoregula. The sequence continues at coordinate 1,144 of DATKZP010000042.1, read as the reverse complement.
CATAGATCAGTCCTGCGATCAGAATTCCTCCGGCAAAGAAGCAGATCGCCGCAACCCAGCTCGCCACTGAAAGCTGGAGTGTTCCGGACATCCCGTGCCCGGACGTACATCCGCCGGCCCAGCGGGCTCCAATCCCCATCAGAATGCCCCCAAGGAGGGCAACAGCGGAACGGATGATTGGATCTGTCCCAAACGAGGCGGCAAAGAGCGGTGGCACTATCAGTAGCGTAAATGTGCCGGAGAGGTATGCAGAGAGAAACGCCCCAATCACCACTCCGATGATGAGCATCCACTGCCAGTCAACCTTTGGCGTGAACTTCTGGTAATACGGCATCTTTTCGCTCTTCTTCTGTGAGATTGCAGACTCAACCATACCCGCCGTTTTGGCATACGCGGTCGAACAACCAAGCGGGCGGTCAGACAAAAGGAAGGACGTCCAGATGAGGACTCCAATCCCTGCGCCGACGATATAAGGTGACCAGGACGCCATCATGAACCATTCTGTCATCAATATCCTCCAGAATTATGGGATGCATTCGTAATATAAAATCCCTTGTATCATCATACAGACCCTGCCCGTTTGTATGCAGTATACCCGCCACCGAGATTATAGATGCGGCCAATACCGTGTCTCTTCAGAATGCTGGCAGCGATACTCGCCCGCTGACCCCCCCGACACATGACAATATACTGCTTTTTAGGATCAAGTTCGGTATACCGTGTTCTGAGATCGTGCCAGGGAATGTGGATCGACCCATCGACATGGGCAGCCTCCCACTCCTCCCGCGACCGGACATCGATTAGGACCGCCTCAGTTGACCGGATCAGGGTATGCGCCTCTTCAGGAGAAATGATCGGGACACGGCTGATCGGTAGGGCAGCCGTACCCCAGACGAGCATCCCTCCATCAATATACCCCGTGACGCGGTCAAACCCGACCCGGTGGAGCTGGAGTGCCGCCTCATCTGACTGCTTTCGATCCTCAACCACAAGGATGATATCCTTATCGGGAGGCAGGACCCAGCCCGCCTGCGTGGCAAAGCTTCCCGAGAGATCGATATGCCAGGCTCCGGGGATGTGCATGCCGGAGAAAGCCAGGTAACTTCTGACATCGAGGAAGATTGCATCATCTGCCTGGATCCGG